>CALXZC010000030.1 GCA_944393135.1 uncultured Clostridia bacterium | reverse complement strand
GAAAAATATGTTTAAATTATTAAAAAAACCAGGATATTAAAGTAGTAGTCTAATGTCGCAATGGGTGTCGCAATGGGTGTCGCAATGGGGACAGTCCCCATGCGACATTTTATAGGCATAGGGACTGTCCCCATTGCGACACCCATTGCGACATGACATTAATAGGAAAGAGGTAGAAAAATGATTTTTAAAGAGACTTTTAAGATGGGATTAAGTGATATTGGAAAAGATAATAGAATAAAAAATATTGCAATACTCAAAATGCTAGAAAATATAGGTGGATATCATTCTGATATGGTAGGATATGGAGCAAATGATACAAAGATTAAAAAATTAACTTGGATTTTGCTAGATTGGAAATTAAAAGTAATAAATAGACCCCAATATGGACAAGCTTTAGAAATCCATACATGGGCTAGAGTAGGAAATAAGTTTTTTACATATCGTGACTATGAAATATATGATGAAAATAAAAAACTTTGTGCAATAGCAACATCAAAGTGGACACTTATTAATATAGAAAAAAGAAGCATGGAAAGAATAACAAATGAAATTATAGATAAATATAACACTGAAGAAAAAGAAGTATTTCCAGGGGAAAAGTTAGATAGATTACATATGCCTGAAAATTCTATCTCAAGTATAAAATATACAGTTAAGAGAAAAGATATTGATATAAATAAACACATGCATAATTTATATTATTTAGATTTGGCATATGAGGCATTGCCAGAGAAAGTATATAATAGTAGACCATTTGATAATGTTAGAATTATGTATAAAAAAGAAATTAAATTAGGTGATACAGTAGTTTGTAAATATATGAGTAACGAAAATAAACATATTGTTGTAGTTAAATCAGAGGATGAAAAGAATTTACATGCAATAATTGAATTAGAGTAATTAGTTTTTAAACAAGATAAAAAATATTTATTAATAGTTTTTGTATATTTCTGGCTAAAATGGAAATAATTATATATAAATTTAAGTACAAAATAGGAATTTTATAATATAATATAGTAAAATTATAGTAAAATATATTGCGAAAACGTAAAAAAATGCTTGAAATTTGTCGAAACTGTGATATAATACAGTTTGGTGTAAAAAAACAAATAGGGAGGAAGAAATATAATGAAAGGAAATTTAAGAAAAACAAAAATAATAGGAACAATAGGACCAGCAAGTGAAAGTGAAGAGGTATTTACAAAATTAGTTAATGCGGGATTAAATGTAGCAAGAATTAATTTTTCACATGGTGGATATGAAGAAAATAGTGAAAAAGTAGAAACAATAAAAAGAGTAAGAGAAAAATTAAATAGGCCAGTAGCTTTAATGCTAGATACAAAAGGACCAGAAGTAAGAACAGGTATATTAGAATCTAGAGATGAAAAAGTTGAAATAAAAGAAGGACAAACTTTTACATTTTATAATGAGGATATTATAGGAAATAATACAAAAACAACACTTACTTATAAAGATGCTTACAAAGATGTAAATGTAGGTTCAAAAATATTAGTAGATGATGGAGCAATAGAATTTGAAGTAACAGAAATTAAAGGAAAAGATATTATTTGTAAAGCATTAAATACAGGAAGACTAGGAAGTAGAAAGACAGTAAATATGCCAGGTGTAAGTCTTGAATTACCATTTATATCAGAAAAAGATCATGATGATATAATAGCTGGTGTTAAAAATGGATTTGATTACATTGCAGCATCATTTGTAAGAAGAGCAGAAGATGTAAGAGAAATGAGACAACTTCTTGATGAAAATGGTGGAGAAAGAGTAAAGATTATTTCTAAGATTGAATGTCAAGAGGGTATTGATAATTTTGATGAAATATTAGAACTATCAGACGGAATAATGGTAGCACGTGGAGACATGGGAGTTGAAGTTCCTATGGAGGAAGTTCCAATTCATCAAAAAGATTATATCAAGAAATGTAATAAACATGGAAAACCAGTAGTTACAGCAACACAAATGTTAGAATCTATGACAACAAACCCTAGACCAACAAGAGCAGAAGTAAGTGACGTAGCAAATGCTGTATATGATGTTACAAGTGATATAATGTTATCTGGAGAATGTGCTATGGGTAAATATGCTGTAGAATGTGTTGAAACAATGGATAAAATCTCTAAAGCTGTTGAAGGTTCAATTAAATATTGGAATAGATTTTATAAAAGAAGTTTTGACCACAACAAAAAAGATGTAGAAAGTGCTCTAGCATATACAACATGTATAACAGCAGAGCAAATACAAGCAGATGCAATAGTAGCTTATACACATAAAGGAGATTCTATATTAAAACTAGCTGCATTAGCCTCAGCTTGCCCAGTATTTGCAATTACAGATAGTAAAGAAACATACAATCAATTATCATTAATATTTAATGCACATCCAATTCTTTGTGAAGGAGAGGCTTCAATAGAAGATACAATAAATGCAGGAATTGAAAAATTAAAAGCAGACGGAATATTAGAAGAAGGAGATATGATAGTATTATCTGGAGGAGCATCAGCATTACCAAAACAAAATAAAGGAAAAGTAATCGGCGGATGTGTAAAAATATAGAGAATAGAAAATAATAAAAAAAGTAAAGTTTTGAATTTCAAAATTTTACTTTTTTCTTGTTATTTAAGATAAAATTATGATATACTATACACATATTTAAAAGAAAGGAAAATAACAATGTCAAAACCAATAGTAGCAATAATAGGAAAGCCAAATGTAGGAAAATCAACATTTTTTAATTATCTAGCAGGTTCCAGAATATCAATAGTAGAAGATAGTCCAGGAGTAACAAGAGATAGAATATATGCAGAAACAAACTGGAGAGGAAGAGATTTTACTATAATAGATACAGGAGGAATAGAGCCGAATTCAGATGATGTAATACTTTCACAAATGAGAGAACAAGCAAACTTAGCAATAGCAATGGCTGATGTAATAATATTTTTAACAGATATAAGACAAGGAGTAACAGCAGCAGATAGAGAAATAGCAGTTATGTTAAAAAAATCAGGGAAGCCAGTAGTACTTATTTGTAATAAAGCAGATAATATAGAAAAAGATAAAGAAGAAATATATGAGTTTTATAATTTAGGAATAGGTGAACCATTTCCAATTTCAGCAACAAATGGAATAGGAATAGGAGATATATTAGATGAAATATATAATAAGTTTCCAAAAATAGAAGAAGACGAGATAGATGATGATAAAATAAAAGTTGCAGTAATAGGAAAACCAAATGTAGGAAAATCATCTTTAATAAATAAAATATTAGGAGAAAATAGAAGTATTGTAAGTGATATTGCAGGAACAACTAGAGATGCAATAGATTCTGAGTTTGAAAACGATAAAGGAAAATATATATTAATAGACACAGCAGGAGTAAGAAAAAAGAGCAAAATAAAAGAAAACATAGAAAAATACAGTATAATGAGAACTCTTTTAGCAATAGAAAGAGCAGATGTATGCTTAATGATGATAGATGCAAATGATGGAGTAACAGACCAAGATGCAAAAATTGCAGGAGAAGCACACGAAGCAGGAAAAGGTGTAATAATCGTAGTTAATAAATGGGATGCGGTAGAAAAAGAAACAGGAACATTAGAAAAATATAAAAAAGAAATATACCAAAAATTAAAATATTTATCTTATGCACCCATAATATTTATATCAGCATTAACAGGGCAAAGAGTAGATAAATTATTTGACCTAATAAATCATGTTGCAGAACAAAATAGCTTTAGAATATCAACTTCTGTATTAAACCAAGTAATAAATGAAGCAATATCAATAGTACAACCACCATCAGATAAAGGAAGAAGGCTTCGTATATATTATGGAACTCAAGTATCAACAAAACCACCAACATTTGTTGTATTTGTAAATGATAAGAAATTATTCCACTTTTCTTATGAAAGATATTTAGTAAATCAAATAAGAAAAGAATTTGATTTAACAGGAACACCAATAAGGATAATTGCAAGAGAAAAATCAGATAAAGAAGCTATGAAGGAGGGATTTTAAAAATGGTAATATATATACTTATGGCAATAATTGCATACTCAATAGGAAGTGTAAATTTTTCAGTAATATTTAGTAAAAAGTTTGCTGGGTTTGATGTAAGAGAAAAAGGAAGCGGAAATGCAGGAACAACAAACATGCTTCGCTCTGTAGGAAAAAAAGCAGCAGCAATAACACTTATATGTGATATATTAAAAGGTGTTGTATCTATAGGGATAGCAATATTATTAGGAAATATTCCAGAAATAAACAAAGAATTGTTAGTACAAATAGCAGGAGTGGCAGTAATACTAGGTCATACATTCCCAGTATTTTTCGGATTTAAAGGAGGAAAAGGAGTAGCAACATCACTTGGAGTGTTACTTTTAAGTAATTGGCAAATAGGATTAATTTGTTTAGTATTTGCATTAGTCTTAATGTGCTTGACAAGAATGGTATCAGTAGGGTCATGTGCAGCAGCAGTATTATTTCCAGTACTAACTCTTTTTATAAATGAACATTACACAGTCTTAACAGAAGGAAAATCTGGAAATGTGTATTTTATATATAGCTTGATATTAGCAGTAATTGTATTATTTAATCATAGAAGTAACATAAAAAGAATTTTAAACGGAACAGAAAATAAAATAAGTTTCAAAAAATAAGAGGAGATGGAACGGATGAAAAAATTTATTGCAATATTAAGCATTTTCATTGTATTATTAGGAATAAATTACAGTTTTGCCTATGGAAGAACATATACTTTAGAATTAGAGGCAGTTAATGTAACAAAAGACTTTGAACTATACATATTACTTCCAGAAGATTATATATTATTTGTAATGCAAGAAGACAAGTTGAATTTTAGATATGAAGGAGTAAAGACTTTAAAAAATAATGAAATACCAAGTATACAAGTAAATAAAAGAAATATACAAAATGACTTATATGAAGAAGATGGAGTAAAATATGTACAAATACTTCTAGAGCAAAATGAAGAAGGAAAATATGAATTTAATATTCTTTCAGACTATGACAAAATGGATATAAGATATAGAATAAAAAATGATGAAAGAGATAATATTGCATATATTGATAACTTTAAAGAGCAAGACGGAATATGTAAAATAGAATATAATTATGAAAAAAATACAATAGAACAACATATATCAAACTTTGTAACAATATTAGTAATAATATTAATTTTTATACTTATTATGATAATAGTATTAGGAATAATATCATATATTAAACAAAGAAAAGATAGGAGAGAATAATGAAAGATATAGCAATTATAGGAAGTGGAAGTTGGGGAGTAGCTCTAGCTACTCACCTTGCAAGTAATGGAAATAATGTAAAAATATGGTCATTTAGTGAAGAAGAAAGAGATTTAATAAATAATGAAAAAAAATGTAAATTTTTATCAGGCGTAAATATTCCTGATAATGTAATATGTTATACAGAAATCGAAAAAGTTGTAGATGGAGTAGATTTTATATTACATGTTACACCTTCAAAATTTACAAGAGAAACATTTAAAAAATATAAAGAATATGTGGGGAATAAACCAGTTATAATATGTTCAAAAGGCTTTGAAAAAGATAGTTTAAAAACACTAGATGAAGTAATAAAAGATGAATTACCATCAGCAAGAATTGGTGTACTTACAGGTCCAAGCCATGCAGAAGAAGTTGCAATAGCAATACCAACAGTATTAGTAATTGCATCACATGATGAACGAATATTAGAACTTATACAAAATACATTTATGTCAGAAAAAATGAGAGTATATACATCAGATGATATAAAAGGAGTAGAATTAGGAGGAGCATTAAAAAATATAATAGCATTTTGTGCAGGAGTAGCAGCAGGAATAGGACTTGGAGATAACAGCTTTGCAGCATTAGTAACAAGAGGGCTAGGGGAAATTTCAAGATTAGGCATAAAATTAGGAGGAAAGAAAGAAACATTCTATGGACTAAGTGGATTAGGTGATTTAATAGTTACTTGTCTTAGTGAACATAGTAGAAATAGAAGAGCAGGGAAATTAATAGGACAAGGAAAATCATTAGAGGAAGCAAGAAAAGAAGTTGGAATGGTAATAGAAAGTATAGATAATATAGATGTGGCATATGAATTAGGAAAAATAAATAATATTTATATGCCAATCACGGAAACTGTTTATGATGTTATATATAATGGACTAAAACCAGAAGAAGCAGTACATCAATTAATGACAAAAGAAAAAAAATGCGAATGGGAGTAATAATATGTTTTTTGGGTATACTATTATTAAAAAAGGAAAGGAAGAAAAATAATGGAATTTTTTGATAAGTTAGGTAAAAAAGCAACAGAAGCATATAAAATAACAGCAGATAAAACAGGTAAAATTGCAAAAGGAACAAAGTTAAAACTTAAAATGAGTGGACTAAGAAATGAGATAAACGATTTATATGAAGAAATTGGAAAAAAAGTATATGAAGAACATATAAGAGAAGATGGAGAAACAAAAGAAGATATACGAGAAGATTTAGAAAATCTATGTGTAAAAATAGATGTATTAAGTGATGAAATAGAAGATTTACTTATGCAATGTTTAGAATTAAGAGACAAAAAACAATGTAAAAATTGTTATGTAGAAATAGAAAAAGAATATAAATATTGTCCTAATTGTGGAGCAAAGCAAGACGGAGAAGAGGAAAAAGAAGAATACGAGAATATAAATTTATTTGAAGAAAATGAAAAATCTGAAGAACAAGAAGAAAGTAGTAGGAATTTAGAAAAAACGGTAAAAATCGAGGCAAATGTTGAAGAAGAAAATGAAGATATAGAAACGTATTAGAAAGAAGAGGAAAAATGAAAATTGTAGTACAAAGAGTAAAAAATGCAAGTGTACAAGTAGAAGGAAAAACAGTAGGAGAAATAGAAAAAGGATTTTTGGTATTATTAGGAGTAACGCATAGTGATACCAAAAAAGAAGCAGATTATTTAGCAAAAAAATTGTGTAAATTAAGAGTTTTTACAGATGAAAATGATAAAATGAACTTATCATTAAAAGATGTCGGAGGAAAACTCTTAATAGTATCACAATTTACACTATATGCAGACTGTAGCGGAGGAAATAGACCATCTTTTATAGAAGCAGCAAGACCAGAACAGGCAGAAGAATTATATGAATATTTTTGTAAAGAATGTAAAGAAAAATATGATATAAATGTAGAAAAAGGAATTTTTGGTGCGGACATGAAAGTCAATTTATTAAATGATGGACCTGTAACTATAATTATAGAAAGATAGATTAATATGGATATCTTTCATATAAGTATTTAATAATATCGTCTGCATTGCTTTCCGAAATAGAAATATATATATTTTTATCTAAACAGATCCACATGCTAATATTATAATCATCATAATTGTCAATATAGATACCAATTATTTCAGCTAACTCTAATGGGTTAGCATATTTTTTTTCCCATTTTAAATCATCATAAATCTCAAGATTTGTATTATAAAAACGGCTTAAAAAATTATTTAATTCACCTTTCTCATTAGCATATAAATTAACACTTGCTTGCATTTTTTTCTCCTGATTAAAATAAAATTTTCTTAATATTAGTATTAAAATTAGATAGATTTTTATACTAAGAATAAAGTAATTTAAAAATGTAAATACTAGAAAAAATAGAAAAATGGAGGACAAAAAATTGAAAAAATACAAAAAAATTATCTATGTTTTTTTCATTATAGTAATTGCAAGTTTAGGAATAGTATTATATAAAAATATAAGCAAGGGAAATAGTGAAGATATTAAAGAAAAAACACTTGCAGAAGTAGAGTATTTAGAGAAGAAAATAGTTACTTTATTGAATGATTTAAATAATATTGAAAGTAGAAATTATAATTTGTCTGTAAGTGAAATATCTAGAGAAGATACATCAAGAAGTGGGGAAAGTTCACAAGAAGAAGGTAGCAAAAGTAGTAAAGAAGAAGGAAACCAAGGAGAAAGCAACGGTAAAGATAATCAAGGGCAACAAAATAGCGATAATAGTGCTTCAAATGGGGAAGAAGAAAAAAACGAAGAGTATACTTTAAAAGAAACAGGAGTTTTGACAAATACAAATGAAATAGATTGGGAAAAAATAAAAACAGAAGTAGAGAATTTATATTCTCCAATTCCTACAATAACTTTGGATTTATATGGACTAGATATTGCAAAAGAAGATATTTTAGGATTTAATCAAGAATTAGACAATTTAACAAAAATAGTGCAAGAACAAAATAAAGAAAATACTTTAGCATCTTTATCAAAGCTATATGAGTATATACCAAAGTTTGCAGAGAAAACAACAGATGAAAAGACATATAAAACAGTAATTGCAACCAAAAACAATCTATTTAAAGCATATAGTAAATTAGATACTAAAAATTGGGGAGATATTTCAAATGATGTAAAAACAAGTATCGAAACATTTTCAAGTGGTCTTGTAAGCACTAGTTCAAGCTCTAATAAACAATATATAATAAATAAAATATATATAATGTTAAATGAATTACAAAATGCGGTAAATGTCCAAGATGAAGCGATATTTTTAATAAAATATAAAAATATATTAGAAGAAATGAATAATTTATAGGCATGGGGACAGTCCCCATGCCTAGTTTTTGTCGCATCTGGGACAGATGGTTAATAATAAAAAGGGATTTAGAGTAAGTTTTTAGATTTAAGCTTACGCTTACCAGCTTTTTTTCTACCCTTAATTTCCCTACGAAAAAAAGCTTAATCTAAAAACTTACTTATATTCTTTTGTTTTTTTAATTAATATAATGTTGAAATAAAAATGTAATATTAAAAATATTTACAAAAGAAATAATTAAATATAAAAATAAAAAAAATAAAAAAAATAAATAATGGCATAAATAGGCATGGGGACTGTCCCCATAAGTACATAAATGTCGCATTGGGGACAGATGTACTAGTAGGTATTTATCTTGAGTTTTTTGATTAAATTTTACTTTACTTGTAAGTTTTTTCATGGTATAATAAAATCTGTAAGTAAATTGAATAGTCGCTGGTAAATCTCGAAAGGGATTACGAGAGGAAAGTCCGGGCTCCATAGAGCAAAGATGCTAGATAACGTCTAGTGAGGGTGACCTTAAGGAAAGTGCAACAGAAAATAACCGCCTTAAATTTAAGGTAAGGGTGAAAAGGTGAGGTAAGAGCTCACCGCCATTATGGTGACATAATGGGTCAGTGTAAACCCCATCTGGAGCAACACCTAAAAAAGAAGATTAAGCCTGCTCGGCGCCTTCTTAGTTTGTGTGGCTTGAGGTAGGTAGCAATATCTATCCTAGATAAATGACTATTTTAAAAGACAGAACCCGGCTTATAGATTTACTTAAGTTTTAAAAATGATTTTTTAGAGGAGTAGTATTTTAGCTACTCTTCTTAATTTTTTTCTTGATAAAATAAAATACTTATTATATAATCTTAATATAAGTTGAAGGAGTGATTTTATGGAAAAAATAGATTTTATAGCAACAGATGGAATAGAGTTAAATGGTATTTTATATAAAGCAGATAATAATATAGGAAAAGTAATTTTATCAGTACATGGAATGACAAGTAATTGTTTTAAGAAAAGGGAAGATATAATAGCAAAAGAAGCAAACAGAAATGGAATAGATTATTTTTGTTTTAATAATAGAGGAAGTGAAATTGTAAAATATATTAGTAAAGAAATTAATGGAAAAACTGAAAAATTGCTTGCGGGTATGGCATATGAGGATGTGTTAGAAGGATATGAGGACATAGTAGGGGCAATTTTAAAATTACAAGAGTTAGGTTATAAAGATATATATTTACAAGGACATAGCTTAGGTTGTACAAAAATTGTATATACATATAATGAGTTGTTAGAGGAAGAAGAAAACGATATTATAAATAATATAAAAGGAGTAGTATTACTATCTTTGGTTGATATTCCAATGACTTTAAAAGTATATTTGGGAAGTAAATATGAAGATTATTTAAATCTAGCAGAAGAAAAGGAAAAAGCAGGGCTAAAAAATGAGTTAATGCCAAAAGGAGCATTTATCCATCCAATAAGTGTTAAAGGATTTTTACGATATGCAAGAGATAATAAAGATATAGATTTTGCGGGATATGGAAGAGACAATAAATTGGAAAAATTAAATAATATAGAAGTTCCTCTATTTATGAGGTGGGGAAATGATAATGAAATGATAGTTCAAAGTGCAGAAGAGTTAGTAACAATCGTAAATAATATAATTATAAATCCAAATAAAGATATAGACTTTATTGATGGAGCAAATCATGGATATCATGAAAAGGAAGAATTACTTGCAAAAGATATAGTAAATTTTATAAATAAAAATTAATATTAGAAAGTAGGAATATTAATGCCAAATATATTTGATTATATGAATTGGAGAGATATAAGTTTTAAAAAAGTAGAATTTAATGAAATAGATAATTTAATATTGGCGAGGCTATCTTATTTCCCTTTTGATGGAATAATTAGTAAAGATGAAGAAATAACATTAAAAGAAGCATATGAGAGAACAAAAGTAATTGGAACAACTGGTAGAACTCTCCAAGCAGAAGATATAGACTTGTATCCTGTTCTTGCAAATAGCAAAAGGTTTGGAAATTGCAAATTAACTAACTTCATTAATAAAATAGAGCCAGAAATAGAAAAACAATTTTCAGCAATAACTATAATTCTTCCAGATGATACGATTTATGTGTCTTATAGAGGTACAGATAATACGATAATAGGATGGAAAGAAGATTTTAATATGAGTTTTAGTGAACTTGTTCCATCTCAAATAGATAGTGTTAAATATTTAAATGAAGTGTCTAAAAAATATAAAAATAAGTTACGTGTTGGGGGACATTCAAAAGGCGGAAATTTAGCAGTTTATGCGGCTACTTTCTGTGAACAAGAGGTTAAAAATCAGATTATAGAGGTATACAATAATGATGGACCAGGATTTTCTGATAAGGTAATTGATAGCAATGAATATAAATATATAATAAAAAAAGTACATACGTATATTCCACAGACTTCTATTATAGGTAGATTGCTAAAACATAAAGAAAAAATAACTATAGTTAAGAGTGTGGAAACAGGAATTATGCAACATGATTTATATTCTTGGCAAGTAATGGGAGATAAGTTTATAAGAACAGAGATAACTAATTCTAGTAATTTTATTGATAGTACAATTACTAATTGGTTAAAAGAAGTTTCTCCAAAACAAAGGGAAGAGTTTTTTGATACTTTGTTTGATATTTTTAATGCAACAAATGTGAAAACCGTTGATGAACTTAGTGTTAAGTGGTTTAGGAATGCTGTTACTATGATTAAAACTTATAGTAATTTAAGTACTGAAACTAGAAAGATGATGACAAAAACTCTTAGTACTTTGCTTCGTGCTGGTAAGGATAATTTTCCAATGGGAAAGAAAAGGGATTTATAGTAATTTTTTAAATTTAAACTTCGTTTACCAGCATTTTTACTACCCTAAAATCCCTACGTAAAAATGCTTAATTTAAAAAATTACTTTATCCATTGAATTTTTTTTGTTATTATGGTAATATACTCTAGTACTAGTTGTACATATAGTTCTTTTTCTACTAAATAGTAGAGAAAGTGCCTCGTGCTGCTTAAGTTTTATGTAACGGTCATTAGATAGGAAGGATAATTTATGTTTGATATAATGATATTAGTGGCTTTTGCTTTCTGTGTTATTTATATGTTTTGGGCCATATACAGGAATTCTAAGAGGTAAGGGGTATTATTTAAAACTAGAGGATTTGTATAATCTTCTAGTTTTTTAAAAATTTACTTGACAAATGGTGGTTACAGTTGTAAACTAAATGCAAAGTTTACAACTGTAACTTTGAGGAGGGAAAATGAAAAAGTACGATATAACAGATGCTGAATTGGAAATTATGAAGCTTCTATGGGAAAATGAAGAGCTTACATTAAATAAAATAGTAGAAGATTTAAGTAAGAAAGAGAAGAAGAATAAGAATACAATAAAAACACTTCTTTATAGGTTAATAGAAAAGGGAAGTGTGAAATCTATTACTAATAGCAAAAAAGAAAATACTTATAAGGCAATTATAAAAAAAGAGAATTATTTAGAAAAAGAAAATGAGAGTTTTTTACAGAAATTATATAATGGAAGTACTAATAAATTATTATTAAATTTTGTAGAAGAAAAGAAGATTTCTAAAAAAGATTTACAGGACTTACTTGATTTAATAGAAAGTGAGGACTAAATTATGTATCAAATATTTTATAATATTTTATATTTATCAATAATAGGAAGTATATTAGGGATAATTGTAATTGTTTTTAGAAAAAGTTTTGATAGGAAAATTTCTCCAACTTGGAAGTTAGCTATGTGGATACTTGTTTTAGTTAGTTTAATTGTGCCAACTAGATTTACAATTCAGTCTCAGAATTCACATAAGTTCATAATAAGTTCTAGTATTGATAAAATAGAAAATGTAAAAGAAAGTTTAATTGCGACTGAAAGTGGAAAACTTCTAATTTATGTATGGCTTATAGTTATGTGCATTATATTTTTATATTATGTTGTAACAAGTATCTTAATGAGAAATAAAATTGGGAAAAAGACTGTAGAAAATAAACAAGTATTAGATATTTTAGAAGATTGTAAAAAACAAATGGGTATAAAAAAGAAAATAAATTTAATAGAACAAGATTATAAAAAAGTACCTTGTATTTATGGGATATTTAATACAAAAATATTGATTACAAAGGAAGTTTTGGAAAAAGATGAAGATTGTTTAAGATATATATTTTTCCATGAACTGGCACATTTTAAAAGACATGATTTAATTATAAATAAGTTATTAATATTAATTACTACTATTCATTGGTTTAACCCAATATTATGGTATTGTTTTATGCAAGTAAGACAAGATATGGAGTTAAAAGCAGATGAAATGGTGTTAGATAAAATAAAAAAGGAAGAAGAAAAAAATTATGCAAAAACTTTAGTAAGGTTACTTCCAATATCACAAGAAGAGAGAAAACAAGCTAAGGTATTATGTATAACAGATGGGAAAAAGAATATGGAGAGAAGAATTAATATGATAAAATTATCTGAAAAATTTAAAGAATATAAAGTTTTAATAGGAATAACAACACTTTTAATTGTATTATGTGTTGGAATGTTTATATTTACTAGAATAAGACCACAAGAAGAAGTTATATCAAATAATGTTAGATATTTTGAAATGCCAGATAGAATTGTTTATAAGAAAAAAGGAAAAGACAATTATTATGTATTTACTGGGGAGAGTAAAGATTATACAGATATATTAAATGAATTAATAAATGGGATAGATAGTATAGGAGAAGGACCAGTAGTTTCTAATGAGGAGATAAGAGATATTGAAGAAAATGAAAATTACATAGAACTTGATTATGATACTATAAGTAAAAACTATGTTATTGCATATGAAGAACAGACAAATAATGTTATTTTAAGAAATGATAATGGTGGGCAAGTTGTAAAACAGAATTTAAAGAATAAAGATAAGTTAGCAAAGCTTATGGAAGAAAAAATAATTAGTAATAGTGATAATTGTTATCACATGAGTGATAGTAAAGAATATAAAGTAAAAAGTGAAATATCAGAGGATACTTTTTCATCAAATGTGTCAGAGTTTAGACTATATGAAAGAGGTATATATGGAATAAAAATACAGTCAAAGGAAAAATTAGATGAGATATTAAACAGATATAATATAGAGCTTGAAGAGGAAATACCAGAAAATATTTTTGAAAAAACGGATATTATATTAATGGTATCAAAATATGATATTAAAAATATAGAAACTAGAGTAGGTGGGCTTACATATATATTTACAGGAAAAGAAAGGGTAAATACATATTTAGTAAATATATTTGCAGCAAGTAAGGCTATTAATACTAATTGTGTTTATAGGAATTTAAGTGATATAAGTTATATAAATATATCAAGTATAGATGGGGCTATTGTAACTAGTGTAAATGGAGATAATATTACAGTTAAAGCAGACAATGGAGAAAGTTTTGAAATGACTTTAAATAGTAACTTAAAAGTAGTAAATAGAAGAACTAATGAGACTTTTAATATAAAGAATATAAAAGTTAATGATAAATTAGATTTAGAAAATATATATAAAAATCAAGGAGAAATAACATTTGCAGATAATGGAGAAATATATGTTATAAGAAATATACATGGTGAAGAATTAAAACAAGAGCTGGTACGTGGAGAGTTTGATTTTGACTTAGAAAGTATCAATAAAGAAGGTAATAATTATGTATTAAAAGGTGTAATAAGAGATTTATATTATAATAATGATTACTCTAAGGCAGAGAGTTTTGAAATAGAGGTTATTGTAAATAATAATACACAAATATTAGGTGTTACAGGAAAGCCAGAAGAACAATTAAATACTTTAAATGTATATGATAATATATATTTAACTTTAGATAAAACTGAATTGGAAAAGGGAAATCTTGTTGCAGCAAATGTTGAAGTTATGGGATGCTAATATTGGTATATTATAATTAATTTTAAATATTTATAAAAAATGTGTAAAATAATTTATAAAAAGAGGCATTTATGTGTAATTAAATAAAAAAATATTATCAAAAACGTGTAAAAAACAAATAAAATCCTAAAAAAAGTGTGTAATTTTAATTGTAATATGCTATAATATATATAGGTGATGAAAAATGGAAAGAAAAATAATGAAAAAACTTCTAGAATGGAAAGATAATAAAAATAGAAAACCATTAATATTAAGAGGGGCTAGGCAAGTTGGAAAAACATATATATTACAACAATTCGGAAAAGAAAATTACAAAAATATAGCGTATTTCAATTTTGACCATGATACAGATTTGTATCAATTATTTGAAAATACAAAAAATCCAGAAAGAATATTAGAACAATTAGCTCTTGTATGTGGAAAAGCAATAGAGCCTAAAAATACTTTAATAATTTTTGATGAAATACAAGAATGCCCAGATGCTTTAAATTCATTAAAATATTTTAATGAGGAAGCAAATGAATACCATATAGTATGTGCTGGCTCTTTATTAGGAATTAGATTATCACATACATCATTCCCAGTTGGCAAAGTGGATTTTTTAGATATGTATCCAATGACTTTTTCAGAATTCTTAGTAGCAGATGGAGCTCAAAATTTAGTAGAATATATGGATAGTATTAATAGTTTTGAAAATATACCAGAAATATTTTTTAATATACTAGAAGAAAAATTAAAAGTATATTTTATAGTTGGAGGAATGCCAGAGGCTGTAAAATCATGGGTTAATGAAAAAGATATTTCAGAAGTAAATAAAATACAAGAAAATATTTTAATAGCATATGAAGAAGATTTTTCAAAACATACAACTGCTGTAGAGGCAAATAGAATATCGATTATATGGAATAGTATTCCATCACAACTTGCAAGAGAAAATAAAAAGTTTTTATATCAAGTAGCAAAAGAAGGTGCAAGAGCAAGAGAATATGAGGGAGCAGTAAATTGGTTAAATGATGCAGATTTAATACATAAAATATATAATGTTGTAAAACCAAATATGCCACTTAAAGCTTACAATGATTTATCATCATTTAAAATTTATTTAAATGATGTAGGACTACTTAGAAGAATGACTGATTTAGATAGCAGAGTAGTAATAGAAGGAAATAGAGTATTTAAAGAATTTAAAGGAGCATTAACAGAAAATTATGTCTTACAGATGTTATTATCAAGTGGAATAAAGGTAAATTATTTTACATTTGATAATAAGTATGAAATAGACTATATAATGCAATATAAAAATACAATAATTCCTATAGAAGTAAAAGCAGATGAAAATATCAATAGTGTTAGTCTAAAACATTATAATGAAATATATAATCCTAAAATTAGAATACGTTTCTCAATGAGAAATCTTAAAAAAGATGATAATTTAGTTAATATACCATTGTTCATGGTAGAATATATAGAAAAATTCTTAAAAGTATAATTAAGAATAAAAGGAGGAAATCATCATGAAAAATAAAAAAGTATTAATTGGAGTAATTTTAACAGTAGTAATTATAGTAATTGCTGTAATAGCAACTGTAATATTTATTTCAAACAAAGAACAAGAAGATGTAAAAACATTCTTTAGTGATTATTTTAACTTGATTAACGATAAGAATTATGAGGAATTGTATTCAAAAGTCGCAAGTATGAATATGAGTAAAGAAGATTTTGTGGCAAGAAATGAAAATATCTATGAAGGAATTGATAGCAGTAATATAAGAATAAGTGTTAATAATGTAGAAAAAACAGATGAAGGGTATAATATATCTTATCATGAAAAAATGTATACATCAGTAGGATTAGTTGAGTTTGATAACAAAGCAAATGTTGTAAAAGAAGAAAAAGAATTAAAAATAAAATGGTCATCTAGCTTAATATTTCCACAATTAGGAGAAAGTGATAAAGTAAGAGTATCAACTATAAAAGCAAAAAGGGGAAGTATATTAGATAGAAATGATATACCAGTAGCAAAAGATGGGAAAATTGCATCTGTCGGAATAGTACCTGGAAAATTAGGTGCAGATAGAGAAGCAAATATACAAAAGATATCAGAATT
>CALXZC010000029.1 GCA_944393135.1 uncultured Clostridia bacterium | reverse complement strand
GAATGGTAAAAATATTTGCAAAAAAATATAATAAATGCTATAATGAAAAAGTACAAAAGGAAAAATTAAAGAGGTGAAAAAATGACAGCAATATTAGCAGTAATATATATATTAATATTTCTTATATTTGCATTAGTAGGATATGCTATATTACAGATAAAATTGTTTGGAATGAAAGTTAAAGACTTCTGGTCATTTATAGAAGCAAACCAAATGCTAGACAAACTATATAGGTTTGCAAAACAATATGAAAACATGTCACCACAAGAGCAAATAATATATTTATCAGAGGCAGAAAAAATATTTAAAGCATTTGATAATGTACCAAACGAATTATGGGAAGAAGAATATGATAAATATAAAGAAGTTTTAAGTAAGTATAAAGATATAAAAATGCTTAGATGGGCAAATACATCTAAACAAAAAAGTTAAAGATGGACAATAAAAATCCATCTTTTAAAATTTTATAATAATTAAACTTAAGAAAACATAAGCATAGCGGAAAAACTTCTTCATAAACAATCTTGACTGTAATACTTCAAAAGTCTCACTCATTGCACAATACTTATCAACAAAAGTTAATATAAAACCTTCCAAAGATTTAGGAGGAGTTGTTGTAACTGGCCACATATGCTTAATAATTATATCTTTTTCTTTATCATTTAAATCAAACAATTTACATGCATTATCACATGCTATCTTTCCATGAGTAAAAGCATGAAGTCCTTTTCTATTAGGTTGCCTTTTTCTCCAATCATATAAAAATAAATCATGAAGCATAGCAGCACGAGCTATTGATTTATAATCTAAATTATATTTCTTACATATTAAATAACAATAGAAAGCAGCTACATAGCAATGGTCAAAACAAGATGTCTCGTAATGTTGCCTAAAATTTTTCATTTGTAAAACAGTATCATTAGTAATTAATGGCTTGATAATTTCTTGAAATTCTTCATCATTTTCCATTAAATGTTTTATATAATCTTTCATGAGTTTCCCCTTTTAATAAATATCTCTAATAATAATTATAGCACATGTAAAAGAATAAGTGCAATAAATAAGTAGAAATTAATAAAATATTAATATAAAATAAAGGCTTAATAAAAAATTAATAAACGATAAAAGCTTGAAAAATCAATGAAAAATAGCAAAAAAAACAAAAAAATAGTAAAAATTATAGGAAAATATTGCAATAATTAATAATAGATAGTATAATTATATATGTAGCATAATAATATTAACAAGAATATTATTTATAAAGAGAGGTAAAAAAATGGATTATTTATATATACTAAGAGAAGCTTTAGTATGGGTAATAACAATATTCTGGTTATACCAAGTTTTAGTAAGTTTATGTTCTCTAGTAAAAATAAAGGATAAACCACTAAAAGTGAAAAAAGACCATAGATTTATGGCAATAATACCAGCTCATAATGAGGAAGCTGTTATAAAGAACTTAGTAGACAGTCTAAAAAAACAAAATTATAATAAAGATTTATATGATATATATGTAATTGCTGATAATTGTACTGATAA
The DNA here is from genome assembly GCA_944393135.1 of uncultured Clostridia bacterium. Taxonomy (GTDB): domain Bacteria; phylum Bacillota; class Clostridia; order TANB77; family CAG-508; genus CAG-269. The sequence goes on along the minus strand of CALXZC010000029.1, from coordinate 15,264 downwards.
TACAGCAAATATTGCAAGAGAAGCAGGAGCAATAGTATATGAAAGATTTAACCCAAATAAGAAAACAAAAGGTTATGCATTAGATTGGTTTTTACAACAAAAAATAAAAGAAAATGCTCCATATGATGCTTTCTTCGTATTTGATGCAGATAATATAGTAGATCCTAATTTTATAAAAAATATGAATAAAAAACTTTGCCAAGGAGAAGATGTAGTACAAGGATATAGAGATATAAAAAATCCAACAGATAGTTGGATTACAGCAGGATATGCATTATTTTACTGGACAATGCATAGATTTTACCATTTAGCAAGATATAATTTAGGACTATCACCATTATTAAATGGAACAGGATTTATGGTAAGGTTTGATGTTATAAAACCACAAGGTTGGGATACAGTAACATTAACAGAAGATATAGAATTTTCATTAAAAAGAATAATAAAAGGTAAAAAATTAGGTTGGGCAACAGATGCTATAGTATATGATGAACAGCCAGTTGGATTTAAACAAAGTTGGTCTCAAAGAAGTAGATGGACGGTAGGACATATGCAATGTATAAAAGAATATACAAAGGAATTAGCAGTAGCAGCTAAAGAAAATAAGACAATGATGAACTTTGATGGATTATTATATATTGTAGGAAGTATACCAATGTTTGTTATAACAATAGTATTATTATTCACAAACTTTTTGATGTACGCAGGAGATGGAATGACACAAGCAGAGTTAATACAAAATATTATAAGATATTTAGTGCCAACATTTCTTTTACCAATAGGAACAGCAGCTATAGCAATGTTTTTAGATAAAAGACCAATAAAACCAATGCTTAAAGGATTAGCTTGTTATCCATTATTTATGGGCTCATGGCTTTTAATAAATTTTAAATGTTTATTCAAGAGAGAAACAACATGGGAAAAAATAAACCATGTAAGAGATATAAAGATTGCAGAGACAGGGCTACAAGAAGAAAGAAATTAACAAAATTAAAGTTGGCTTTTGCCAACTTTAATTTTTCAGAGGAGAAAATTAAATGGAAAAATTAAAGAAAATAAAAAAAGAAAATATATTACATATAGGATTAATAATATTAGGAACAATATTTTTATTAATACCTGCTTTTCATAATAATATATGGTTTGATGAATCTTATAGTGTTGCAATAGTAAATCATTCATTTAGTGAAATATGGCAAATAGGAAGTCATGATGTGCACCCAATATTATATTATTGGATGTTAAAAATACTAAATTTAATATTTGGACAAAATATAATAATATATAGATTATTTTCTTTAATTGGAATTGTGGTACTTGGAACACTAGGACTAACACATATAAAAAAAGATTTTGGAAAAACAATAGGAATGCTATTTACATTTTTTAGTTTCTTTTTACCAGTTATGTTAAATTACGCATTAGAAATAAGAATGTATTCTTGGACAGCAGTTTTTGTAACATTAATGGCGATATATTTATATAGATTTATAAAGAATAAGAAAACAAAAAACTTAATACTTTTTGGTATATTTAGTTTAGCAAGTTGTTATATGCATTATTATGCCTTAGCAGCAGCTGGAATAATAAATCTAGGATTAATAATATATGTTATAAGAAATAAGGAAAAAATAGCCAATAGTACAATAAGAAACTTCATTATAGTAGAAATAATGCAAATATTACTATATTTGCCTTGGTTTATGTGTTTTGTAATGCAGGCGTTAAGAGTGGGTGCGGGATTTTGGATAACATTAGAGTTCCCACAAATTATTTATGATTTATTAGACTTTCAATTTAAAGGTAGCTTAACTCAAGCTGTACCACTTACAGTATCTATATTATTATACATATATCTAATATATATAATAATAAAAAACATTAAAAAGAAAGAAGATATAAAAGTAGGAATTATTCCAATTATAATTTACATAGTAATAATTATTGCAATGGCATTGGTATCTAGAATAACACCAATATTATATGCAAGATATTTATTCCCAATAACAGGACTTTTATTATTTACAATATGTTATTTCTTAGCAAAAGAGAATAATAAATTTATAATTGGATTAATATGTGGAGCTGTTTTAGTATTATCAATATTTAATTTAATAGAAAATGTAAATGATAATTATGATGTATCAAATAGAGCACCAATAGAGTATTTAAAAGAAAACTTACAGCCAGAAGATATAATGATTTACTCAGATATGGGAAATGGTGGAGTATCAGCAGTATTTTTCCCTCAAAACAAACAATACTTTATAAACTTAGGAAATTGGTCAATAGAGGATGCATACAAAGCATATGCACCACAAATGGGAGTTGCACCAAACATAGCAGAAGCAACTAAAGATGCACAAGGAAGAATATTTATAGTAGATACAGGAGATTTAACATTATATAATCAAATAAAAGATAATCCAGAATATATAACAGTATCAATAGAAAAGTTTGAAGCTAAATATCATGATTATACTTATAATATGGTAATATTAGAAAAAAACAAATAAAATAATTAATTTTTTAAAAAATACTTGCATTTATACCAAAAAATGGGTATAATAGTATAGGTAACTTAAATAAAGAAGACATAAGAGTGGGAGTAAATCCCACTCTTGATTAGTATAAGGAGAGTGATACTTTGATAGAAGAAAAAGTGGAAAACTTAGTGAAACAAAAAATAGAAAATTTAGGCTATAGTCTATATGATGTAGAGTACAAAAAAGAAGGAAAAGATTACTATTTAAATATTTATATAGACAGTCCAAATGGAATAGACTTAAATGATTGTGAAAAAGTAAATAACGAAATAAATCCATTACTTGATGAAGCAGACTTTATAAAAGACAGTTATTTCTTAGTAGTATCATCACCAGGAGTAGAAAGAATTCTAAGAAAAGAGAAACATTTAGAAGAAAATTTAGGAACAGAAGTAAGTATAAAATTATTTAAAAAGGATGATTTAGGAAAAAAAGAAGAAAGAGGAATTCTAAAAAAATTCGACAAAGAAAAAATTGTATTAGAAATAGATGAAAATGAAATTAATATAGATAGAAAAAATGTAGCACAAATAAAAACTATATATAATTGGTAAGGAGGAATATAAAAATGAAAGAACCAGCTATAGATAATAAAGAATTAATCTTAGCATTAGAAGAATTAGAAAAAGAAAAAGGAATGAATAAAGATTATATTTTAGATGCAATAGAAACAGCACTAGTGACAGCATATAAAAGAAATTTTAATTCTTTAGAAAATGTAAAAGTAGTAATGGATAGAAAAACAGGAGTAACACATTTATACTCATTAAAAGAAGTAGTAAAAGAAGTAGAAAATCCAGAAACACAAATAACAGAAGAAGAAGCTATAAAAATAAATCCGGATTTAAAAATAGGAGATACTTTAGACACAGAAATAGTACCAAGAAATTTTGGTAGAATAGCAGCACAAACAGCAAAGCAAGTAATAATACAAAAATTAAGAGAAATGGAAAGAGAATTAGTATATAACGAATTTAATGATAGAAAAGGTGAAATAGTATCAGGAATAATACAAAAAGCAGACAAAAATATAGTTGTAATGGATTTAGGAAAATTAGAAGGTGTAATGCCAACTAAAGAACAAATACCAACTGAAAAATATAGAGTAAATGATAAAATAAAAGGTTATGTATTAGATGTAGAAAAGGGACAAAAAGGAGCACCACAAGTTATTGTATCTAGAAGTCATCCAGACTTTGTAAGAAAATTATTAGAGTTTGAAATACCAGAAATATATGAAGGCGTTATAGAAATAAAAAGTGTATCAAGAGATCCAGGTTATAGAAGCAAAGTTGCAGTATATTCGCCAGACCCAAATATAGATCCAGTAGGTTCTTGTGTAGGGCAAAAAGGTGTTAGAATTCAAAATGTAATAAATGAATTAAATGGAGAAAAAATAGATGTTATTGAATGGAATGAGGACCCATCAATATATATAGCAGCAAGTTTACTACCAGCACAAGTACTAGCAGTTGATGTAAAGAAAGAAGAAAATTTTGCACAAGTAATTGTACCAGACAATCAACTATCTTTAGCAATAGGAAAATCAGGACAAAATGCAAGATTAGCTGCAAAACTTACAAACTGGAAAATAGATATAAAATCAGAAACACAATTTAGAAAAATGCTAATGGAAAATCAAGAAAATGAAGAAGGTAAGGCAGAATAAAATACAAAGCTGGACATAAAATAAGAAAGGGGATTAATATGAAAAAGCCGCCTGAAAGAACTTGTATGGGATGTAATATAAAAAAGCCAAAAAACGAATTTATAAGAATTGTAAAAAATAAAGATGGAGAAATAAATATAGATAAAACTGGTAAAATGCCAGGTAGAGGAGCATATATTTGTGACAATATAGAATGTCTAGAAAAATTAATAAAATCAAAAAGATTAGAGAGAGTATTTGAAACAAAAATATCTAACGAAATTTATGAAAAATTAAGAGGTGTAATACTTGATAAATAAAAAAATATTAGGATTAATTGGATTAGCAGCAAGAGCTAGAAAGGTTTGCTTTGGAGCTGATAGTGTAGAAGAAAAAATAAATAAGAAAAAGGTAAAATTACTTATCATATCAGAAGAAGCATCAGAAAGAACAAAAGATAAATTTAAGAAAATAGCAGAAAAAAATAAAACACCAATAATAATAGGAGGAGAAATAGAAGTTTTGAGCAAAGCTATTGGTAAATCAAATAAAGCAATAATAGGGATAGAAGATGTAAATTTATCTAATGAAATTCAAAAAATAAATAATGGGGGTGAAGTTATTGGGTAAGATAAAAATATATGAAATAGCTAAAAAATTAAACTTAACCAGTAAAGAAGTATTGGACATAGCACAAGAATTAAATATAGATGTTAAAAGTCACTTGAGTGGAGTTGAAGAGGAAGAAGCAAAAAAAATAGAAGAACATTTTAATGGAAATAAGTCAAAGAAAAAAGAAAAACAATCAAGTAATAAAGGAAAAGCTGAAAATAAAAAAGAAGAGAAAGCACCTGTTATAATTAGAAGAGAAGTAATTATATCTGAAGAAGATGAACGAGAAAAAAAGAAAGAAATTGAAAAAAAGCAAGCAAAGAAAAACAATATAGGGTTTGTTGAAAGAAAACAAAGCAAAGACTATAATATTGTTTACAGAAATAAACAAAGTAAACCAATGACAGTAAGTGAATTATTTGGGTTAAATAAGGAAGAACCTAAAAAAGAAGAAAAGAAAGAAGAAAAAGAAATAATAAAAGAAGAAAAGAAAGTCGGAAAAGAGGAAAAAGTGCAACAAGTAAAAGCAAAAGTTGAAGAAAAGAAACCTATTAAAGAAACAGTTATAAACAATAATGTTAACAAAAATCAAAAAGAAAATAGAGATAATAGAATAAATAAAAATAATAATCAAAATTATCATAAAAATAATAATAGAAATGATAATCATTTTAATAATGGTAATAATAGATATAGTAACAATAAAAACAATAATAATGGAAATAATGGGCGTTTTGGAAAAAGACCACTTGATGCAAAAGGTATAGAAAAGAATATAAAAAATATCATGGCTCAAGAAACTGCTGAAAAAGAACAAGTAAGAGAATATAATAGAGGAATAGAAAAACAAAAAAATAATAATCGTTTTGATGAAAATAATAAAAAGAAAAATAAATCTAGAAGAAGCAATGCTGAAAGTGATTTTGATGAAGGAAAATTAAAATCATTAAAACAAACAAGCAGATTATCAAATATGTTTGATGAACAAGATGGAGGTATGCTTGACTATTATGATTTAACAACAGAACGTGGAAGAAGAGGAAAGAAAAGAAAAAGTCAAAATCAAGAAGAAAGAAATAAACAAAAAATATTTAAATTAACAGAAATAGAAATACCAGAAAGTATCACAGTAAAAGACTTTGCAGCAGAAATAAAGAAAACAACAGCAGATGTAATTAAAAAATTATTAGGATATGGATTGATGGCAACAATAAATCAAGAAATAGATTTTGATACAGCATATTTAATAGCACAAGAATTTGGAATTACAGCTAAGAAAAAAGAAGTTGTGACAGATGAAGATATTCTATTTGATGAGACAGAGGATAAAGAAGAAGAATTAGTTACAAGACCGCCAGTTATTGTTGTTATGGGACATGTAGACCATGGAAAAACTTCACTTCTAGATACAATAAGAAAAACAAATGTCATAGAAGGAGAAGCAGGAGGAATTACACAAGCTATTGGTGCTTATAAAGTAAAAGTAAATGGAAGAGAAATAACATTCTTAGATACACCAGGACATGAAGCTTTCACAGCAATGAGAGCAAGAGGTGCTCAAATAACAGATATAGCAATATTAGTAGTTGCTGCAAATGACGGAGTAATGCCTCAAACAATAGAAGCAATAAATCACGCAAAATCAGCAGGAATACCAATAATAGTTGCAATAAATAAAATAGATTTACCAGACGCGAACCCAGACAGAGTAAAACAAGAATTAATGGCATATGATTTAGTACCAGAAGAATGGGGAGGAGATACAATATTTGTTCCAATATCAGCTAAAAATGGTACAAATATTGACCAGTTATTAGAAATGGTATTGCTAGAAGCAGACATGTTAGAATTAAAAGCAAACCCAAATAAACAAGCAAAAGGAGCAGTAATAGAAGCAAAACTTGATAAAGCAAGAGGAGCTATAGCAACTGTATTAGTACAAAGAGGAACTTTGGATGTTGGAGACACGATAGTAGTAGGTTCATCTATTGGTAGAATAAGGGCAATGAAAGACGATAAAGGAAAATCTGTAAAATCAGCAGGGCCATCTACACCAGTAGAAATTATGGGACTAACAGAAGTACCAGAAGCAGGAGATACTTTCTATGAAGTGAAAAATGAGAAAGTTGCAAAACATTTAATAGAAAGAAGAAAGAACCAAGCAAGAGAAAAGGCAATTAACCAAGGAGCAAAGGTTACGTTAGATAATTTATTTAGCCAAATGGAAGAAGGAAAACTAAAAGTATTAAATTTAATAGTAAAAGCAGATGTACAAGGTTCTGTAGAAGCTGTAAAACAATCATTAGAAAAACTTGAAAATGAAGAAGTAAAAGTAAAAGTAATTCATAGTGCAGTAGGAGCAGTAAATCAATCAGATGTAACTTTAGCTAAAGTATCAAATGCAATTATAATAGCATTTAATGTAAGACCAGACAATGTAGCAAAAGAAGAAGCTAAGAAAGATGAAGTGGAAATAAAACAATATTCTATAATATATCAAGCAATAGAAGATGTAGAAAATGCAATGAAAGGTATGTTAGAACCAAAATATGAGGAAAAAGTAATAGGAAACGCAGAAGTAAGACAAACATTTAGAATATCAAATGTAGGAACAATAGCAGGAGCATATGTATTATCAGGAAAAGTAGAAAGAAATGCGGGTGTAAGAGTAATACGTGATAATGTTGTAATCCACGATGGAAAATTAGCTACATTAAAAAGATTTAAAGATGATGTCAAAGAAGTAGGAAAAGGATTTGAATGTGGAATGCAAATAGAAAACTATAATGACGTAAAAGAAGGAGACATAATAGAAGTATATATTATGGAAGAAATAAAAAGATAAAATAAATTAGTAATCCTTTTTTCTCTATTATTTTAGAGAAAAAAGGATAGTCTTTCTAAAAGGAGGGATTAAAATGCCAGAAAGTAAAAGTAGGTTAGAAAGAATAAATGAAGAATACAAAAAAGAAATAAGTAACATTATAAATTATGAATTGAAAAATCCAAATGCAACAGGATTAATTAGTGTAACTAGAGTGAAGGTTACAAATGATTTGAAATTTGCAAAAGTAGCAGTAAGTATATTAAATTCAAAAAATGTAAAAGAAACATTAGCAGCTTTGAAAAAATCATCAGGATTTATTCGTAGCGAACTTGCAAGAAGAGTAAATCTTAGAAATACTCCAGAAATAATATTTGAATTAGATGACAGCATGGAATATGGAGCAAGAATAGATAATATATTAAAAGAGATAATGCCAAAAAAAGAAGAGGAGAATTAGTTATGACATTAGATGAAATTTTAGAAGAAATAAAAAAAGCTGAAACAATAGTGTTGTTAACTCATGAGACACCAGATGGGGATGCAATAGGAAGTAGTTTAGCAATGAAACTTGCCTTAGAAAAACTAGGGAAAAAAGCGGAATTAATAATGTCATCTTATGCAAAGACTTTTGATTATTTACCAGAGGTAAATGATATAAAAAAAGAAAGCCAAATAGAAGAATATGATTTAGCAATAAGTTTAGATTGTGCAACTTTAAAAAGATTAGATAATAATGAATATTTTGAAAAGGCTAAGAAAACGATTGTAATAGATCATCATGGAAGTAATAATATGTATGGTGATATAAACTATGTAAATCCGGTAGCACCAGCTTGTTCTGAGATTTTACTTGCTATGTTTTCTTATTATGGAATAGAAGTAGATGTAAAAATAGGGACTTGCTTAATGACAGGTATAATTACAGATACTGGAGGGTTACAATATCCATCAACAACAGCAGATACTTTTGAATATGCAGCTGAGTTATTGAGAAAAGGTGTAGATATAGCAGATATTTGCAAGAGAACACTTCAAACTAAAACAAAGGCTAATTTTGAGTTAACAAAAAGAGTTATGGACAGAATGGAACTATTAGAAGATGGAAAGGTTGCTTTTTCTTATATTGACCAAAAAGATATGAATGAGGTAAATGCGGAAGAAGGAGACCATGAAGGTCTTGTGAATATTGGAAGAAATATAGATGGTGTTGAGGTTTCTATTTTTATTAGACAAAAAGAAAATGAAAATGCTTATAAGGTGTCTATGCGTTCTGGTAGCTATGTTAATGTTTCTGATGTGTGCCTTATGTTTGGAGGCGGAGGTCACCCAAGAGCAGCTGGAGCATTAATTCAGGGAAGCGTAGAACAGGTTAAGGATAAACTTGTAAATGAAGTAAAAAAGTATTTATAGGGACAGTCCCCATGCCTATAAAATGTCGCGTCGGGGACAGACAATATTTAGGGAAATGGAGTAATTTTTTTAATTTAAGCTTCGCTTACCGGTGTTTTTACTACCCTTTTAATTCCCTTCGTAAAAACACCTAATTAAAAAAATTACTTATAATCTTTTTTTTCAAAAACATGTAATTAATTATATTTACATGTTTTTAAAAATTTCTATATCTTTGTATTTATTTGTTTGTTTCATAATACCATTTTATTAAGAGATTTTATAAAACTTTTGATTTTAAAGTTCATTTGTGGTAAAATATTGTCATTAAATGTTTAGGAGAAATATCATGAATGGAATAATAGTAATAAATAAACCTAAAGGGTGTACATCACATGATGTAGTAAGTAAAATAAAAAAAATTGTTAAGGAAAAAGTAGGGCATACTGGTACATTGGACCCCTTAGCAACAGGAGTTTTACCAGTACTTATTGGTAAAGGTACATTGTGTTCAAAGTATTTAATAAATCATGACAAAGAATATGAAGTATCTTTAAAATTGGGAGCATCAACAGATACAATGGATGCAGAAGGTAAAATACTTGATAAAGAAGAAGTAAAAAAAAGTGTTTTTGAAAAAGAGAATGTTGAAAAAGTTTTAGAATGTTTTATAGGAAAGCAAGAGCAAGCGCCACCAATGTATTCGGCAATAAAGATTGCAGGTAAAAAGTTATATGAGTATGCAAGAAAAGGTGAAAGTGTAGAATTACCAAAAAGAAAAATAGAAATTTATAATATAGAGTTAGTTGGTATAAATAAAATCGATAAAAAAATAGAATTTAAGGTAAGTTGCTCAAAGGGAACATATATAAGAAGTTTATGTATAGATATTGCAAAAACTTTAGGAACAATAGGATATATGGCAGATTTAAAAAGGTTAAAGGTAGGAGAATTTAGTATAAAAAATGCAGTGGTAATAGATGACAAGTTAGATAAGGAAGAGATAGAAAGAAATTTAATAAGTATTGAAGAATTATTTAAAGAAGAACAAAAAATAGAACTAAACAATAAAAAATTAATACTATTTTTAAATGGGGTAAAATTAAGTAATGAAAATGAAGATGGAGTATATAAAATATATAACTTAGGCAAGTTTATAGGGATAGGTATAATAAAAGATAATTTATTAAAAAGAGATATTATTTTATAGTATATATTTAAAATCACTCACATATATTTTATAAAGAAATATTTAAGGAGTGATTTTTTTGTATTATATCCAAGAAAGTGACAAGCCTGTGTTAGTGGCTAAAATGTTTAATATTATTGAATTAGTTGAAGATAAGATTATATTACCAGTAAGTTCTAAAGAAATTATTGATAATAGAAAAGCAAATACATTGGTAAAACGAATAAAAAAAATTCTTGAAAAGACAGATTGTAAAACTGTGATTGTAAGTAAGTATTTAAAAGGACAAGAAAAGTTTATGGAATTATTAAATAACTATATGATTAATGTAATAGATGGTAAATGGTTGTTTTCAGTTTTATCTGATAGAGTATTAGATTATATTGTAAAGAAAAAGAACTTAAAAAAAGAAGAAGTAAATGTAAGTTTTTTAGTAAATAAGGATTATAGTGATTATTTAATAGAAAATATAAAAAAAGTAGTAAATACATATAAAAGTATTAATATTGTAACACCTAACTTGGGGAAATTTAAAAAATTAGAAAGAGATATATTAGAAAAAGAAGGCACAATGATAACTGTAACAAATAACAAGAAAAAAAGTCTTATGAGGTCAAAAATAATTTTAAATTTTGATTTTAAAACTAATGAAATAAATAAATATAATATTCCAGATGATAGTATAATTGTAAATTTTAAAGGAGATGTGGACATTAATAAAAAAAGATTTAATGGTTTAAATATTAATGATTATGAAATTTCTTATGAGAACTCTGAAGAATTTGATTATGATAAAAGTAGACTATATTTTCAAAAAGATATATATGAAGCAGGAATTTATAAAAGGCAACCATATGAATTTATAGAAAGAAAAATAAATAGAGATAAGGTAGAAGTTATAGAATTAAGAGGAAAAAGAACATATTTATAATTTCTTAAAATTTTATAAAAAGCTTTTCTTTTTTTCTAAAATATAATATAATGTATTTGTCAAAGTTTTCAAACTGACGAGGAGGTAAAAAAATGCCAGATAGTAGTAATAATAAGAATAGTAAAAATGGTAGACAAGATAGAGTAAGGAGTTCTAAAAATAGAAAAAGACCTGTACCAAAAAAAGCTGTAACAGATAAAGAAGTAAAAGGAAATGGAAAAAAGAGAAAAAATGGAAAAAAAGGAATGAACCCAAAAGTAAAAACGGCACTTAAAGTAGCAGTGATACTATTTTTGTTACTTTGTGTTATAGGTGCTGGAATAGTAGCAGGAATATTCTTTGGTTTATTTGGAGACGATTTTGAAATTACAAAAGAGGAATTGAAGATAGAGGCATCAAACTCAGTTGTAGTAGATGCAAATGGTGGAGTAATTGCAAACCTTAGTGGTGATGAAAAAAGAAAAATTATAGTAATAGGAGATATGTCACCATATTTACCAAAAGCATATGTTGCAATAGAAGATGAAAGATTTTATAAACATCATGGAGTTGACTGGAAAAGAACTGCAGGAGCGGTATTTAATACAATATTTAAAGGTAGCTCAAGTTATGGAGGAAGTACAATAACTCAACAGCTTGTAAAAAATATAACTAAAGATGATGAAAGCAGTGGCTTTGCAGGTATATATAGAAAAATTAGAGAATGGGCAAAAGCATATCAAGTAGAGAGAATGATATCAAAAGAGCAGATATTGGAATTATACTTAAATATACTATATGTAGGTGGAGAAGGAAATTTACACGGAGTAGAACTAGGAGCAGAATATTATTTTAATAAATCTGCAAAAGATTTAACACTTGCAGAATGTGCATATATGGCGGGGATAAATAGCTCACCATCTTCATATAATCCATTTGATACATCAACAGATAATACCGAAAAAATAAAGAATAAAACAAAAACAGTTTTAAATAAAATGCTAGAATTAGGATCTATTAATCAAGACGAATATAATACAGCAGCTTCAGAAGTAGATAATGGTTTGAAATTCTCTAAAGGAGATGTAGCTACTTCATCAAACTACTCTTATCATACAGATGCAGTGCTTGACCAAGTAATTAATCAAGTAATGGAAGAAAAAGGAGTTACAAGACCAATAGCAGAAAATTATGTTTATAGTAGTGGACTTACAATATATTCAACAGTAGATAATAATATTCAAACAAGATTAGAAGAAGAGTATAAAAAAGAAAAATATATAAAAAGCGGAAGAGATAAAGACGAAAATGGTAATTTAATTAATGAACATACTCAATCAGGAATGGCTATTGTAGATTATAAAACAGGCAATGTTCTTGCAGTTGCAGGAGGTCTTGGAGATAAAGAAGGTTCTGGATGGAATAGAGCAACACAGATGAAGAAACAAACAGGTTCATCAATAAAGATAATAGCAGATGTAGCGCCAGCATTAGAAGAAGGAATTATTACACCATCAACACGTTATATAGATGAAAAAACAGACTTTGGTAATAATTACATTCCAAAAAATGAAGGTAAATACGAAAATAGGGCAATGGATATTAGAGAATTTATAAAATTATCTAAAAATATACCAGCTGTTAAAATAATGAAGGAAATGACACCAAAGGTAGCAATAGAGTATTTGAAAAAAATGGGATTACAATCATTAGATGAACAAGAAGATCAAGTTTTGGCTCTAGCAATCGGAGGTATGACACATGGTGCTAGTCCGCTTGAAATGGCATCAGCTTATGGAACTATTGCAAATGATGGAGTATATATTACACCAACATTTTATACAAAAGTTGTAGATGCAAGCGGAAATACAGTTCTAACACCAAACCAAGAAGAGACAAGAGTATTTTCAGAACAAACAGCATATCTCACAAAAGAAATTGGTATGGAACCAACAAAGAGTGGAGGAACAGCAACATATTGTGCAATAAAAGGAATGGATGTTGTAGCAAAGACAGGAACAACAGATAATAATAATGATAGATGGCTTTGTGGATTTACACCATATTATGCTGCAGCAACATGGTTTGGATATGACAATAATGAGGAAGTAAGAGCAAGAGACTTTAGCCAAAATCCAGCAGGTCAAATATGGGATGCTGTTATGACAGATATCCATAAAGACTTGGAAGGTAAAACTTTTGAAAGACCAAATGGAATAGTTGAAGAAACAATTTGTAGAGCAACAGGATGCTTAGCAACAACTGGATGTACAGATACATATACAGAAATTTTTGCAAGCAACCATTTACCTGAAAAATGTCAAGGGCATGGAAGTCAAAGTATATGTTCAGAAACTGGAAAAATAGCTACAGAATTTTGTGCTGAATATTGCGAAGTAACAACTAAAACTTATGGTGCAGTATTACCAAAAGAGCAGTTGAAATTATGGACGCCAGTAGATAGAAAAGTAACTGATGATGGAGATAGAGTTTATGAAATTTGTGATATTCATACAGCTCCAAAAGAAGAACCAGAAGAGCCAGAAACACCAGTAAATAATACAACAACACCAAATACAACACCAGACACGAATACATCAGGAGGAGGAAATACATCAGGTGGAAGTTCTGGAAGCGGTGGTGCTGAAGGAAATACATCAGGTGGAGAAGATATTGAAGAGCCAGAAGAACCAGAAACACCTAGTGGAGATACTAACGAAACAGGAGGAACGACTAGGAGTATAGAATAATAAAAAAATAACTTATAAAATACCAAGTTATTCTTGGTATTTTATAAGAAGTAAAGGAGAAGATATGGATATATTTTTTTATAATACATTAACACGAAAAAAAGAAATTTTTAAACCTATAGATGAAAAAGAAGTTAGAATATATTCATGTGGACCAACAGTATATAAAGATGCAACTATAGGAAATATGAGAACAAATATATTCCAAGATATTTTAAGAAGAGTGCTTCGTTATAATGGATATAAAATAAAACATGTAATGAATATTACAGATGTAGGGCACTTAGTATCAGATGGAGATGATGGAGAGGACAAAATGATAAAATCAGCAAAGGAAGAACATAAATCTCCTATTGAGATTGCAGAATATTATACTAAACTATTTTTTGAAGATTTAAAAGCTTTAAATATAGAAACACCTGAGATTATATGTAAAGCAACAGACCATATAAAAGAAATGCTTGAATATGTAGAAACTTTAGTAGAAAAAGGGTATGCATATGAAACATCTACTGCTATATATTTTGATGTTTCAAAATTAGATAAATATCCAATTTTATCTAATTTAAATGTGGAAAATCAAAAAGCAGGAGCAAGAGTAGAAGTAGATAAGGAAAAGAAAAATCCATATGATTTTGCACTTTGGATAAAAGCACCAGAAAACCATTTAATGAAATGGGATAGTCCATGGGGACCAAGTTATCCAGGTTGGCATATTGAATGTTCTGCTATGGGACAGAAATATTTAGGACAACAGTTTGATATACATACAGGAGGAATAGATTTAATACCTACACATCATGAAAATGAAATAGCACAGAGTAAAGGATATTGTGGTAAAATACCAGCAAACTATTGGCTACATGGTGAATACTTACTAATAAATGGCGGAAAGATGTCAAAAAGTTTGGGTAATGTTTATTTATTAAAAGACATAATAAACAAAGGATATAATCCTTTAACATATAAATTATTTAGCTATTCTTCACATTATAGAAATAAATTGAACTTCACATGGGAAGGTATGGATGCTGCAGAAAAATCTTTAGAAAGATTAAAAAATGGTTATAAACTTCACTTAAATGGAACAGAAATTGTAGAAGATGAAGTTATAAATCAATATGAAGGAAGATTTTATAAGGCAATTAATGATGATTTAAATATGCCTTTAGCTATGGGAGTTGTTTGGGAAGTTATTCGTAATGAAAAAAAATCTTCTAAATTTGCAGAGCTTTTGTTAAAATTTGACACAGTAATGGGATTAAAAATAGATGAGGAAGATAGTAAACAAAATGACATACCAGAAGAAATAATGAGGTTGATAGAAGAAAGAAGAATTGCAAGAGAGAATAAAGATTGGGCAGCATCAGATAGATTAAGGGATTTGATAAAT
>CALXZC010000028.1 GCA_944393135.1 uncultured Clostridia bacterium | reverse complement strand
TGACAAATAAAATGCAGACGAGTTTTTGCTGTGTAAGTTTGTATAAAACAGAAATGATGAATGAGAATTTTAGGGACGGGCAATTTTTGTCTCAAAAAAACTCATACATAAATCATTTTTTTCTTGATTTTTTGCTCGTTTTAGAGTATAATTTTAATGTTAAATTAGAGAGATAGGAGACAAAAATGAAAGCAATAGAAATAAGAAGAAAATATTTAGAATATTTTAAAAAACATGGACATAAAGAAATACCATCAGCACCATTAATACCAGAAAATGACCCATCAGTATTATTTACAACAGCAGGAATGCAACCATTGGTACCATATTTATTAGGGCAAAAACATCCAGAAGGAAAAAGACTAACAGATTATCAAAAATGTGTAAGAACGAATGACATAGATGAGGTTGGAGATAATCGTCATTTAACATTTTTTGAAATGCTTGGAAACTGGTCTTTAGGAGACTACTTTAAAGATGAATCAATAGCAATGAGTTTTGAATTCTTGACTAAAGAATTAGGAATTCCAGTAGAAAAATTATATGTAACATGCTTTGCAGGAGATAAAGATTGCCCAAGAGATGAAGTGGCAGCATCTGCTTGGAAAAAAGCAGGAATATTAGACGGTCATATATATTACTATGGAAAAAGCGATAACTGGTGGATAGCAGGTGAAGAAGGACCTTGTGGACCAGATACAGAAATGTTTTATGACACAGGAAAACCAGCATGTTCACCAGATTGCCAGCCTTCTTGTGACTGTGGTAAATATGTAGAAATATGGAATAATGTATTTATGGAATATTTTAAAGATGAAAATGGGTATAGAAAACTAGAGCAAAAAAACGTAGATACAGGATTAGGATTAGAAAGAATGACAATGCTATTACAAGGCAAAGAAACGCCATTTGATACAGAATTATTTAGTACTGTTATGCATAAAATAAAAGAATTACAAAAAATAGATATTATAGAAAGTAGAAGGATAATAGCAGAACATTTACGCTCAAGTATGATGATAATAGCAGATGGAGGTAGACCAAGTAACTTAGATAGAGGATATGTTTTAAGAAGATTAATAAGAAGAATGATTCGTCATATGAATAAATTACAAATAGATTTAAGTGAGTTAAAAACATTAATTGATATAAATGTAAAAGCTTTAGGAGAAATGTATCCAGAATTGATAAAAAATAAAGAAACAATAGAACAAGTAATAGAAGAAGAAAAAGATAAATTTGTAAAAACATTAGCAAATGGAGAAAAGGAATTCCAAAAAGCAATCGGAAAATTAGAAGGAACAAAAGTTATTTCTGGAGAAGTAGTATTTAGATTATATGATACATATGGATTTCCACCAGAAGTAACAAAAGAATTAGCTACAGAAAATGGATATGAAATAAATATGGATGAATTTAATGAATTATTCAAAAAACATCAAGAAAAATCAAGAGCAGGTTCAGAGCAAAAATTTAAAGGTGGCTTAGCAGAAACAACAGAAGAAACAATAAAATATCATACAGCAACACATCTATTAAATGCAGCAATAAAGAGAGTAATAGGAAAAGATGCACATCAAAGAGGTTCAAATATAACAGTAGATAGAATGAGATTTGACTTTAACTGTGACCATAAATTAACAGAAGAAGAGAAAAAGCAAATAGAAGATTTGGTAAATAAATGGATAGAACAAGGAATACCAGTAACAAAAGAAGAAATGAAAAAAGAAGATGCAATAAAATCAGGAGCAGAATGTATGTTTATTGAAAAATATCCAGATATAGTAACAGTATATACAATAGGAGATGTATCAAAAGAATTATGTGGAGGACCTCATGTAAAAAATACTAAAGAACTTGGAAAATTCAAAATAAAAAAAGAAGAATCTAGTTCATCAGGAGTGAGAAGAATAAAAGCAATATTGATAAATGAATAAAATAAATAGGAGGCAAGTTTTATGGAAGATTGTCTATTTTGTAAAATAATAAAAGGAGAAATACCATCAAATAAAGTGTATGAAGATGAATATGTTTATGCATTTAAGGATATAGAACCAGCAGCGCCAGTACATGTATTAGTAGTTCCCAAAAAACATATTTCATGCTTAAATGAAATAACTAAAGAAGATGAATTGTTAATAGGTAAAATTCATATGGCAATAAAAAAGATTGCAAAACAGTTAGGAATAGATGAAGATGGATATAGAATTATAAATAACTGCGGAAAAGATGCAGGTCAGACAGTAATGCATTTACATTTTCATATACTTGCAGGAATAAAAATGGGAGAAAAATTGGTATAAAAATAAAAAATAGAAGTTGTAAAAAAATAGCTTCTATTCTTTATTTTTTTGTTAAAATATGTTATAATATATTTAGGAGATTTTTGTACGGAGGTAAAAAGTTATGTTTGAGAGTAAATATAGTAAAGTATTAACAGTAATATTAATAATAGTAATAGTAGCAATAGTAGGATTGCTAGGATTTTTAGCATTTGACTTTATACAAAATTATTTAGTATCAAAAGATGCATCAGAATTTGTGGAGGACTTTAAAGGAGAAGTAAGTTCAAGTGATAATACATCAATAGCAGATGGAAATACAGTAGATGATGGAACAAACCCATTTGATCAAATAGCAAGTGAAGGAACGAACTCAAGTGGAGGAAATTCATCAGAAAAGAAAATGTATAAAGGATTTGAAATGTTGGGAACAATGGAAATACCAGCAACAAACTTTAGTTATCCAATACTTGCAAAAGTAACACCAGCATCAATAGAAACAGCAGTAGCATTCCAGTGGGGAGCAGGAATAAATCAAGTAGGAAACAGTGTTATAATAGGACATAACTATAGAAATGGATTATTCTTCTCAAATAACAAAAAACTAAATATAGGAGATAAAATATACATAACAGACAATGCCGGAACAGAATTAACATATACAATATATGATAAATTTGAAACAACACCAGAAGATACATCATTCTATCAAAGAGACACAGCAGGAATGCCAGAAGTAACACTATCAACATGTACAGACGATAGTAGTGCAAGACTAATAATCTTAGCAAGAGTGGAAGCATAAAAAGAATTTTAAATAATTAACAATATAAATAAAGGAATTTATAATTAATTTATAAAAATTCCTTTATTTTTTTAATAAAGTTGTATATAATAGGAAAGAAATAAAAAGCAAATAAGAGGTGCTAAAATGAATAAAAAAGAAGCAAAAGAAAGAATTGAAAATCTAAGAAAACAATTAGAATATCATGCAAAAAAATACTATGATGAAGATAAACCAGAAATATCAGACTTTGAATATGATATGATGATGGTAGAATTAAGAAACCTAGAAAAACAATATCCAGAATATAAATCAGAAAACTCATTAACACAAAAAGTAGGAGGACATATAAAAGAAGGATTTGAAAAAGTAACACATGAAGTACCACTTCAAAGCCTTCAAGATGTATTTAGTATAGAAGAAGTAAATGAATATATAGAAAAAATAGAAGAAAAAGCAAAAGAAAATAAAATAGAGAATAAAACATATGTAGTAGAAACAAAAATAGATGGGTTATCAGCAGCATTAGAATATAAACAAGGAAAATTTATAAGAGGAGCAACAAGAGGAAATGGACTAGTAGGAGAAGATGTAACGCAAAATCTAAAAACAATAAAAACAATACCAATGGAACTAAAAGAAAAAATCGATATAACAGTAAGAGGAGAAGTATTTATATCAAAAAAGAACTTTGAAAAAATGAATAAAGAAAGAGAAGAAAAAGAAGAAGAACTATTTGCAAACGCAAGAAATGCAGCAGCAGGGTCACTAAGACAACTAGACAGTAAAATAACAGCAAAAAGACCATTAGACATATATATATTCAATGTACAAAAAATAGAAGGAAAAACATTTAATTCACATTTTGAAGAACTAGAATATTTAGCAAAACTAGGATTTAATGTAAATCCAGTACGAATACCTTGTAATAATGCAGAAGAAGTAGAAAAAGCAATAAAGAAAATAGGAGAAGAAAGAGAAAAATTGACATTTGATATAGACGGAGCAGTAGTAAAAATAGATGACCTAAAATTTAGAGAAATATTAGGAACAACATCAAAAACACCAAGATGGGCAATAGCATATAAATATCCACCAGAAAGAAAAGAAACAAAATTAAAAGATATAATATGCCAAGTAGGAAGAACAGGAGTAATAACACCAATGGCAATATTAGAGCCAGTAAAAGTAGCAGGATCGACAATATCAAAAACAACACTTCATAATGAAGATTTTATAAAAGAAAAAGACTTAAAAATAGGAGATACAGTAGTAATACAGAAAGCAGGGGATGTAATACCAGAAATAGTAGAAGTAAAGAAAAACAAAAGAATGGGAAAAGAACAAGACTTTGAAATGCCAAAAGTATGTCCAGTCTGCGGAGCAGAAGCAATAAGAGAAGAGGGAGAAGCAGCAATAAGATGCACAGGAATAGAATGCCCAGCAAAACTATTTAGAAACTTAGTACACTTTGCATCAAGAGAAGCAATGAACATAGATGGATTAGGGGAAGCAATAATAAAACAATTATTAGATAAAGGCTTAATAAAAAACATGGCAGATATATATTCATTAACATTAGAAGAAGTAGCATCATTAAAAAAGAATGGTCAAAAATTTGCACAGAATTTAATAGATAGCATAAATAAAAGCAAAGAAAACGATTTATATAGACTAATAACAGCATTTGGAATAAGACATGTAGGAACAAAAGCGGCAAAAATATTAGCAAAGAGATATAAAACAATGGAAAAATTGATGCAAGTAACATCAGAAGAACTAACAATGATAGAGGATATAGGACCAATAGCATCAAATAGTATAAGAGAATTTTTCTTACAAGATCAAACAATAGACTTAATAAAAAGGCTAAAGCAAGCAGGAGTTAATATGAATTATATAGAAACAGAAGAAGAGAACAATGCTGACAATAGATTTCAAGGAAAAATATTTGTACTAACAGGAAGTTTGGAAAAATACACAAGAGGAGAAGCAAGTGATATCATAGAAAAATTCGGAGGAAAAACATCAAGTTCAGTATCCAAAAAAACAGATTATGTGCTTGCAGGAGAAGAAGCAGGAAGTAAGCTAACAAAAGCTCAAAACTTAGGAGTAAAAATAATATCAGAACAAGAATTTGAGGAATTGATAAAATAAATGTCTATGGGGACAGTCCCCATGCCTATTTTTTGTCGCATTGGGGACAGATGATAAATGAGATGAATTAATTTTAATAGTATGGGAGGAGTTATGGAAGGTTATACATTTGAAAAGTTGTGGGTGGATTTAAGAGATGGATATCAGATATATTATACTTATGTTGGCAATAGGTATGTGTTGTTTAAAACAGCAGACAACTGTTACACTCAAAAATTATTGTCGGACCATAAAAGAAATCCACAACCACGTATGCTTATGTTGACTTTAAAGAGAGTGAAAGAAATGTTTCCGCATATGGAAGATATTGAATATAAAAGAGATGATTTTTAAATAGAATAATGATAAATATATAAGGAGAAAGAAATGGCTATAATAATAGATGGAAAAGCATTAGCAAAAAAGACAAGAGAGAATTTAAAGTTAGAATGTGATGAACTAAAGAAAAATGGAATAATACCAAAATTAGCAGTAATAATGGTTGGCAACAATCCAGCATCAAAGGTTTATGTGAAAAATAAGAGTAGAGCTTGCAATGAGGTTGGAATAGAATATCAGGAATATCTTTTAGATGAAGATATTAAACAATCAGAATTATTAGAGTTAATAAAAAAGCTAAATGAAGATAATACAGTAAATGGAATTTTATTACAAAGTCCTATACCAGAACATTTGAATATAAATGAGGCATTTAAAACGATAACTTATTTAAAAGATGTTGATGGATTTACTCCTTCTAGTGTTGGAAAACTTTGTATAGGAGAGGATACGTTTGTTTCTTGCACACCTCTTCGGTGTCATTAAGATGTTTGAGGAATATGATATTGACTTAGATGGCAAAAATGTGGTAATATTAGGAAGAAGCAATATTGTAGGTAGACCACTTATACAGTGCTGTTTACAAAAAAACGCAACAGTTACGATTTGTCATTCAAAAACTAAAAATTTAATAGAGTATACAAAAAAAGCAGACATAATTATTTCCGCAATTGGAAAACCAAAATTTTTGACTGATAATATGGTAAAAGATGGAGTAGTAATAATTGATGTTGGAATAAATAGAGATGAAAATGGAAAGCTAGTAGGAGATGTTGATTTTGAACATGTAGAAAAGAAAGCAAGTTATATAACTCCAGTTCCAGGCGGAGTTGGACCAATGACTATTGCAATGCTAATGAATAATGTAATAAAAGCAACAAAAGAACAGTGTAAAGAAAAAACAATTTTATAAATATGAAAGAAAATGGGGCATTATCTTTAATAATGCTCTTTTCTTATGTATAAGGAGGAATTTTATGTTAGAAGATAAAAGATACTGGATATGGTTTAGTTTAATTAAAAATCTAGGAATAAGAAGAAAGAAAAAATTACTGGAAATATATCAAGATCCCAAAGTGATATATGGACTTAAAAGAAAAGAGTTAACAAAGATAAGTGGAATAGGAGAGCAAACTGTGGATAACATTTTAGATGTAGAAACGAAAATATTGGTAGACAAACATATTGATTATTTATGTAAAAATAATATTGATATTATATCAATTAGCGATGATGATTATCCAGAAAATTTAAAACTAATATATGATTCTCCAATTAGTCTATATATAAAAGGAAATAAGAAAATATTAAATGATAAAAAAATTGGAATTATAGGTTGTAGGCAAGCAAGTGATTATGGGAAAAAAGCTGCTATGTATTTTGGTTATAATCTTTCAAAAATTGGGGTGAATATAATAAGTGGTATGGCTAAAGGCGTGGATAGTTATTCGCATATTGGAAATTGCAAAGCTTTAAAGGAAAAATGTTATTCACAAAATGATAATTATAAACATGTTGATAATGTTAATAATTGTGGAAAACCTATAGCTGTTGTGGGTAATGGATTAGACATAGTATATCCTTCAGAAAATAAAAAATTAGAAGAAGAGATAATAAATTTAGGAGGATGTATAATTTCAGAATATCCTATAGGAACAAAACCACAGAAAATGCATTTTCCTGCAAGGAATAGAATTATAAGTGGTATGTCAGATGGAATTCTTGTAATAGAAGCAAAAGAAAAAAGTGGTACATTAATAACTGTAGATTTTGCACTAGAACAAGGAAAAGATGTATATGTTGTACCAGGTAATATAAATTCAATAAATTCTGTAGGGACAAATGAACTAATAAAACAAGGAGCAAGATTAGTTACTAATTATAGAGAAATAGAAGTTTGAGATAAAACAAAAAATAATCGACAAATAATAATTTTGTCGATTATTGGTGGGCAGGGAAGGATTCGAACCTTCGTACTCAAATGAGAACAGATTTCTTACTACTATAGTTTTCACTACCAATTTCTTGTTTGTAGTCTGGACTTTCTCTTTATCTTAAAAATAAGATACTAGGTATAAAGTCTCTACACTTGGAAATTTCTTTCCTAGCTCGGGATTGCCATCAGCATATCTGTTAAGGGTTCCCCGAATTAGCCTAGTTATCATCACACAATCACTTGTATGAGCTGCAAATTTAGGTTTTGGATAAACCAAAGACTACAGTCTGCCGCCTTTAGCCACTCGGCCACCTACCCATATATAAAAAATGGTGCTCCCTCAAGGATTCGAACCTTGGACCCACTGGTTATGAGCCAGTTGCTCTGACCAACTGAGCTAAGGGAGCATGTGCTGTTTGCTTAGCACAGATTAAAGTATAAACTATTTTATTATAATTGTCAATAGTTTTTTAAAAAAAGTTACCAAAAAAATTTTAAAAAAAGTTACCAAAAAATTTACCCATATCTAAAGTTTAAACATTAAAACTAACCAAGAAATAAAATAAATCAGAAACTTGAGATACGTCAAATATATCTGATATATTTTATATAGTGACAATTTTTTTAGTAAAATCTAAATTATTACAAGAATCAAAGTCATAGCCGATTGTATATACATTAGTTGAAAATATATCTTTCTCAAGAAGAGTATTTAAATTCTTATTAGTAGAATTATCCAAAAAACGTTTAACAGAAGTGATTATTTCAAGTTTAGGATTAGCCTTAGCAATTTCAGAAATAAGGAATTTACCTCTTTTATTTAAACCTAATACTCTAGCATAAGGAGTAACTTTTTTAGATAAATTTATGTCTTTTTTAGTGATTTCAAGTAAAGTATACAGTAAAATTCTTTGAAGCCTTGTAGAAGTATATCTTTTAGACTTAATAATGTTTAAAAATTCAAGTAAAGTATTACAAGAATTAGCAGCCTTTTTTATAGAAAACTCTAATCCTTCTGAAACATCAGGGAGATTTCCAATTTCTTCTACAGACATTTTTCTTAAATTATAAATAATCTGCCTCTCAAAAACAGATAAATCAGGAATTATATGACCTTGTTTAACATTATCAATTAAAATGTTAAAACTAGAAGAAGGTAATAAATTCCTTAAAATATTAAATCCACCATTTTTTATAATATTTCTAATAGCAGTTGCACTTGCAATATTTCCAGAATAGTTTGTATCATTATAGCCAGCCTCAAAACGTGCTATAGAAACAGGTTTAATATTACTCTTATACTTTTTTAAAGCTTTCATATATTCAATACCTAAAATATTGTTAGGTGAAGAAAGAATATTAGAATATTTATTATTATTATCTAAATATGAAAGAAGAGCATTTTCACGAGCTTTTGGAAAAGAAAGTCCTTTTTTTAATTCATTTGCTAGTAAAGTCTTGTAAGCTTTAGGTTCTTTATATAATATTTCAGAGATTTCAGTTAAAATATCTATATCAGAAGTTTCAGCACCAAAAGAAAGATAATCTACAACCTTTAAATTATCTAAAATACGAATAGCACCATCAGCAAAATTTTCAGCACTAGATATAGAATAAAGAAGTGGGAGTTCTATAACTAAATCAATACCACTTCTTAAAGCCATTTCGGCCCTTGACCATTTATCAACAATAGCAGTGCTACCGCGTTGAGTAAAATTACCACTCATAATAGCAACAGTATAATTAGAGCCAGTCAATCTTTTTGACTGTTCTAAATGATACAAATGTCCATTATGGAATGGATTATATTCACAAATAATACCTAAAACTTTTCCCATTAAAAATCCCTTCTTGTATATTTAAAAAATTACTGATATAATATTACCATAAAATGGATAAAAAAACAATGGGAAGGTTAGAAAAATATGGATAAAGTAACAATTTATACAGATGGAGCATGCTCAGGAAACCCAGGACCTGGGGGCTGGGGAGCAGTATTAATTTATAATAATAACAAAAAAGAAATATCAGGTGGAAAAATAAATACAACAAATAATATAATGGAATTAACAGCAGTAATAGAAGCACTTAAATTATTAAAATATCCATGTGAAGTTGATTTATATAGTGATAGTGCATATGTAGTAAATTGCTTCCAACAAGGATGGATATATAATTGGGTAAAAAATAATTGGAGAACAGCATCAAAAGAACCAGTAAAAAACAAAGAAATATGGGAAGAACTATACAATTTAACAAAAACACATAAAGTAAATTTTATAAAAGTAAAAGGACATAGTGATAATGAATTAAATAATAGATGTGATGAACTTGCAAGAAATGCCATAAAAGAATTATGATATATTACATTTTAATTACATTTAACCAAAAATATTGAAATAATTCACTAATTTAAGTATAATAAAAGTGTATAATAATGAACAAAAGAGAACACATGCTAAGGAGGATTTTAATGGATACTTTTGCTGACTATATTTTAGAAGAAAAAGATTTAGCATCTAAAATGGAAATACTATACTATTTAGCTAAAAAAAATAAAATATTCTTTAATAAATCCGTTGTATTTAAAACAGAAATAACAAGGATGTTTTTAAACTATTCAAAAATAGAAGTAAACCAAAATTTAGTATTAACAGCATCTTTGCTTTGTAATGTCAAAAAAATAGATAATGCACAAGATTATGAAAGTGTCCACACATATGCAAAAAAAGGTGCAGAATACCTAGCAGGAATGGGATTTGAAAAAAGATTTTGTAAAATATGTGAAGAAGTAAATCGTTATAGTGAAAGTAATCCAAGAGAAAAAGAAAGCGATATATTAGAATTAGTAGATCAATTCGGAGGAATGCTTTTAGATAGACCAGAAAGAATAGGATTTAAGCCAGATGAAGCATTAGTACTATTAGAACATCGTAATTTAAAAGATAAATATAATAGATATTTAGAAACATTTATGGATTTTGTAAACTTTATGGAACAAATAAATTTTAGCGAGTTAGTAAGCATAACAGCACTAAAAAGACTAGTAAAGGTATATAATGAAACAGACGAAATAATTAGTTTTATAAAAGAAGTAGTATATAATTATGAACCTAAAGTTGATGAATTAATGAAGAAACAAAAGAAAAAAATAACAGATGAAATGTTTGAAAAATTGAAAGATCCTAATAGACCATTATTTAGTGAAGAAACAGCGAAAAAAATAATGAGCCATTTAAATGAAGAACTAGAAGAAAAAGTAGGAGAGTAATATATATGTATGAAATATTTGCGGATTTACATGTACATATTGGAAGAAGTGAAAATGGAAAGCCAATAAAAATAACAGCAGCAAAAACACTAAATTTTGCAAACATAGCAAAAGAATGTGCTGATAGAAAAGGAATAAATGTAGTAGGAATAATTGATTGTGCATCACCATATGTAATAGAAGATATAGAAAACTTTTTAAAAACAGGTGAAGCTTATGAACTTGAAGATGGGGGAATTATATATAAAGATAAAGTATGTATAATCCTAGGAAGTGAAGTAGAAACATCTGAAAAAGGAAGAAATGGAAAGTCTGGTAGCGCACATAATTTATGTTATTTCCCACATTTAAGTGATATAAAAGGTTTTTCAAAAGAATTAAGTCATCACTTAAAAAATATAACATTAAGTACACAAAGAACTGATTTATCAGGATATGATTTAATAGACATTGTAGAAAAATATAATGGAATATTAGTTCCAGCACATATATTCACACCACATAAGAGTTATTATGGAAATTGCACAGATAGATTACAAAATGTGTTTAGAGAAAAATTTGATAAAATATTTGCAGTAGAATTAGGTTTAAGTTCAGACACATTCTTAGCAGATGAAATATCAGAACTAGAAACAAGAACATTTCTAACAAACTCAGATGCACATTCTTTACCTAAAATTGCAAGAGAGTACAATAAAATACAAGTGGAGGATATTTCTTTTAAAGAAATAGTAAAAGCATTAAAAAATGAGGATGGAAGAAAAATACTTGCAAACTATGGGCTAGACCCAAAACTCGGAAAATACCATAGAACATATTGTGATGACTGTAATAAATCAATAGAAACAAGACAGCCAGTAGAAAAATGCCCATATTGTGGAGGAAAAAATGTAACATTTGGAGTTTTTGATAGAATAGAATTAATAAAAGATAAAGATAAAACAAGAAGTCCAAAAAATAGACCACAATATGTATATCAAATACCACTTCGGATTTATCCCAGGAGTTGGTGGAAAAACCATACAAAAATTATTAGATACATTTGAAACAGAAATGAATATATTACATAAATTATCAAGAGATGATATAGAAGCGGTAGTAGGAAGTAAAGTCGCAAGCAATATAGATAATGCAAGAAATGGAAACTGTGAAGTTCACTCAGGACGGAGGAGGAAATTACGGTAAAGTTTCAAGTAAAAAGTAAATAAAAAGTTCTAAAAATTTCTTTATTGTAATACACATTATGTATAAACAATAAGGAGATTTTTTTATGAAAGAAAAGGGTTTAAAAATTAGAGAAACAATTAAACAACATATATTAAATAATAAAAAAGAATATATAATTGTAACATTATTATTTATAATAGGAATATTTTTAGGAGTATTTTTTGTAAACAATTTAGGTAATGAACCAAAAACAGAAGTACAAGAATATTTAAATAATTTTATAGATAAGATGAAACAAACACAAAATATTGATAATATCAATTTATTAAAGACAAGTATAACTCAGAATTTATTATTTGCTTGTATAATATGGTTTTTTGGAACAACAGTTATTGGTATACCTGTTGTATTTGGAATGGTTATTTATAGAGGATTTTGTTTTGGTTATACGATTTCTGTTTGTGTAACAGTTATGGGACTTTCAAAAGGTTTAATATTTGTACTTATTAATTTATTACTACCTAGTTTGTTATTAATTCCAGCAATATTAGGAATTGCTGTAAGTGGTTTTAAGTTATATAAATCAATAGTAAAAGATAATAGGAAAGAAAATATAAAATTAGAAATAGTAAGACACACTATTTTTTCAGTAGTAATGTTACTAATTATGGTAATTGCTTCACTTGTAGAAGTCTTTATTGCTACAAATATTTTAAAAGGAGTAATAAAGTATTTTTAAAAAATGTTAAAAAAATAAAAAAATGTATTTACAATTTTAAAATTGTTTGATATAACATATATAGTTTATGTAAATAGAATTTTTAAGGTTAGGGGTAGGTAGAGTTATGGAAAGACAATTAAAACAATTTTTTGAATTTTTAGAGAATGAAAAAAAATTATCTGATAATACATTACAGTCATATAAAAGAGATTTAAAACAATTTAGAAAGTTTGTAGAGATGTACAGCCTTCATTATAACAAAGTAAGTGAAGATGATATAAATTTATATATAAAAGAATTACAAGAAAGTGGTAAAAAGCCTTCTAGTATTTCTAGAGCTATTGCATCAATTAGATCATTTTACCAATATGCATTAAAGAGAAAAAAAGTTAAAAGAGATCCAACAGCAAATGTAAAATCACCAAAAATAGAAAAAAGAGTACCAAGTGTATTAACAGCTAAAGAAGTTGAATTATTACTTGACCAACCAAAGGACATAGACTTAAAAGGAACTCGCGATAAAGCTATGCTAGAATTTGCTTATGCTACAGGAATGAGAGTTACAGAAATAATATCATTAAATATAGATGATGTTAATTTAGAAGAAGGATATGTAAATTGTACAGTTGGTAATAAGCAAAGAACAATACCTTTAGGAAATATGGCCCTAAAAGCATTAAAAGAATATATTGAAGAAGCAAGAGATATATTGATTAAAGATGAAGAGCAAAATGCCTTGTTTGTAAATGTAAATGGTGGAAGATTAACAAGACAAGGTTTCTGGAAAATTATTAAATATTACAAGGAACAGGCTCATATTACAAAAGACATTACACCTCATGTATTAAGACATTCTTTTGCAACACATCTTTTACAAAATGGAGCAGACTTAAAAGCAATTCAGACAATGCTTGGACATTCAGATATTTCTTCAACACAAGTATATATGCAATTCCAAAATGGAGGATTAAAAGATATATATAAAAAGGCACATCCACGTGCATAAAAAATTAATGTAAATTTAAATGAACTTTATTTATTAGACAAATAAGTTTAATAAATAAGGTTCGCTTTTTTTATAATAATATTACAAATTTATTACAAAAATATAAAAATATTGAAAAGTAAAATTTTATATGATATTATTGTGATAAAATAAAAAGAATGCAAAAAATGAAGAGGAAAAGAAATGAAGAACAAAAAGCCTGAAAGCCTTGGCGCTGTAACACACACACACACACACACAATTATGTTTACCAAACAAAGAATGAAGAAATAAAAAATAGCTACACTGTAGAAAAAAGTGCAGTTTTATTTGATGTAGAAGAATATAAGAAAGAGAGAAAACATGAACATAGACTATTTGATTATGTGCATTTTTTATGCACATAATCAAATAGTCTTTTTTCATGGAAATTTAAGAAAAAATAAAACAGGAGGAAAGTAAAATGAAGGGATTTTTTAGAGAGGTAAAGAAAGAGAAAGGAATTACTTTAGTAGCGCTTGTAGTTACTATTGTAATTTTAATAATTTTAGCAGGGATAACTATTGCCTCATTAACAGGAGATAATGGTTTATTAGGTAAGGTAGGAGAAGCAAAGGAACAAACAGATTTAGCAGGGATAAGAGAAGAAGTAGCATTAATATGGAATGAAGTGCAGATGGAGATAGCAGGTAAAGGGTATAATAATAAAGAGATAGCAGAAATATTTGAAGAAAAGCTAAAAGAGAATGATCCAGATGCAAGTGTAACATACCAAAGCTCAAATAATACATTTGAAGTAGATTATAAAGACCACATGTTTGAAGTACAACCAAGTGGAGAATTAACGAGCAATAGAGAAGAAGTAATAAAAGATATAGAAGAAGCATGGGAAAATACAGATAAGGAAGCAAGTGGAGAAGATAAAGCAGAGCAAATACAAGAAGAGTTGGGGATGCAATAACAATTATAAATCAATCAACAATAAAGTAATACAGGATATTATTATTTTAGTAATTTATGCATTAAATGAAAGAAAAACCAGACAAATAAAAGAGCCCATTTGAAGTATTAAGCTAGTAAACAAAAAAACAATGTGATTATTTTTATGATTGCATTGTTTTTTGTTGAAATAATAAAAAATGCATAATTATTTTTATGTTTTAATTTATGTGTTTTTCTTGACAAAAAATATCTTGATTGATAATATATATTTGATATAATGGCTTGTGGAGGAAAAAATGATTTATCCAAATGATTATTTTGAAAAAATAGATAAAATAACAATAGAATATTTGAAAAAAAATGATATAAAAGCATTAATATTAGATATGGATAATACCTTGATAAATCAAAATAGTGAAATGCCAGAAAACGTATTAAAATGGGCAAAAGAAATAAGAGGTCAAGGAGTAAAACTAATAATAGCATCTAATAGCAATAGAAAAAATAAATTAGACAAAATATCTAATTTATTAGGTATAGAATACATCTTGTTTGCAAAAAAACCATTAAAAAGTGGATTAATGAAAGCAGTTAAATTATTAGGGGAAAATGTAAATAATATAGCAGTAGTAGGCGATCAAATATTTACAGATATAATAGGTGGAAATAGATGTAAAATGTATACAATATTAGTAGATGCAATAGAAGAAAAAGACTTTTGGTATACAGCATGGAAAAGACCAATAGAAAATAAAATAAAAGAAAAAATAGAAAAACATAAAAATGAAAAGTAAAAAGACAAAAAAGAAAAATCAAAAGTCCACAGTTACCACATTTGGATTATACTAAATATTAATATAAAAATAAATGAAGAAAGGAGTGTATGGTTATTTAAGTTATTAAATATATCATACAAGAAGAAAAAATGTATATAAATGATGTTCATATAGCATATTATTTTGTAGCAGCAATATTAGGATTATTTGTAGGAGAAGCAGTTAGTTGGGCAAATAAAAGATTACCAGAATATAAAAAAATTTTATCAAGAGAATTCTTTGCAGAAAAAAGATTAGACTTCAAACCAAACTATATATTAATGTTATTAACAGCACTAATATATGTAACACTAATATATGTGTTGGGAATAAAAGATACATTAATAGCAAACTTAGATTTAATAAAATATCTAATATTAACACCAATGTTATTATCAGTATTTGTAATAGACTTTAAACAACAAATAATACCAAATAGACTAAATTTAACAATATTTGAAATAGGAATAATATTTGCGTTTTTATATGGATTGTCAGATGTAGCAATAACAATAAACATGTTACTAGGAATGCTTGTAGGAGGAGGAATATTCTTACTTATAACATTAGTAGGAGGATTATTTTATGGAAAAGAAGCAATGGGATTTGGAGACGTAAAACTAATGGGAGCACTTCGGACTATATTTTGGTTTGTCAAATATAATTGTCATTACATTAATGTCGTTCTTAATAGGAGCAATATTAAGTATCATATTATTAATAACAAAAATAAGAAAATCAAACGAATATATACCATTTGGACCATTTATAGTAATAGGAACATTTATAAGTATGTATGTACCATTTGAACAAATAAAAAATGTATTATTACAAATATTCACATTAGGAATGTACAATCTAAAATAGAAGTTGTAAAAATAGGAGGGGAAACAATGAATTCAAAACTACAGTGGCTAAGAAATACAATGTCAAGCTTAGATATGCAAGGATTAATAATATCAAACCCAGTAAATATAAAATATCTAACAGGAATAGATGCAGAAGGAACATTGCTACTTACAAGAAAAGATAACATATTTATAACAGATGGGAGATACATAGAACATGTACATAGTATATTAACATTATATGATGAAATAATAGTTTATGATATACATGATGTGTCAAGCGATGATTATGAAAATTTTTTCATGTTCTGTGAAAATGTAGGATTTGAAGAATATTATGTAACATATGCAGATTATAAAGAATTAATAAGAAAATACAAAATAAATAATTTAGTAGAAACAGAACATGTAATAGAAAGACAAAGAATGATAAAAGATAAAGACGAAATATCAAACATAGAAAAAGCATGTGAGATAACAGACAACTGTTTTAGTTATTTATTAACATATATAAAACCGGGAATGACAGAAAAACAAATAGCAGAAGAAATAGAAGAATACTATAGAGAAAGAACAGATGGATTAGCATTTGAAACAATAGTAGCATCAGGAGAAAATACATCAATGCCACATGCAGTGCCAACAGATAGAAAGATACAAGAACAAGACATAATAACAATAGACATGGGTTGCATTGTAAATGGATATTGTTCAGACATGACAAGAACATTTTTTGTAGGAAGTGTACCAGAATATGTAAAACCAGTATATGATTTAGTATTAAAAAATGAGGTACAAACAATAGAAGAAATGAAAGACGGAGAAAGTACAAGATTATTAACAAAAATGGTAGAAAATGACTTTAAATTAAATGGATATGACTTAATACATGGATTGGGACATGGAGTAGGAATGGAAATACATGAAGCACCATATATTAATTATAGAACAGACACACAATTAAAAGAAAATATGGTAGTAACAAACGAACCAGGAATATATATAGCAGGAAAATTTGGCGTAAGAATAGAAGATACAGTACAAATAACAAAATTTGGTTGTATAAGTTTAACAAAATCAGCAAAAGATTATATTATAATATAAAGAATATAATTAATATAATTATAAAAAATACTATTAAAGAATAATAAAAATTTAAGTAAAAAAAG
>CALXZC010000027.1 GCA_944393135.1 uncultured Clostridia bacterium | reverse complement strand
CACCATGGGGAGTTTTACTAGAACCATTAATAGGATTGATTTCTGGACTAGGAGAAGGTGTCATATGGCTTATACAGTCAAATTTAATAGGAATATCTCCTGCGAGTATATATATAGATGTTGATGGTGATGATGGAACTTGGGAATTTTTTGGAGGATTAGCGGGAACAGCAGCAGGAGCGCTATTAGGAGCTCTAGGAGTTGCTTTTACAGTGGGAACAGGAGGACTAGGTTTTGTTTTAGGTGCGGCAGCAGCGGTTGCTGGAGGAGCAGTTGGTCATGCTGCAGGAAACTGGGCAGGAGGAGCAATCGAAGATATGTTTAGTAATGATTTTTATTTACCATTATATGCAATATCACCAGCTGAAATATTTTCTAATCTAGTTCCAGCATTAGATATTAATTTTATAAATCCTTCAAGTGATGCGATACAAGAAATAACAGGTGAAGATGGAGAAACACGAAAAATATATAATTCAGCAGCAATTTTAGCACCTCAAATTTCAAAATGGTATGTGGCTTTAAGAAATTTGGTACTTGTTGGATTAATGGTTGTATTATTATATATAGGAATTAGAATAGTTATTAGTTCAACATCAGGAGAAAAGGCAAAATATAAAGAACATATTAAAGATTGGATTATAGCAGTAATGATAGTAGTTTTTATGCATTATATTATGGCTTTTGCAATATCAATTACGCAATATATAACAGATATGCTAAATAAAAGCAATGAAGTAGTAGAATTTCCACTTGCAGAAGACACAGTTAATGCTGTGGAAGAGGCAGCACAAGTAGAAATAAAACCAGATTCAGAAGGTAATTATTTTTATTATACTAATTTAATGGGATATGCAAGATTAATGCAACAAGCTAACTTAGGATATGGACAATTTAGTTGGAATAGTATAGGATATACAATCGTATTCTTAGTACTGGTAATATATACAGTAATGTTTTTGATTATATACTTAAAAAGGGTTATATATATGGCGTTCTTAACTATGATAGCACCATTAGTAGCTTTAACTTATCCAATAGACAAAATAACAGATGGACAAGCTCAAGCATTTAATATGTGGATAAAAGAATATATATATAATTTATTATTACAACCATTCCACTTATTATTATATACAATGCTTGTAGGTTCAGTAATTGATTTAGCAATGAATAATATGGTTTATGCATTAGTAGCATTAGGATTTTTAATACCAGCTGAAAAATTATTACGTAGATTTTTCGGATTTGACCAAAAAGCTCCAGAAGCAGGAAGTATTGTCGGCGGAGTTGTTGGTGGAAGTATGGCAATGAGTGCTATAAACAATCTAAGAAGAATTGGTTCAGTTGGACAAAGAAGAAATGGTGGAAAGCCAGTATCTTCTGGAAATAATAATGGAAAAGCGAGATTAGTAGAGACTAATAGAAAACCAGAAGCTGATAAAAAACAGTCAATAGAAGAATTATTAAATGCTCCAAGGACAGTAGAACCAACAGGTAGAGAGAGTGTGCAAACAGGAAATGTAGCAACTGCTGATAATATTCCAACTGCTGATAATATTCCAAATGGATATGGACAAACAGACAGTGGAATATATATACCAAGACAAGGACAGGCATTACAAATGGAGAGAGCAACAGTTTCAAATGATGATACTCCAAATGGATATGGACAAACAGATAGTGGAATATATATACCAAGACAAGAGCGAGCATTACAAATAGAAAGGCAAACAAATGGAAATACATCAATATCACCAACGCAAAGAACAAGTATAACACCTCCACAAGCAGCAGACAATTCTAATGTTAAGAAGAAAAAAATATCAAAAGCAGCAGCAGCAGGACTAACAGCTTTACATTATACAGGAAAAGGATTAGCAGAAGTTGGTAAGAGAGCACCAAGATTAATGACAAAAGCAGCATTAGGTGCAACATTAGGAACTGTAGGTGTAGCTGCAGGTATAGCAACAGGAGATTGGTCAAATATTGCAGCATATGGCGCAGCAGCAACAGGTGTGGGAGTAAGTATTGGAGAAGGAGTATCAAATGTTGCAGGAAATATTGGAAGTGGAACACAAAATGTCGCTAGAGGAATAAGAAGTGATTACGAAGCAAGAGCATATACAAAAGAAGAAAGAACGGCAAGACAAAACGCAAGAGCAGATGAAGAGTGGAGAAAGAACAAAGATGTAATAAGAATGTACAAAGATGCTTTTGGAAGAGATTATAGACAAGCAATGGATAAAGCATTAGAATATAGAAAATATGGAATTACAGATGATAAAGCAACGATTAAAAGTATAGAATCTACAGGAATAGATGGAGAGCCTTCAAGACAAGAAATCGCAACAACAAAAATATCAGCAGCTGTAAAGACAGAGGATGAATTAAAAGAAACTACAGATAGGCTAAGAAAAAATGGAGTTTCTGAAACTACGATTAGAGAATTAGAGGGAAATGTAAGAAAAAGAAATATTAGCGGAGGATTTGTATAATAAGAGGAGGTAAATATGTTTAGAAAATTAAGATTATTATATTATAATAACAAAGAAAAAATATGGGTAGCAATAGGTATAATAGTATTTGTAGTAGTTATTATACAAATAATAAATTATAATATAAAGAAAAATAGAGAAGAAGAATTAGCAAATACTAATATAAGTAAGACAGAGGATGAAACATATTTACCTTCAAAGAAATCTTCTGTTATTTCAGATACAAGTGTATCTGAAAAAAGATTAGAAGAAGATACAAATATAATAGATGAATTTGTAGAGCATTGTAATTCAAATAATATTGAAGAGGCATATAACTTATTGAGTCAAGACTGTAAAGACGAAATGTTTCAAAATATAGATAGATTTAATGATATATACATAAAAGATATATTTGCAGAAAAAAGAGATTACGACTTGGAAACATGGAATGCTACTCCAAGTCGTGTAACATATAGAATAAAGTATCAAAACGATATAATGGGAACAGGTACAATTAATGAAGGATTTATTGAAGATTATATAACAGTAATAGAAGAAAACGACGAAAAAAAATTAAATATAAAGGAATTTATTAATAAAGTAGATATAAACGAAAGTTCAGAAACAAATGGATTAGAAGCGACTGTAATTGCAAAATATTACTATTATGATGATGAACAAGTAGATATAACTTTTAAAAATAATACAGATGGACAAATAGTTTTAGATAGTAAAGATGATACAGAATCTGTTTATATAAAAGATAAAAAAGGAATAAGATATCCATGGTTTGGAAACGAAATACCAAATCAGAACTTAATTTTAGAAGCAGGAGAAAGTGTAACATTAAGGTTAAAATTCAATAAACTTTATAATGAAAACAGAGTTGACGATACAATCAATTTTACAGACGTATCAATAAACAATGAGATTGTAACGTTGGAAGTCAAAATATAAACCAAAATTGGTGAGGTAATAAAATGGGTGATAAAGTAAAACAAACAATTATAAAAGGAGTTAAAATAGTAGCAAAGCCATTTATAATTCTATCAATAGCTGTAATTGTGTTAGTTACTCTATTTTGGGGGGTAGTCAATAATACATATAAAATAGTTTCAAAAGTCTTTAATGATATAATGGAAAATATAAAAATATCAGGAAATAACATAGAAATTGATCAAGATTATTTAAAAGAAGCAAAAGAAAGACTAGAAAGAATGGGAATAAATTCAGAAACTTTAGGACTTGGAAATGATGAAGAGTATCTTGAAAGATTTCTAGAAGCAGAAATAGTAACAAACTATCCATATTTAGGGGGAGAAGGATTACAAGGAACAGTATATTTTGATAGAGCACAAACAGATGGAACAACAACTAGATTACAATACATATCATATGATGAGTTTTATGCAAAAATAAATAATGGAGAAGATGTAAATGACTATTTTACAGTAGATCAAGAGGATTGGACAGCTCATGTAATGAAAATAGATGGAACAGTAGAAAAGATAAACTATCAAAATATGGTAGAAAAATTCGCAATGCCATTTGAATTTCCAATAGCACTAGCAATGACATCACAAAATCCACAATTTGCATTAGCAGTAGTAAATCTAGTAAAAGATTCAAGAATGGTAGTAACAATAGCAGAAACAAAAATAACAACGACCACAACAGTAACTGAATATTATGACCAAACAGTAACACAAACAACATTACAAGCAGATGGAACTCAAGGACAATCACATACAACAGGAGGAACAGGACAAGGAACACCGCAAGTATCTACAGAAGTCACATATTCAACTGAAATATTTTTATCACAGGCAAGGACATGGATATTAAACTATACAATAGATTACCAAAGAGATGAATCTTCACAAGATTTATTACCTGAAGAAACACAATTAGATCCAACTACTTCAACTACTACAAGACCAAATGGTACAGTAATAACAATAACAAAAACAAATAGAAGGAGCGTAAAAAATGTAAATATAAAAAAAGAAGGATGGAGAAAAGGAAGTAAAAAAGTAGAAGAAAAAACAGAGAGATTTACAGAGTTAATAATAAATGATGGAGCAACAAATGGAAACGGCTTTGTTTTGATAGCAAAAGAGCTACATGACTATTTAGCAGAATATCAATATTACTATTCTTCAGCGGCAAATGTTCAAGCAGGAAGATATGTAAAAGACGGATTAGCAATCAGTAGTAGAAGACCAACATTCGGTGAGCCAATGAGTGAAAGATATCTATGTTGTACAACTTTTTCAGCGTGGGTGTTAGAAACAGCAGGATATGAAGGAATAGCATATGGTTCGTTGGAACTTTTAAATAACAGCATAAAAGATAGAGGATGGATAGTAATAGATAATTTAAATGATGTTGAACCAGGAGATATTTGTTTTTGGAATGATGCTAATGGGGCACTTGCTCATACAAATGTATGCGCAGCAAGAGAAGCAGATGGAACATTACGATATTATGATACAGGTTCTACAGCAGGTATAAGATCTTTTGACCCAATAGAATATAGAGAATCTTCAATAAGGAAATTTGCATTTGCATATAGACCAAATGACGAAATAGCAAAAGCACTAGGAGCAGGAAGTATAAAAGATCTAAAAAAAGATATAGAAGAATATATTGATGTTTCAGTAACAGAAGGTAAATATTCTGTAAGTGTAATGAATTTAGATGCAAATGAAAAAATAACTATAAATAATGAAAGAGTAAAATCAAATGGATTAATAAAATTATTTATAATGGCAACAGCTTATAATGAAGTGAAAGCTGGAAAATTAGATGAAAGCTCTATAATATCAGATGTAGAGAGAATGATACAAACAGATAGTAATGCTGCAGCAAATAACCTTTTAACAACTATTGGGGATATTGAGAATACTGATGGAACAAGAGATGACCAAGACATAGTAAAAGGTGTAGATAAAGTAAATGAATATTGTAGAAATAATTCATACAGAAACACAAAACTAGAAGGAAAAATTGAAGATGGAGGAAATGACCAAACATATACAACAGTAGAAGATGTAATGAAATTGCTTAATAAAATATTTAAAAATACTTGTGTAAATTCAACATATTCTGAAAAAATGCTAGACATACTACAACATTCAAGTATAACAGATATGATACCATCAACATTAACAGATGCAAGTGTAGGAAATAAAACAGGAGAGCAAAGTGGAATAATACAGGATTCAGCAATAATATCAACAGAAAATGCAAACTACATAATAGTAATATCAGCAAAAGACATAACAAACACAGAAAATGCAAAAAATATAATAAGAGAAATAGCAAATATGATAAATTTATACTTTGAGAAATACGGAGGAGTTTTAAATAATGCAGAAAATTATCAAGATGATGGAATAGAAACAAGAATGAATGGAGATAGAGTATGTTATAAATTACCAAGTGGACAGTTCCAATGCCCATTAAACAACTTAGTAGAAGCAAGAGAAATGCTATTTGAATTATTAGGAAGTTCAGAAAAAACACAAAGTCATGAAAGACTAATGAGATATTTACTATATTTATTAACAGGAAATGACTACGGAGTAACAGAATTTGACTTTTATGAATTTTTAGGTGAAGGTGGATTTACAACAGTTGGAGCAGGAGATTATATAGTAGATACAACACAGTCACCAAAAGAAATAGTAATAACAGATAGAGATACATTAAGTAAAGCTTTTTCATGGTATAGTAGAGACGAAGTTTTACAACAATATGTAGATTGGTTCTTAGAATGCCAAGAAAAATATCATGTAAATGCAGTATTTGCAGCGGCAGTAGCAATAACAGAAAGTAGTGCTGGAACCAATATTGCAATAGGTGGAAATAATATGTTTAGTATATCAAATGGAGGAGCAGGAAATTGGAATAGCTACGGAACAATGGAAGGATCAATCGAAGCATTCTTTAGATTAATAAATGTAGAATATTTCCCAAGAGGTCAGAATTCAGTTAGTACAATAGCAGATGATCCTTCAGGAGATCATTGTTATTGTGTTCCACCAGATGCTTGGATAGCAAATACAGTCCAATATATGACGGAAATGTTTAAAACAGCAGGAATTAACGTATCAGCTTATAATGACTCTGGAACAGAAGTTCAACAATGGATTGCTAACGAAGCAAAAAACAACGGATGGAGTTATAATCCTATGAAACATTATTGTTTAAAATGGGTACAAGATATATATCAAGCAGCAGGAATTAATCTTGTTCGTAAAGCTTGTGCATCAGAAGCTGCAACAGCGTGGGTAGATGCTAATGATTTTAATGTTCCATTAGGTGCAATGGTATTTGGAACGGCAGCAATAAACATAGCTTGTCCTAATTGCCGGATATAATGCAGGGCATATAGGTATTTATGTAGGAAACGGTCAAGTAGTATCAAACGAGTCAGGGCAGATAATAACGAGAAGTCTACAGGAATGGGCAAGAATATTTGCACCATATAAAGGCTGGGGTTGGCCAGGTGATTAAAAATATGGAGGAAATTCTATGAAAAAAATAAAGTATTTAATAATTGGAATTATAGTAATAATAGTAATTATTATAACCATTATTATTGCAATGGATTTATATAACAGAAAAGAAAATCCAGAAGCATATCAATATTATAGCGAAAATGCTATTTCTGACGAAACAAGAAAAAAAATTAATAATAGAAAAGTTTTAAATAAGGTAGATAGTACAGATGAGTTTTTTACAACAGTAAATTGCATAAATCAATATTTAACATCAGTAGTTAAGAGTGATGCTACAAATACTAACGAAAATTCTACACAAGAGGCAAAAAACGGACTACAAAAAGTTGTATATAATATGTTAAGTCAAAATTATATAGCTGATAATAATATAACTGTAAATAATGTATATAATTATTTTGGTAATATAGATAAAAATATAGCATATTTTATTCCTCTAAAGATGAATTGGATAACAAGTGAAGATGCGACTACAATGCTAGATGGAAGAACAACAAGATATATAGTATATGGAATATTAGAGGACATAAATAATAATTATTTGAAAGACTTTTATATAATAGTAAATAGAGATAATACAAATAATACGTTTTCTGTAGAACCAATTCTAAATGATGAATATAAAGATATAAATGATATTCAACTTAGTAATGAACAAATGGAAATATCTAAAAATGATAATAACCAAGTAACAAATGTAATAGGAAATGATGAATATGTATCAAAACAATACTTAGACTATTACAAAAAATTAGCATTAGGGAGACCAGATATAGCTTACAATTTATTAGATGAAGAATATAGAGATGCAAGATTTGGAAATTTAGAAACGTATGAGCAATATATTAATGACAATAGAGATGATGTAAAAGTAATACAACTTAGCGAATATATGGTAAATAGAGATAGTAATATAAGTCAGTATATATGTAAAGACACATATGGAAAGATATATATTTTTGAAGAAGAAAACCCAATGGAATTATTAACTCAGCTTGATGTATACACAATAGAATCAGATTCATATAAAAAACAATATGAAGAAGGAAATGAACAAATAAAAGTACAAATGAATATAAATAAATTCATATTAATGATAAATAACCAAGATTTCCAAAAAGCATATGATTTATTAGATGAAAACTTTAGAAATAACTATTTTCCAACTATAGACGATTTCAAAAGATATTTAAACATAGAAGCATATAAATATAATAATATTGAAGTAACAAGCTTTGACGTAAACGGAAATACATATGTTTGCGGAGTTAGTATATCAGATGCAACAGGAGGAAGTCTAGAAGATTCTAATAAAGGGCAAGGAGGAACTGGATATATATTTGACTGGATATTCTATGTACAATTAGGAAAAGGAGAAGAATTTAATATCTCATTTAATGTAGATACAAATATATGGAATAATTAATGAGACTGGCAAAAAGCCAGTCTCATTAATTAAATAAATTATTAAAAAGATTTATTATATACTGAATAACAACATTTTCATTGTACATATTTATAAAAAAATTTTTAATAAAAGGAATTTGGAAAATGATAAAAAGTATAATAATAGTAATAATTAAAGCAATAAAATTTTTAAGATAATCCTTTGGTGTTTTTTTATATTTAATTTTATAACCTCTATTTTTTAAATCTTGAATATAAGCATCACGATAAGCTTTTTCTTTAGCTTGTTGTATCTGGTTTTCATATTCTAGTTGTTGCTCGTATTGATTTTGATAATATTGATTATCGTTTAAATTATCATGATAAACATTTTGAAGGTTAAAATCGTTACTAGTATTTTTATGTTTTAAATTATTGATTTCATTATACAAATTTCTATTTTCTTCAGATAATTTATTATAATCATCTTTAGAAAATTCATTTTCTTTTAAATTTTCATCATATTTGGCCCTTGAAATTGGATTAGAAAGGACGTCATAAGCTTCATTGATTAATTTCAGCTTTTCCTCGGCAGATTGCCTCATATTAGATTCTTGTAAGTCTGGATGATACTTTTTAGCCAAAGCCTTATATGCTTTTTCTATAACTTCAGGAGAAGCATCTTTATCAACTTCTAATATCTTATAATAATTCATTTATGAAAACCCCTATCTATATATAAAGTATTTATTCATGTTTCTATTTATATTAATTTTCTAAAATTAATATAACATAAAATTAATAAACCTTCAATAATCACATAGAAAAAAATAAAACATACAATAAAATGGGTGATAAATATGGAAAATGGTCTATGTTTAGCTGGAGGGGGAGTAAAAGGTGCAGCACATATTGGAGTAATAAAAGCCTTAGAAGAGGAAAAAATAAAATTTAAATATATAGGAGGAACATCATCAGGAAGTATAGTTGCATGTCTTTATGCATGTGGATTTACAGCAGATGAAATATATGAAATATTCAGACATTATTGTAAAAAAATAAAATATATAGATTACTTAAACATATTAAAATTAATAATAGGCTTAATATTCACAAGAAAAATAGTAATAGATGGAATGAATTCAGGAAGAGAAATAGAAAAGCTAATAAAAAAATTTTGTAGTAAAAGAGAAATATATAATATTAAGGATATAGAAAAAGTATTAGTAATACCAAGTGTAAACCTATGTAATGGAAAAGTAGTTTGTTTCACATCAGAAAAAAACAAAAAAACTAGATTAGACAATACAGAGTTTGTAAATAATATAGAAATAGGAAAAGCAGTAAGAGCAAGCTGTAGTTATCCAGTAGTATTCTCACCATGTAAATATAAGAATGTAAAATTAATAGACGGAGGAATAAGAGAAAATGTACCATGGAAAGAATTAAAAATATTAGGAGCAAAAAAAGTATTAAATGTTATTTTTGAAGAAAAAATACAAGAAAATTGTGACAAAAATTTAATAGAAGTAGCTAGTAGTTCAATAGGACTTTTATGCAAAGAATTATCATCATATGAAATAGAAGGAGCAGATTACACTATAAAAATAAAAACCAATAAAATAGGACTTTTAGATATGGAAAAAATAGATGAGCTTTATAAAATTGGTTACAATGAAACAAAGAAAAATATAAACGAAATAAAAAAATGCACTTAAGTTCAAAAAAATCATAAAATATTTGACTTTTTTGAATTTAAAAGGTCTAATAAGTATAGAAGATGTGCTAATTCGGTGTATAAAATCCAATTTAATGAAAATCTATCATGGAAGGTTGCTAGTATTTAGTTTTGAAGTAAAAGTTGAGAAATTAGGTTTAAGAGTAGACAAGAAAGTTCGAGATGTAATGCAAAAAAATATACGTACAGTTATGTAAGAGACAATAAGACAAGCTATCTCACTGTATAATATGTGAACTTTTAAATGCAGAATACAAAAAATCAGATGGAATATATGTAGTACCAATTACAGCATTAAGATCATAAAATATATAAGAAAAAACACTTAAAAATTTATATTTAAGTGTTTTTTCTCATATTATTTAGCAACCTTCTCATCAAAATTAGACTTAATAACTTCATTTTCCTTGTCAATAGCTTTCTTTGCATTTTGTTTAGCTTTTAAATTATCTTTAGCAACAGTCATCAAAAGTTTAATTCTATTAGTTTGGTTAGCTTCACTAGCACCAGGGTCATAATCAATAGGTGAGATATTTGCTTCAGGAAATTTACTTCTAATAGTCTTAATAACTCCTTTACCAACCACGTGGTTAGGAAGACAAGCAAAAGGTTGAACACAAACAATATTTGGAATATCATTTTCAATATATTCAATCATTTCAGCTGTCAAAAACCAACCTTCGCCAGTTTGATTACCAATAGATAAAATATCTTTAACTTTATCCTCTAAATGCCAAATATCGCATGGAGGCAAATATCCTTTTTTAGAATTAGCCAAAGCAATTTTAACATC
This sequence comes from uncultured Clostridia bacterium, assembly GCA_944393135.1. Lineage (GTDB taxonomy): Bacteria > Bacillota > Clostridia > TANB77 > CAG-508 > CAG-269. The sequence goes on along the minus strand of CALXZC010000027.1, from coordinate 6,852 downwards.
TTTTTCTAAAATATCGATAAGTTTAATAGCAATCTTACTAATTTTAGAAGAAGTCTTATTAGTATTTAATAATTTATTAAAAGTAATTCTATGAGTTGCCATAAACTTAGCAAATCCCATAAAATCAGGTAAAACAACTTCAGCACCTTCTTTTTCCAAAATATCTGCAACAAAGTTATTACCAAAAGGATGATATTTAATAAGAACTTCACCAACAATTCCAACTTTTGGTTTTTTTACAGAAGTATCTAATTCAATCTTTTCAAAATCATTTACAATGTCATAAATGCTCTGTTTAAACTCTTTGTTATTAGATTTTGTAAGTAATTGTTTACATGTATCCATCCATTTATCAAATAAAGCTTTACTTTCACCCTTATGTACCTCATAAGCTCTATTCTTAGTTAGCATTTTTTGTAGAAGATCAGCATAAATGACAGATTTAAATAATCTTTCAATAAAAGGAACTGTCAATTTAAATCCAGGCATTTTCTCCATGCCAACAAAGTTTAGAGAAATTACAGGTACATTTGAAAAACCAGCATCTTTCAAAGCTTTTCTAATAAAACCAATGTAATTAGTTGCCCTGCAACCACCACCAGTTTGTGAAATGATTAAAGCAGTTTTATTTATATCATATTTACCAGATTGAAGAGCCTCAATCATCTGACCAGTAACTAAAATTGAAGGGTAACAAGCATCATTATTTACATACTTAAGACCAGTATCAACTGTTTTTTGAGTACAAGTCCTTAATAATTCTACATTATAGCCAGAAGCTTTAGCTGCAGCTTCTATCAATTCAAAATGAATAGGAGCCATTTGAGGAATTAAGATAGTATATTCCTTTTTCATTTCCTTAGTAAAAATCTTTTTATGAATTCCGTAATCGCCATCAGCATTTTGTTGTAAATTTTCTTGTTCACGTTTTTTCATGCTAGCTATTAAAGAACGAATACGTATACGAACAGCACCTAAGTTATTTACTTCATCTATTTTAATTAAAGTATACATTTTACCATAACTAGACAAAATTTCTTCAACTTGGTCAGTAGTAACAGCATCTACACCACAACCAAAAGAGTTTAACTGTACTAGTTCTAAGCAATCATGCTTTCCGACAAAATCAGCAGCAGCATAAAGTCTAGCATGAAATACCCATTGGTCAACAACTCTTAAAGGACGTTTTGCCTCAGCTTTGTCAGAAACACTATCTTCTGTTAAAACACATAAACCGAGAGAAGTTATTAAAGTATCAATGCCATGGTTAATTTCAGGGTCAACGTGGTAAGGACGACCAGCAAGAACTATGCCTTTTAAATTATTTTCTTCTATATATTTAACAGTCTCAGTACCTTTTCTTCTAATATCTTCTTTACACTTTTGATATTCAGCTTCTGCTTTATCAGCAGCTTCATTTAATTCCGCTTTAGTAAAGTTATATTCCTTAAACTCATCTAATTCCAATATTTTCTTAACAAGATTCTTCTTATCAAGAGGAAGGAATGGGTTAATAAACTTAACATCAGGAGCCTTTAAGTCCTCTAGGTTATTTTTTAAAACCTCAGAATAAGAAATAACTATAGGACAGTTATAATGATTATCAGCTTTTTCATACTCCTTTCTAGAATATGGAATACAAGGGTAGAATATTGTCTTAATACCTTGTTCTAACAAACTTTCAATATGCCCATGAGAAAGTTTAGCAGGATAACAAACAGACTCAGAAGGCATAGACTCCATACCTTTTTCATAAGTAGCCCTAGTACTTTTTTCTGAAATTATAACCCTAAATCCTAGGCTAGTTAAAAAAGTAAACCAGAAAGGATAATCCTCATACATATTTAAAACTCTAGGGATACCTATAGTTCCTCTTGTAGCATATTGTTCTTCAAGTGGTGTATAATCAAAAATCCTCTTGTATTTATATTGTACTAAATTAGGTAAATCTTTTTTCTTTGTGATAGCCCCTGCTCCTCTTTCACAGCGGTTACCAGATACATGTATTTGACCATTACTAAATTTATTAATAGTCAATTTACAATGATTTTCACAAATGCCACAACGAGTATGTGTAACTTTAATTTCTAATTTATCAAGCTCTTCTTCTTTCAAAATTGTAGATTTATATTCCATATCCATATTAGTCTCATACTGTTCTTTAGATAAAAGAGCCATACCGTAAGCGCCCATAAGACCTGCAATATCTGGCCTTACAACGTTTTTACCAACTATCAATTCAAAAGCACGTAGAACAGCATCATTATAGAAAGTACCACCTTGTACAACAATATGGTCACCTAAAGTTCCAACATCTCTTACTTTCATAACTTTTTGGATAGCATTTTTAATAACTGAATATGAAAGACCTGCAGAAATATCTCCAACAGAGTAACCTTCTTTCTGAGCTTGTTTTATTTTGGAATTCATAAATACAGTACATCTAGAACCCAAATCAACAGGAGTTTTTGATGAAATTGCCTCTTTTACAAATTCTGAAATTTCTATATTTAAACTCTTAGCAAAAGTCTCGATAAAAGAACCACAACCAGAAGAGCAAGCTTCATTTAGCATAATATTATCAATAGAGCCATTTTTCATTTTAATGTATTTCATATCTTGACCACCAATATCAACAATACTAGTAACATCTGGTTCAAACTGTTTTGCAGCAGTATAGTGAGCAATAGTTTCAATTTCATTTAAATCAACGTTCAAAGCAGTTTGTATCAAGCTTTCACCATAACCTGTAATTCCACTATATCTTAAAATAGCTTTTTCTGGTAATTCATGGTAAAGTTTCTTTAACATATCCATAACACTTCTAAGAGGATTTCCTTCATTACTTCCATATAAAGAATAAAGAAGCTTACCATCTCTATCTATTAAAACAATTTTTGTTGTAGTAGAACCAGCATCAATACCTAAATAGCAATCACCTTTATAATTACTTAAATTTCCTCTTTGGACTTTTGCTTTGTCATGTCTCTCTTTAAAAATTCTATATTCTTCTTGTGTCTTAAACAAAGGATCTATTGGCTTTGAAGTATTATCATGAGAAACCTTTAAGTTTTGGATTTTTTTTGCAAGTTCATCAGGTGTTACAGGTTCAGTATTAATAGAATCCAAAGCAGCACCTTTTGCAACCAAAAGATGAGCTTCTTCTGGAACTATGATTTCATCATCTTTTAAATGTAAAGTTTCAATAAATCTCAAACGTAATTCTGATAAGTAATTTAAAGGACCACCTAAAAAAGCAACATTACCACGAATTGGTCGTCCACAAGCTAAGCCACTAATTGTTTGATTAACAACAGCTTGAAAAATAGAAGCGGCAATATCTTCTTTTGCAGCACCTTCATTAATCAAAGGTTGTATATCAGTTTTAGCAAAAACACCACAACGAGAGGCAATAGGATAAATCGTCTTATAATTTTTAGCAAGTTCGTTTAATCCTTGAGTATCTGTATGAAGTAAAGATGCCATTTGGTCTAAAAAAGCACCAGTACCACCAGCGCAAGTACCATTCATACGTTGCTCAATAGATTGGTCAAAATAAATAATTTTTGCATCTTCTCCACCAAGTTCTATAACAACATCTGTTCTTGGAATATACTTTTCAACAGCTCTTTTACAAGAAACGACCTCTTGAATAAAGTCCACTCCTAAAAATTTAGCAGCAGACATAGCACCAGAACCTGTTAGAGCGATAGTAAAAGTATTATTTGGATATTTTAATAATAAATCTTCTAAAACACTGCATACAGTATTTTTAGTATCTGAAAAATGCCTCTGATAGTTTTTATATATAGTATTTAGGTCTGTATCCATAACGATAATTTTTACAGTTGTTGAACCAACATCAAGACCTACATGTAATAATTCATTGTTCATGACAAAATCTTCCTTTCTGTCTATAAAAATAATCTATTAAACACCTTAATTTTATACGGAAATCAGTATTTTGTCAAATGGAAAAAAATGTAACACAATTACAATGATTGTAGTAAAAATAGAAAAATTTAAGTTCTAAAAAGGACAAACAAGAAATAAGATTGAATATAATAGAAAGGAAGAAGGAGGAGAAAATGAAGAACAAAAAGATTATTATTATTTTTTCGATTTTACTTATTATATTAGTAATCGGAGGATATTTTTTAATTAGTTATTTAAGGAAAGATAAGCAAGATGATAAGCAAATAGTAGAGGAATATACACCACAAGAGGAGATATCAGAAGACCAATTAAGACAAACAATAGTAAGTCTATATTTTCCAAATAAAGAAACGAAAGAACTAGAACCAGAAGCAAGATTAGTAGATATAAAAGAAATTCTTAAAAATCCATATGATAAATTAGTAAATTTACTAATACAAGGACCAAAAGACGAAAATAAAGAAAAAATAATACCAGAAAATACAAAATTATTAAGCACATCCCTAGAAGGAGACTGCATAACTTTAGATTTTTCATCAGACTTTTTAAATTATGATAAAACAGTAGAAACAACAAGAGGTAATCTGATAAATAGCTTGGTAAATACATTAACACAATTAAATGAAATAAATAGCATAAAAATATTAATAGATGGAAACGAAAATGAAGATTTTAATGAAGTTTATACTATTCAAAAAGTTACCTCTTAAAAAATTTATATAAATGCATACAGCGAGTAATTCTTTTAAAATTATTTAAAAAATATTCTACTTCTTTTAATGATTTAATAGTATTTTTTCTACAATTATTAAAATTAAACTGTTTTTTATGAGGTGATCTTTTATCACCTCTATTTTCATCATATTCCATAATACACCCCAAAATTTTGATTTTTACTTACATTTATTATATAATATGTAAAAAAATAAAAAAGGTTTATATTGCAATAATATTAATAAATATAGTAAAATAAATTATATAAGAAAGATAGGAGGAATGGCATTTCTTGCTAGTCAGAAAAACACGAGGATTTTTATGCCTAAGTAGAATTATGAAAAAATTACCTTATGGAATAAGTGATTATGAAAGAATAATCGAAGATAATTATTATTATGTAGATAAAACAAACTATATAGAATTATTAGAGAATTTAGCAGAACCATATATAATGTTTCTAAGACCAAGAAAATTCGGAAAAACATTATTTGCGAGTGTTTTAGAAAATTATTATGATATAAATAAAAAAGATAAATTTAAAAAATTATTTAATAATACTTATATAGGAGAAAATCCTACACAATTAAAAAATAGTTATTATATATTAAGATTTAATTTTTCAGGGATAGATACAAAAAACGAAGAAACAACAATAAGAGGATTTAAAAAAGAGGTAGCTTCTTCAATAGAACTATTTGTAAATAGTTATAAATTAGATTTTTATATAAATAATGATGATGAAGCAGAAAATATATTAGATAATCTTTTCAAAGCATTTAGAATACAAAAACAAGATAAAAAAATATATGTAATAGTAGATGAATACGACCATTTTGCCAATGAATTATTGGGATTTAAATCAGACCATTTTAAAAATCTTATCTCAAAAAACGGAAAAGTAAGGAAATGGTATGAGATATTAAAAAAAGGAACAGAGAGTGTAGTAGATAGGATATTTATAACAGGTGTAGCTCCAATAACACTTGACAGTATGACATCAGGATTTAATATTGGTTCAGATAAAACACAAGATTTACGTTTTAATGAAATGATGGGGTTTACTAAGGAAGAATTAGAAAAACTAATGGTAGACCAAGAAATACAAAAAGATGAACAAGAAAAATTATTTCCAATAATGAAAGAAAATTATAATGGATATAAATTTTCTATAAAGGCAAGCAAAAAAGTTTATAATTCAAATATGTGTTTATATTTTTTAAATGAATATATAACATATAGAGCAATACCAGAAAAATTAGTAGATGTAAATATTGCAAGTGACTATAATAAAATAGGAAATATGCTAACACTTTGTAAGAATGAAAATAGACTAGATATAATAGAAGCTACTGTTTTAGGCGAAAAAATACAAACAGATATAGTCCAAAAATTTAATCCATCTATAGAGTTTGGAGAAAAAGAATTGGTTTCCATGTTATACTATTTAGGATATTTAACTATAGATGGAGAAAGATTAGGAAGAGCAGAATTAAAAATTCCAAACCAAGTAATGAGAGAAATATATGCGGACTATTTTTTAAAAATGCTAGAAAATGATACAAACTTAAAAATCAATGAAAAAGACTATAATGAAGTTTTAGAACAAATGGCATTAGAGGGAAAAATAGATAAAATTATTGAAATTATGGAAAAATATTTAAAAAATTTATCAAATAGAGATTTTATGAATTTTGACGAAAAATATATTAAAGTAATGTTTTATAGCATAGCAATGAGTTTAGATATTTATATAGTAAAATCCGAATTAGAATTAGGAAGAGGATATGCTGATTTATTACTAGTGCCAAAAGATATCGACAAAGATTATTACTCAATAATAATAGAATTTAAATACTTAAAAAAATCAGAAGAAAATGAACTTGTAAAAAAACAAAAAGAAGCAAAAGAACAAATAAAAAAATATAGCAGTAGCGAAGAAATAAAAAGAATAAAAAAATTAAATAAGTATATAATTGTTGGAATTAATGATAAATTATTCGTAAAAGAAATATAAAAAAGTAGAAATTTTGATGAGGTGGTTTATTATCACCTCTATTTTCATCATATTCCATAATACACCCCAAAAATTTTGATTTTTACTTACATTTATTATATAATATGTAAAAAAATAAAAAAGGTTTATATTGTAACATAAATATAGAAAGTAGGTAAATAATGGATTTAAATAAAAAAGAAAAT
>CALXZC010000026.1 GCA_944393135.1 uncultured Clostridia bacterium | reverse complement strand
ACTATTGGTGTTTCATAAATATTTTTAAATTTTCTATATGTAAATAGATATCCTGGCATTATAAAGTCAAATATTGACCACAATTCTGCAAGTGAATTTTCTATTGGTGTTCCTGTTAATGCATATCTTGTTTCTGCTTTTATTTGTTTTATTGCTTTTGCATTTTTTGTATTGCTATTTTTTAGATATTGTGCTTCGTCTGCTATTATATATTTGAATTTATAGTCTTTTTCTTTATATATTTCTATGTCTCTTTTTAATAAGTCATATGATGTAATAACTAAATCGTATTTATCTATTTCTTCTATTATTCTTTTTCTTTCTTGTAATGTTCCTCTTATTACTGCTGTTTTTAATTCGTTTGTGAATTTCTTTGCTTCATTTTGCCAGTTTAATGTTAGTGAACTTGGTGATACTACTAAACTTGTTTTTCTTTCTTCTTTTTTTGCATAGTCTACTATTACAGATAACATTTGTACTGTTTTTCCGAAGCCCCATATCATCTGCTAATATTCCACCAAAATGATATTGATCTAATACTTTTAGCCATCTATATCCTGTTTTTTGATAATATCTTAATATATTGTTTAGGCTACTTGGTATTTCTATTTCTTCTTCTAGATGTTCCTTGTTTAAGTCGTCTACTATTTTCCTATATTCTGCGTTTTTAAATATTTCTGTTCCTTTTATTCCTTCTAAGAGTTGATTTAAGTATAATGTTCTATTTACAGGTAATCTTAATTCGCCATTTTCTATCTCTTTATAGTCTACTCCCATTCCGTACTTTTAATTTTTCTAGAAATTCTATTTCTTTGTTTTCTTCTAAATTTATAAAGCTTCCATCTTTTAGTCTATAGTATTTCTTTTTTAATGAATATTTTTCCATTATGTCTTGTAATTCTTTTAAGTTTATATCTATTTTACTTAAATCTATTGTTAATAAGTCATTTTCTACTTTTACTCCTAAACCTGTCATTTGTGGATTTCTTATTTGTTTTTTCTTAAAGTTTTCTGTTACCATTACTGCGAATTTTTGCATATAGTAGTTTATATCTTCTGTTAAGAATTCATATATTTTATCATTATTAGGTAATATAAATCTTGTATTTTTTACGTCAAACATAAATCCTGTTTTTCTAAATATGTTTAATGCTTTTGTTTCTTCTATCATATTTCGAGGGAAGTTTGTTTTTTCGTTTTCGTTTAGTGGATTAAATTTATTTTCTTCATAACAGAATTTCACATCTGCTACTAAATAATCATTATTATCAAAGTCAAGATATATTTCTACTGTTAGTTCTTTTGGTTTGTATTTTTCTATTTCTTTTTCTGATAATCCTTCTATTGTTATTGCTTTTTTTACTTTTGGCATGACTACTGAGAAAAATTCTGTTAGTTCTTCTTTTCCGAATTCTATTTCTGTTACATAGTTTTGCCTAAATAATTCTAATAATTTTAGATTTGTTTTTTCAAATTCTTTACTACACTTATATAGTTTTTTATTTACTAGAATATATTTATATTGTTTTCCTTTTAATATGGTCATTTCATAAATATCTTTATTGGGACTTATTACATAATTTCCATTTTTATTCTTTTTTAATATAAACTTTAATTCTGGCTCTTCTTCTACAAATCTTATTTTTTCTGTTGTATAGTCTTTATTAAATGTTACTTCTTTTCCTTTTAGTACATTAAATAAATCATCTATTCCTGAATTTCCTACTAATATATTTCTTTCATTTAATGCTTTTCCATAATATCTGAAGTTGCTATTTGAGTTTGAGTTTGCATATTTTATTATTTCTGAATATTTTAGTATAAATTCTAATAGTGGTTTGCTTTCTTCTTCAAATACTTCTTTTGTATGTATAAATTCTAGTCTTTCTCCATATTTATAGTTTTCTTTATTTAACATTCTGGTATAAAAGTCTGCTAGGTTTTTGATTTTATACATTTTTTTGTTTCCTATTTTGAATTCTACTTTTATATCTCCTGAAAATTTTTCATAGTAAATAATAGGCTCTATTTTTATTGTTCCTTTTTGTTTTATTTCATCTTCTTCATCTGATATTCCTTCAACTTCTTCTTGATAAAAACTATTTACTATTTGCTTAAAACTGTTAAATTTCTCGTTTCCTGTTTTTATATTTAATAATAAATCCTGCTTATTTTCTTCTATTTTTTCTTTTTCTTCTTCTGTTTCCACAATTTCTTCACTATATTGTGGATTATTTATAAATTCTAAGACACTGGCTAATGTATGTTTACATATACCATAATGATTATAATAATCTTCACAAGTACAAGTAACATCTTCTACCATTCCATTTCTTACCGATATATATGTTTTATATACTTTATTTCCTATTACATTTGCACTTATAGAAAAATTTAGTTCATTTTCATATTCTATATTTTTTATTCTTATTCTTTCTTGCTTTTGATATTCTATTGCTCTTTTTTTTCTTGCTTCTCCTGCATCTTTGTATAAATCTTCTATAATTTCATGATTTATAAGCATTTTTCTTTCCTCCACTTGGCAAAATATTATATTATAAAACGGCAAAAAAATCAAGTTTCATTTTTTATTAAAATAAGGCTTTTATTTTAAAAAATCATTTTTTATATGTATGGAATAAATTATATCCATTTCAACACAGGAAAAGCCTTTAATCAGACAAATGTGATATTAAAGCAAATATAAATATCTTGTAATATATTTTTAAAAATTCTTGGTATGATTAAAAGAGCTACCCACATTTTGTAGGTAGCTCCTTGGTAGAACTTTTTGCAAAATACTACTTCTTTTGAGCAGTTTCTTCTGCAATTTGGCAAGCATAACCAATGTAAGACTCAGGAGTAAGATTAAGAAGAATATTCCTATCTTCAACTGAAAGAACGTCAAGGGACTTGATAAATCTATGGATATCTTCCTTAGACATCTTCTTGCCCCTTGTCAGTTCCTTAAGTTGTTCATAAGCATTAGGAATACCATACTTACGAAGCATAGTCTGAATTGGTTCAGCCAAAACCTCCCAGTTACCTGCAAGGTCTTCGGCAATCTTTTCGGTATTCACTCTAACTCTCCCCATACCACTAATGGTCTGAGTAATAGCTTGAAGTGAATATCCAAATGCAATACCGATATTTCTCTGCGAAGAAGAATCAGAAAGATCCCTCTGCATACGAGAAACAGGAAGCTTGTTAGACAGAGCCATAAAAATAGCATTAGACATATCTACATTAGACTCTCCATTCTCAAACTTAATTGGGTTAACCTTGTGAGGCATCGTACTACTGCCAACTTCACCCTTGACAACCTTCAGTATGAAATATTCCATACTTATATAAAGCCACATATCCTGGTCAAGGTCACGAACCACATTGTCAAAGTGCCTAATAGCGTCAAAAAGATGACACATATAGTCGTGACTTTCAATCTGTGTAGTAACAGGGTTGAAAGTAAGACCTAGCTTTTTTTCGATAAACCTTCTGTTGAACTTTGGCCAGTTCATGTTTGGGAAAGCAATAGAAATTGCTGCATAGTTGCCTGTTGCTCCATTGAACTTAGCAAGAGGCTCTATACTCTTTACATAGTTTAAAGATTCCCTCAAACGATGAACATAAACTGCAAACTCCTTGCCAACAGTAGTAGGTGTTGCAGGCTGTCCATGAGTGTGAGCAAGCATTGAAGTATCTGCATACCTATTTGCAAAGTTCTCAAGGCTACTGATAAGCTTCTCTGCTTCAGGAATCCAGACCTCTTCAAGTGCAGACTTTAAAATCTTAGCATAAGCAATGTTAGTAATGTCTTCAGAAGTGCATCCGATATGAACATAGCTAACAAGTTCATTCATCCCAAGCGCTTCAAGCTCTTCGTCGATATAATACTCGACTGCCTTCACATCATGGTTAGTAGTAGCCTCAATTTCCTTTACTCTAGCAAAGGACTCTCCGCAAAAACTCTCATAGATATTAAGAATTTCTGGAATTCTGCCCTTTGGAAAAACCTCCAAAACGCTACTTTCCTTGAGGTTTTCTAGCATAAAAATAAGCCAGTTAACTTCAACCCATACCCTATACTTGATAAGTCCATACTCGGAAAAGTACGGAGCAAGTCTCCTTCCAATGTTGGAATAGCGACCGTCTAGTGGAGAAATTGCCAAACCTTCACTTGAAATTCCATAGAGTTCGTCTTTGCTCATTTTTATTCCTTTCTCGCCTTGCTTACATTTACCAAATCAAAAATCTATTCTACCTCCTTTTCTAAAGGTTATTTAACAATGTCTTCCTTCAGATGTCAAACTACTTTAGAAATCTAATAGTTTTGACAGAAAAATTATATCACAATTTATGTAAATTGTAAATCGAAAAATAGTAAACCTCTCCTATTGTTAATTTAAAATTTTTTTACCTTTTTGTGTGTCAATAGTTTTTTATCCTGCTTTAACCAATTTTAAAACTATTTTTAAATAATAGTTTATTTTTAGATAGTTTTATAGTAAAATATTATATAGAAAATTTTAACTAAAATTTCTTTTAAATTAATACCTTTAAGGAGGTAAATCATGAAAGATTTAAAAGTTGCCATTGTTGGCGCAACAGGTCTTGTTGGTAGGTCCTTTCTTCGTGTTTTAGAAGAAAAAAAATTACCTATTTATAATTATAGTTTATTTGCTAGTAAAAAATCAGCTGGTACTAAACTTACATTTTTAGGAAAAGAATATGAAGTTCAAGAATTGAATGAAAATTCTTTTGATGAAGGTTTTGACTACGCATTATTTTCAGCTGGTGGAGAAGTTTCTAAAAAATATGCACCTATTGCTGCAAAAAAAGGCTGTATAGTAATTGATAATAGTAGCTATTTTCGTATGGATGAAAATGTGCCTTTAGTCGTTCCAGAAGTAAATTTTGAAGATGTTAGAAATAATCATGGTATTATTGCAAACCCTAATTGTTCTACTATTCAAGCAATGCTTCCTTTAAAAGCTTTAGATGATAAATATAAAATTAAAAGAATTGTTTATTCTACTTATCAAGCTGTTTCTGGTGCTGGAAAAAATGCTTTAGAAGATTTAAGTAATGTAGATAACACTCTACCTTTAAAGAAATTTCCTCATCCTATATTTAATAATTGTCTACCTCATATTGATGACTTTTTAGATAATGGATATACAAAAGAGGAAATGAAAATGATTAATGAAACACGAAAAATCTTACATCATCCTGATTTAAAAATTACTGCAACAACAGTTAGGGTTCCTGTTTCTAATTCTCATTCTGAAGCCATTAATGTAGAGTTTGAAAATGATTTTGAAATAAATGAATTAATTAAAACTCTAAAAGACTTCCCTAATATAGTTGTAGTTGACAATCCTTCTAAAAATGAATATCCTATGCCAATAAATGCTACTGGACATGATGAAGTATTTGTTGGACGAATTCGTCGTGATGATAGTATTAAGTCTGGTGTGAATTTATGGGTTGTCGCTGATAATATTAGAAAAGGAGCTGCTAGTAACGCTGTTCAAATATTAGAAAAATTAATTTCAGAAAATTTATAAAACTTAAAAAGCAAGAAGTACATCTTCCTGCTTTTTATTTAACTATATCATTCATATCATATAAACCTGGAGCTTGTTTTACAATAAAACTCGCCGCCTTAATGGCACCTTCTGCAAATACTTTTCTTGAATATGCCCTATGTGTTACTTCTAATTCCTCATTTTCTCCGAAAAATTTAACACTATGTTCTCCTACTATATTTCCTCCTCTTATTGAAGAAAATCCTATCTCTTCTTTCTTTCTCGCTTCTCTTTTTTGCATTCTATCAAAATTATATGTTTTCTTTTCCTTTAATACATCATTAATAGCATTTGCAAGTAAAATAGCTGTTCCGCTTGGTGCATCTACCTTCCTATTATGATGTGTTTCTACTATTTCTATATCACTATTAGTTAAAACTTTTGCAATTTTGCTTACTATTTTAGCCATTAAATTTATATCTAAAGACATATTTGAACTTCTAAATATTGGTATTTCTTTTGAAAATTCTTGTATTTGCTCTATCTCTTCTCTATTAAATCCAGTTGTAGCAATTACAATAGGTATCTTATTTTCTAGTGCATATTTTAATATTTTAAAAGTTGCAACTGGTACTGAAAAGTCTATTATCACATCTACTTTTTCCTTAATATCTTTAATATCTGAATAAATCGGAAATTCTTTATTGCTTTTTTCTACATCTACTCCACAAACAACTTTTAAGTTTTCTTGAGTTTTTATAACATTAAAAAGCTCGTTTCCCATTTTGCCGTTTGCACCATTTATTAATACATTCATGTTTATCTCCTTATTCTTAAATCAATTCATGTTTTTTCATAATTTCTTTCATTTTTTCTTTGTTTTTTTCAGATAATTCTATTAATGGTAATCTTGGTTTTCCAAAATTATATCCTTTTAAATTTAATGCATATTTTACAGGTATAGGGTTTACCTCTGAGAATAGCGCATCTATTAAGTCTATTACCCCTAATTGCATCTTAGTTGCTTCTTCAACTTCTCCATTAAAATATTTATATGTCATATCATGTGTGTATTTTGGCATAATATTTGAAAGCACTGATATAACACCTTTTCCTCCTAATGATAAAACTGGTATAATCTGGTCATCATTTCCTGAATATATGTCTAAATTATCACTACATAAAGCTGCAATCTTTGCTACTTGTGATATATTTCCACTTGCTTCTTTTATTGCTACTATGTTTTCGATTTTAGATAATTCTAAACATGTTTCTGGTAAGATATTTACTCCTGTTCTGCTTGCTACACTATACATTATAATAGGTAAACTTACTGCTTCTGCAATTACCTTATAATGTTCAACCAATCCTTTTTGAGTTGTTTTATTATAGTATGGTGTTACAACAAGCAAAGCATCTGCTCCAATTTCTTCTGCGTATTTTGACATTTCCACTGCTGATTTTGTATTATTACTTCCTGTTCCAGCAATCACTTTAGTTCTTTTTGCTACTTTATCAACTGCAAACTTAATAGTTTCTTTCTTTTCTTTCTCTGACATAGTAGCAGATTCTCCTGTAGTACCACAAACAATGATGGCATCTACTCCAGCCTCAACCTGCTCTTCTAGTAGTTTACCAAATTCCTCAAAATTTATTCCATCTTCTGTAAATGGTGTTGCAATAGCTGTTCCACACCCTTTAAAAATAGTCTCTTTCATACTTTTATCTCTCCTTTCTTATTAATTTTTTATGTAATAATTCCATTGTTTCTTCTGTAATATCATCTAATACAATTTCTATCTTAGATTGGGTTAAACTAATCTTTATTACTTCTACATTATATTCTTTGAGAATATCCATTGTTTGATTTAATATCACATTATCTTGTATTATTCCATATCCAATAATACTTAATTTTACGAAATCTTCTAGAACAATTTCATATTCAGGAAATTTACTATCTAGCAATTTTTGTACTTTATTTAGTTCTGCTTTTTTTATTCTAAATTTAAAAGAATTACTATCTCTTTCAAACCATTCTACTATTATATTTTCCTCTAATAAGTTTTTATATATTTCATATCCTTGTTCGTTTGTTACTCCATTTTTATTGTTCATTATTACAGTAATTAGGCTATCATTTTTTACTATGCTTTTTACATCTCTATTTTCTATTCCTTCACATACTCTAGTTCCACCCTCATCTGTAAATGTAGATTTTGCAATTATATCATTTCCAAATTTTTTTCCTATTTGTATACACCTATTGTGTAATACTTTTGCTCCTGCATCTGCAATTTCTTGCATTTCATCAAATGTTATTTCATCTAATCTTTTTGCAAAAGTTATCATATTAGGGTCTGCTGAATATATTCCATCTACATCAGAAAAAATATAACACTTATCTGCTTTTAATGCTGCTTGTAACGCTACAGCTGTTGTGTCTGAACCTCCTCTACCTAATGTTGTAATATCTCCATTTTCATTAAATCCTTGAAAACCTGCTACTATTACTATTTTTCCTCTTTTTAATTCTTTTTCTATTCTGTTAATATAGATTTTTTTTATTTTAGCACTTCCATATATCTTATTTGTTTCTATACCTGCCTGCCACCCTGTAAGTGATACTGTAGGATATCCCATTCTATTTAATAAGATACTAAGCTTAGATATTGTTACTTGTTCTCCTGTTGATAATAACATATCCATTTCTCTTTCATCAGGTACTGCTGATAGTTCTTGTGCTTCTTTAATCAATCTATCTGTTGTTTTTCCTTGCGCTGATACTACAACTACTATATTCTTTGCTTCTTTTTTTAAATTAATAATTTTTTTAGCTACAACATTTAGCTTTATGTTGTCTGCTACTGAACTTCCTCCAAATTTTAATATTATTGTGTTCATCTTAGTCACAACCTTCACTTTTTCCGTTAAGCTTATCTAAGTCTAGATATTGCTCTCTTATTTAATATATATTAGTTTATCACATTTAATATCAAATATCTACTGTTTTTTTATAATTTTATTTGCACATTAAAAGCCCCTAAACATATTTAAGGACCTTTACAACTCTTCTATATCCATACCAGTTTTTTTTTATCTGTATTTAATTCTTTATAATATTTAGCAATAAGCTCATCTAATTCTATACTTAATTTATATGTATTACTATAATCTTCTCCTTGCTCTATACTTTTGTTTAATTTATCTCTTAATTTACAAATTTCATCATTTAACATGTTTATCTCTCCTTTTTCATTTATTATCTTCAGTAACATAAATAAATTACCACATTAATTTACTCAAGTCAAGTATTTTCAATGGTTTTTGATAACTTTCGTATGTCATAAAATATTAATATTCGACAAATAACAACATAAAAAAACGGCTTTATAATTTTTATATTACAAATACCGTTTTTTAAACAATTTTTTATTAGACTTTTTTTCTTAATTTTCCACAATAGAAAGTACCATTTTATCCTCTTTAAATACTTCTTCTAACAACTGATTTAAATATTCTACATTTATTCCTTCTATTTCTTCTAAATAATCAAAACTATATATTCCTTTAAAGTAGTCTGCTAAAAACATTCTTGCAATATCTTGTACATCATTATATTCTCTTACGTAATTTCCATATATCATTTTCTTTAATCTTTCAAAATCATCTTTATTTATTCCACTATTTTTTAATTTTCTTATACTTTCTTTAAATATTTTATACATCTCTCTTGGTGTTGTGGACATCCCTGTAATTAATACATGAGCATAATCTTTACCGAACTCATAATCTAAACTCGGCTCTCCATATATAATTCCATCTTTATATAGTTCTTGATATAGTTTAGAGCTTCTTCCAAATATAAGATTTAATAATATTTCCATTCCAAGTTGTTTTTTTACCATTTTTCTTTTATCTATTTCGTTTTTTGTGTCTTTTATTCCTATTGCATATATTGGATTACTTACCTCTAATTTTTGAGTTATTTCTGGCTTTACTATATCTTCTGGCTCATCTGGATAAATTCTTTTTATTTCTCCACACGGACTTTTTTCTATTAATCTCTTCTTTACTTCTTCTAATAATTTTTCTGGTTCAAAGTCTCCTGATATCACTATTGCCATGTTAGATGGATGGTAAAATGTATTATAACATTTATATAGTATTTCTTTATCTATTTTATTAATTGTCTCAATCGTTCCTGTTATATCTATTTTTATTGGATTTTCATGATACATTGCCTCTAATGCATTTAAATATACTCTCCATTCAGGGTAATCATCATACATCCTTATTTCTTGACTAATTATTCCTTTTTCCTTTTCAACATTTTCATCTGTAAAGTATGGATTTTGTACATAGTCCATTAATTCATCCATTGCTTCATAAAAATTATCTGTGCATTCAAATAAATATGCTGTATGGTCATTTGTTGTATACGCATTTGCATTTACCCCTAATGCTGTTAGTGTATCTAAACTATTTGTTCCGTCTTTTTGTTCAAATAATTTATGTTCTAGAAAGTGAGCTACTCCATTTGGCACTTCTGTTATTTCTTGTTCTCCTGGAATTACAAACTTATTGTCGTTTGAGCCATAGTTTGTTCCCCAAATCATATATTTCTTTTTCATTCCAGGTTTCGGAACTATCATAACTGTTAAATTATTGTGTAGCTTTTCTATATATAATTTTTCCTTTACTTTTAAGTTTTCTATTACTTGCATCTATCTTCTCCTTCCCTATATTAATCTCTTAAAAAATATATAGTGTTTATTTGTACTTTATTTGCAATATCTACAATGTTTTCTTTCGTTATATTTTCAATTTTTTTAATATATTCTTCTTCTGATACATTTGATTTTGATAATTCTTGTCCAAAGTAATATGTTATTCCTGTATCTTGCTCATCATCTATTGTTTTTATTGCTGATATTATTCCTTTTTTACTGTTTTCTATATCTTCATCTGTGAATTTTCCTGCTTTCATTTCTTCTACTTGTTGTTTTATTAATTCCAATGCTTTTTCATAATTCGATACCTCTATTCCGCTACTTATAAAAATTATACTTTTAAATCTATAATAACTAGATGATGCTACATATGCTAAATGTGCTTTTTCTCTTACATTTTGGAATAACTTTGAATTAGCTGAACCTCCTAAAATGCTATTATACATTAATGTAGTATATTTTTCTTCTTCGTTTTCAATATTTACATTTAAACCTATTACTAATTTTCCTTGTATTACATCCATTGTTTCTGTAATTGTTTGTTCTTCTTTTTGGTGATTTTCTTCTGGGAATTTTTGCAATTCAAAAAATGGTTCTCTTTCTTTTAATTTTTTTATATTTTCATTTTCTGATATTATTTCTTTTACTTCTTCTTCTAGTATA
Organism: uncultured Clostridia bacterium; assembly: GCA_944393135.1. GTDB lineage: Bacteria > Bacillota > Clostridia > TANB77 > CAG-508 > CAG-269. Next base: position 7,222 of record CALXZC010000026.1, on the reverse strand, counting down.
TTTCCTGATAAGAATAAATCTATTTTACATGTATTTATTAATTCATTATAATATTTATACAAATCTTTTTCATTTATTTTGTTTAAATCTTCTTCATATCCAAATTTATATATTCCATATGGCTGATTTTTGTACATTTCTTCTATACATCTTTCTAGTGCATATCTTGCCTTATTATCTTTTTTTCCTTCAATTCTTTTCTTTACACTATTTTTTTCTTGTTCTACATATTCTTTTTTAAAGCCATTATCTTCTGTATATGGATTAAACACTATATCTAATAGGCTTTCCAAAACTATTTTTAGTATATTTTCTCCGTGTTCTGGCAAATATTTATCATTTATTGCTTCTATATAAAATTTTAATACTTGGTTATTTCCTGTTTTATCAAGCCCACAGTCAAACCCTGCTCCATATAATTCCTCCATTTTTTTACTTATTTCTTCTTGTGTTTTCATTGTTTTGCTTCCTCTTCTTAGAAGCATTGATATTAACGCATTTTTTGTTACATTTTCTCTGTTTAATTTTGTTGTTAAAAATATAGCAAATAAGTTTGTTTTAAATTTATTTGTATTTATTGTATGAAATTTTATTCCCTCTTTTATTTCTTCAATTTTATGTTCCATTAAAAACCCTCCTTTTCGTATTTATTATACACCAAATAATCAATTTTTAATTATTTTTACGAAAAAAATTAGAAGTAAAGTTCTTTTCCTTTACTCCCAATTTATGTATTTCATACTAATTAAATTTTCTTTTTCTAGCTGCTTCTGATTTTTTCTTTCTTCTAACACTAGGTTTTTCATAATGTTCTCTTTTACGTACTTCTTGAAGTACTCCGTTTCTAGCACATTGTCTCTTAAATCTTTTTAAAGCATCTTCTATATTACCATTATTAACTTTTATCTCTGACATTTATATTTCCCCTCCTTCCGGTCCATACACAAAAGTATGTGGGATAACCCTTATAACGTTATTTATTATAACTTAAAATAGCATATTTTGTCAATAGTTATAGTTCAAAAAGAACGGTCTTATTTTCTTTTAGCGATTTTTTTACATCTATTATTCTTTGATTACTTGAACCTCTAAATCTCAATTTTATATCTTTTTTATCTTCTTCAAATTTTCCATCTACTAAAACATCTATATAAGATAAAAGTTCTGGTGTTTCTTTCCATTCTTTACACATTCTTCCTAATATGTCTTTTTCAAAAGTATATCCCGAATAACACCATATATTTTTATCTGGTAATTTTTCTTTTACTTTTCTTAGCAATGGTAATATTCCTTGTTGATTTACATGTTCTAACGGCTCTCCTCCAAGTAATGTTAAGCCTGCTATATATGGATGGTCCATTAAATCTATTATTTTTTCTATTTCTTTTTCTGTAAATTCATTACCATAGTGAAAATCCCATGCTTCTTCATTAAAACATCCTTTACAATGATGTGTGCATCCGCTTACAAATAATGATATTCTAACTCCTATTCCATTTGCTACATCTGCTTTTTTTATATCTGCATAATACATTTATTTTCCCCTTTTCTTTTTTAAAATGGTATTAAACTTCTTATAAATCCATTTGTTGCTGGTATAAACCATAGTATTATTCCTATTACTAATACTATCAATAATGTTAATCCTGCAGCTATTTTATCTTCTCTTTGTATTTTTCTTTTTCCTTCTTTTCTTTCTCTTTTTTTAAAGATTTCTTTTGTTAAATCAACTATGGACATGAATGTCCCTACTTTATGTGGCTTAAATTCTTCTTTCTTACTTTCATTTTTTATTTCTTCTGTTTTTTGATTATTATTTTCTACATTATTATTTGTATTATTAAATTGCATTTCTTTTTCTAGTTCTAAGTCATATTGTGACCTTAAGAAATCATCTGAAAGTATTCTATATGCTTCATTTAACTCTCTTAATTTCGCTTCTGCATATATTCTTTTTTCTCCTTGATATAAATCTGGATGATATTTTTTTATAAGCACTCTATATGCTTTTTCTATTATTTCCTTTGAAGCTTTTGGTGTTACTTCTAATAAATCATAATAATTTTTCATATTTTATTTTCCTCTTTATTTTTATTTTCATAATTATTTTATAACATTAAAAGAAAAATATCAATAATTTTGTAAAAATTACTGCCATATAGAAAATATTCTACATGGCAGTCATTTATTTTTGCTTTATTCACTAAAAATTTCTTCAAATTCATCTGCTTCAATTTTTTCTTTTTCTAATAATATTCCTGCAACTTTGTGTAGTTTATCTACATTATCAGATAATATTTGTTTTGCTCTATTATATCCTTGGTCTACTATTTTCTTTGTTTCTTCGTCTATTATAGCAGCTGTTTCTTCTGAATATTCTTTTGTATGTCCAAAGTCTCTTCCTAAAAATACTTCTTCTTGACCTTGTCCTAACGTCAATGTTCCTATTCTTTCACTCATACCATATTTTGTAACCATGCTTCTTGCAATTTTAGTTGCTCTTTCAATATCATTACTTGCACCTGTTGAGATATCGTTTAGTATCAAGCTTTCAGCTACTCTTCCTCCAAGTAATGATACAATATTTTCTTCCATTTCTGTTTTTGACATAAATGATTTATCTTCTGTTGGTCTATACATAGTATATCCTCCAGCCATCCCTCTTGGTACTATTGATATTTGATGTACTGGATCTTGTGATGGTAAGAAATGACTTACTACTGCATGGCCTGCTTCATGATATGCTACTAGTCTATTTTCTTTTTCACTTCTTACTTTTGTCTTTTTCTCTGGTCCCATTGTTACTTTTACCATTGCATCTTCTATTTCTTGCATTCCTATTTCCTTCAAGTTTCTTCTTGCTGCTAAAAGTGCTGCTTCATTTAATACATTTTCTAGGTCTGCTCCTGCAAAACCTGAAGTGTTTTTTGCGATTATTTTTAAATCTACATCATCTGCTAGTCTTTTCTTTCTACTATGAACTTCTAATATTTGCTCTCTTGCTTTTACATCTGGCATTCCAACTACTATTTGTCTGTCAAATCTTCCTGCTCTTAAAAGGGCTTTATCTAATACATCTGGTCTATTTGTTGCTGCTAATACTATTACACCTTCATTTTCAGCAAAACCGTCCATTTCAACTAATAATTGGTTTAATGTTTGTTCTCTTTCATCATGTCCTCCACCAAGTCCTGCACCTCTTTGACGGCCTACTGCATCAATTTCATCTATAAATATAATACATGGTGCATTTTTCTTAGCTTGGTCAAATAAATCTCTTACTCTTGATGCACCAACACCTACAAACATTTCTACAAAGTCTGAACCACTTATTATAAAAAATGGTACTCCTGCTTCTCCTGCTACTGCTTTTGCAAGTAATGTTTTTCCTGTTCCTGGTTGACCAACAAGTAATACTCCTTTTGGTATTCTTGCTCCCATATCTGTATATTTTTTAGGATTTTTTAAAAATTCCACTATTTCTTCTAGTTCTTCCTTTTCTTCATCTACTCCTGCTACATCTTCAAATGTTATTCTATTTTTATCTGCTGGTGTCATCATTCTGGCTTTGCTTTTGCCAAATGTCATTGATTTTCCACCTGGGTTTCCATTACCTACTCCACCCATCATCAAGAACCAGAATATGAAGAATATTATAAGTAGTCCAAATGGTGTAAGTAAGCTAAGTACTGTTATAAATATTGATTGTGATTTTTCTTCTAATGAAAAAGCTCCTTCTTTCAAATATTCTTCTGTATAGTTCATAAAGTTTTCCATATTTGGAATATTAACTTCTTTTTTTGTTCTATCATCTTTTAATGTTACTGCAGCTGTTGTTCCATTTGCTTCTATTTCTATTTCTTCAACATTTCCATTATTTATATTAGTTATCAATTCTGAATATTTTAGTTTTGCATCACTATTTTCTACTATTGATGATAGTACTACAATAAAAATTACCCCTATTATTAACCACATTGCTAATGTTTTAATTCCATTTTTCAAAATAATTCCTCCTCTTGTGATTTACTTTTTACATTTCTATTGTTTTATAACATATATTTTTTTGTTTGTAAACATTTTTTGTATGACTTTTTTATTACAAACAAGCTTATTTTGTAAGGTTTGTTACGGATACTTAATTTTCATTTGTAAAATATATTTTATGATTTTTCACTAATATTTTTATATTTTTATTTGGCGTTAAATATTTATTACCTATGTTATTGTTACAAAGTTTTATTAAATCATCTATATGTATTTTTGATATTTCTTTACTTGTTCCAAATAGTCTTGTTATAGTATATATGATAACCTTAGATTTTATTACTCTTTCTTGGTTATTAAATGATTTTAAGTCTATTATTATTTCTTTTTCATTTTCTTCTAGCAATATATGTTTATATATTTTTTCTACTTGTTTTTCCATATAATTTTCTTCTTCTTCTACAAGTTCTGATAGTCTATTTATTGTTTCTATTATATTAGGGTTAAATTCTTTTTCTATATACGGAATAACGATATTCCTAATTTTATTTCTTGTATATATATTTTGGAAATTAGTTTTATCTATTCTTGGGTTTAAATTTTCTTTTTTACAATATTCTTCTATTTCATCTCTCTTACATTCTATTAGTGGTCTTATATATTTTCCTCTTTTTGCTTCTATTCCTTTTAATCCTGTTATTCCTGTTCCTCTTATTAAGTTCATAATTATTGTTTCTGCTTTATCATTTTTGTTATGTGCTATTGCTATTTTATTTGATGCTGTTTTTTCTAGTATTTCGTCAAAGAATTTATATCTTGCATATCTTCCTGCTTCTTCTGTTCCTACTTTATTATTATTGGCAATTTTTTGTACATCTATACTTTTAGAATAAAAATCAATTTCCTTTTGTTTGCAATATTTTTTTACATATTCTTCATCTTCTTTTGCTTCTTTTCTAATCATATGATTTACATGTGCAACACAAATATTAAAATCTATAATTTTTTCTTCTTTTATTTCATTTAATATATTTAACATTGAAATAGAATCTGGCCCACCAGATACTGCTAATACTATTTTATCGCCTTTTTCTATTAAATTATATTTTTTGATTGTTTCTAATACTTTTTTCTTCATTTTCATCTTCCTCTTTAAAAAATAAAATAAGTAATATTTAAATATTACTTATTTTACTATATTTTTACTACTTTTTCAAGCAATTATTCATGCTTTACATACTTCTATTTTTTAGTTTTCTTATTTCTTCTACGCTTAATTCTGTTATTCTTCCCACTTCATCTACTTCATATCCCATTACTAGTAAGTTTTTTGCAACATTTATTCTTCCTAATTTTTCTCCTCGTTTCACCTTACCATTTATTTCATTTCTTATCATTCTTGACACAGCTAATTCCATTTTTTTACTTCCTTCTTTTTCTGGTAGTGTGAAAACTTTATACGTTTCCAACTACTTTTTCCTTTATTTTTAAGTCTTTTTTGACTTTTTTATTTTTTACCTCTATTTTTTCTTTAAAAAAATAGCGAATTCCTGTATAATTAGTTCATAACTTAAAACAAAAACCAAACTAAAAATACGAGGTGTTCGCTATGAACTTTATTATATCAAATTTAATTAATTTTTTAAATAGAATTAATAAATTTATTTGGAAAATTATTATTTTTCTTTCTAAGTTTATTAAAATTAATGATAACCTTAATGTTAAAGAACAGCCTGCTGATCAACGTTATCGTCGTTTTAAAGTTGATGTTCCTCCTCTTATAGAAAAATCTTCTACTCTTGAACACAAAGACTTTAAACAGCTAATTAAAGATAATAATATTAAGCCTGTTAAACGTAGAAATGGTAAAGTAATTACTATTAATGTTTCTTGCCCTTGTTGTGGTGCTCCTAAAGAGTATCTTTACGATAATAACGGTAAACAATCTCAGTTTGAATGCAAAGTTTGTTCTTATGTTTTTTCTTTGAATCCTAATAAACAAACTGATATTAATTTCTTATGCCCTCATTGTCATTATAAACTCTATTTAAAACATTCTAGATCTGACTTTGATGTTTATGTTTGCCCTAATAAACAATGCTCTTATTTTCTTGATAACTTAAAACATTTATCTAAAGAAGATTCTGCTCTTTATACCAAAAATCCTTCACTTTTTAAACTTCACTATTCTTACCGTAAATTTAATATTACTCTTCCTGAGATTCAAAAAGATTTTAGGGATTTTCTTCGTATTCCTATTGATATTTCTAAAACTCATCACTCAATGTATGTTATTGGTCTTTGCCTTACTTATCACGTTAATTATGGCTTAAGTTATAGACAAACTTCTTCTATTCTTAGTGATATTCATAATGTTAATCTTTCTTATAAAACCGTTGAAAATTACTGTAAGTCTGTTTCTTCTATTGTTCAATATTTCCTTGAATTCTATCCTTACGAACTTTCCGACTCTTCTTGTGCTGATGAAACTTATATTAATGTTGCTGGTAAAACTCAATATATTTTCTTTTACTTTGATGCTATTAAGAAAATTGTTACTTCTTATAGAGTTTTTGAACATAGAGATTCGTTATCTTCTATTAAAGCTGCTTATTCTACCCTTAAAAAATATAAAGAATTACCTGAATCTTTAAAGGTTATTACCGATGGTAACCCTATTTATAATGTTGCTGTTCAATATTGGACTCAACTTGGTATGCCTTTTCATCTTTACCAAGTTATTGGTCTTAAAAACTTAGATGAAACTTCTAAAAAATATCGTTCTTCTAAACAAATTATTGAAAGACACAACAGAACTTTAAAATATTATTATCGTCCTAAAAACGGCTTCTCTTCTAATGAAAATGCTAATAATTATATGGTTCTTTTTGCTACTTTCTTTAACTTCTTAAGACCTAATTCAGCTCTTAATTATCATGTGCCTGTTGAAATTCCTGAAATTCAAGAATGTTCTAATATGCCTAATAAATGGATTGAATTAATCAATCTAAGTTATGATTACATTAGACAATATGCTTAAAAAGTAAACTTTCTTAAGTTTATTTACCATGTTTATTTTCTAATATTTTCCTTGCTTTAATATTATTTTCTACTTTTTATTAATCCTATTTTTATTTCAATGTGCTATTTTTTATAAATTTGGATCTATGTCAAGTTTTTGGACACTTTTTTTGAGAATTTTTTTATTTTATGAGACCACTTTCATTTATTCATT
>CALXZC010000025.1 GCA_944393135.1 uncultured Clostridia bacterium | reverse complement strand
GGAGATAAAAAAGGACCATGTATATTATTTAGAAGTGATATGGATGCAGTAGTTATGGATGAAACAGGAAGAACAAAACATACTTGTGGGCATGATGCACATATGACAATATTATTATCATTGGCTCAAATATTAATAAATAATAAAGACAAAATAAAAGGAACAGTAAAATTATTATTTCAGCCAGATGAGGAGGGAGATGCAGGAGCCAAGTTTATGGTTCAAAATGGAGCTTTAGAAAATCCAAAAGTGGACAAAGTATTTGCAATACATGTATGGAGTGAATTTAAAGAAGATGAAATAGCAGTAAAAGAGGGAACAGTAATGGCATCCTCAGACCCATATGATATAACAGTATATGGAAAAGGCGGTCATGCGGCAATGCCTGAAAAATGTGTAGATACAATTTATATAGCCAATAAAATAGGAATAGCATTAAAAGAACTAGCAAAAATAGATGTGGAAATTGATAAAAAAGCAATAATAGGTATAACAGCAATAAGTGGAGGAAAAACTAATAATGTAATTCCAGATATTGTTCATATGAAAGGAATATGCAGAACAAATAATAATGAAATAAGAAAGAAAATGAAAAATAAAATTGTAGAAACAGTAGAAAAAATAGCAAAAGATATGGGAGGAAAAGCAGAAGTAAAATTTTTAGTTGAATATCCAGTAACAGTAAATTCAAAAGAAGAAGTGCAAGAAGTACAAAAAATTGCATCAGAGGTTGTAAATAAAGTAATAATAGACTATCAAACAACATCATCAGAAGATTTTTCATATTATTTAGAAAAAGCACCTGGATGTATGATATTTATTGGATGTACAAAAGATAAATTTTATCCACAACATAGTGAAAATTTTACGGTTGGAGAAAATCCAATATTAATAGGAACACAAGTCTTTTATAATATATCAAAAAAATATTTAATGTAAATAAAGGAAGATGGTTATGAAAAAAGTATATATAATAATAATATCAACGATAATTTTAATATTAATAATATGTGGAATTGAGTTTTTTATTAATAATAATCAAGACCAAGAAGGAAATATAGTGCAGTCTAATGAAAATACAACTGTAGATGAAAATTATATGAATTATGAAAATAATAATAGAATACAAGAAACAGTTAATCAAACTATAGAAAAAGTGGAAATGAAAATTAAGGAAGGCACCTTAACTAAGACATCTGCTATAGTAGAAATTATTGATAAGAATGAAGAACCATATGGTTATGAACAGTGGTTTAGAATAGAAAGAGATGAAAATGGGGAATGGAAAGAATTACCTATAATTAATCAAAATCATTCATTTACAGCTTTAGGGTATATACCAAAAGTAGATGAAACGATAGAAATGAAGGCTGATTGGGAAGATTTATATGGAGAATTGACATCAGGTAAATATAGATTAGTGAAAAAAGTTTTAAATGATTATATATATGTAGAATTTACAATTTAATAGTAAATAGGAGAAAAGATGGAGTATAGAATAAGAGAAATAGAAAAGAAAGATAATAAACAAGTAGAAAATGTAATAAGAACATGCTTAATAGAATTTGGTGGAAATCATGAAGGATTGGCTTGGGCTGACCCAGATTTAGGGAGATTTTCAGAAGTTTATAATAAAGAAGGATATAAGTATTGGGTAGTAGAAGATGAGAGTGGAAACATTGTAGGTGGCTGTGGAATTGGAAAATTAGATGGAACTCAAGGGGTATGTGAGCTTCAAAAAATGTACTGCCTAAAACAAGTAAGAGGTACAGGGATAGCACATAAATTAATGAAGTTAGCGCTAGATTATGCAAAAAAATATTATAAAAGATGTTATATAGAAACATTAAGTAATATGATATCGGCAAATAAATTTTATAAAAAATACGGATTTAAAAATTTAAGTAAACCATTAATAAGAACACAACATTATGCTTGTGATGTTTGGTATTTAAAAGATTTGTAAAATATAACAACAGTTTTTATTTACTGCTGATATTAATATTAGAGAAAATAATACCAATGACAAAAGAAAATGAAAGAGCAGATATGATAGCAATAATAAGATATGTGCTAATAAAAGATTTTGAAACAGAAAGAACAAAAAAATATAAAGAAAAATTAGAAGAAATAAAAATGTCAAGTTTTGTAGATATAGAAACAATAGAAAGAATAACCAATTTAAGCAAAGAGCAGTTTATGTAAAAATAAAGGTTTAAAGCCTTTATTTTTTTGTAACACAAATAAGTTTTCCTTGTTTTTTCCAAAAGTTTCTAGTAAATAGAAAAAAACTATGATATAATAAAAAAGATTTTTAGGTAGGAGGAAAAACATTTGGATAAATTTGTATTAGTAGATGGAAATAGTATAATGAATAGAGCATTTTATGGGATAATGGGAAGTAAAATGCTAACAACAACCGATGGAACATATACAAATGCAGTATATGGCTTTTTAGCAATATTGTTTAAGTTATTAGAAGATGTAAAACCAAAATATATAGTAGTAGCATTTGATTTAAAAGCGCCAACAGCAAGACATAAAATGTATGAAGGTTATAAAGCAAATAGGAAAGGAATGCCAGACGAACTAGCTGAACAAATGCCAATAATAAAAGAAATATTAAAAGCAATGAATATAGATATAATAGAAAAAGAAGGATATGAAGCAGATGATATATTAGGAACACTATCATGCTATGGAGAAAAACAAGGACTTGATGTAATAATATTATCAGGAGATAGAGACACATTTCAACTTGCAACAAACAAAGTAACAATAAGAATACCACATACAAAAGCAGGAAAAAGTGAAACTGATGAATATAATAAAGAAAAAATAATAGAAAAATACGGAATAGAGCCAAAACAATTAATAGAAGTAAAAGGATTACAAGGAGACACATCAGACAATATACCAGGAGTACCAGGAATAGGAGAAAAAACAGCATTAAAATTAATACAAGAATATGGAACAATAGATAATTTATATAAAAAGATAGAAGAAGAAAAAGACAATTTAAAAGGAAAACAGAGAGAAAAAATAGTAGAAAATAAAGAATTAGCATATTTATCAAAAACACTAGGAACAATAAATGTAGAAGTACCAATAAAAGAAGATTTAAGTGATTTTGAAATAGAAGAATGGGATAAACAGAAAGTATTAGAAATATTTGAAAAACTAAGATTTAACCGTTATATAGAAAGATTTAACTTAAAAGGCGAAAAAACCGAAGAAGCAAATAAATACGAAGAAGCATATCAAATAAAAGAAAAGAAAATTGATGAATTAATAAATTATATAGAAGAAAACAAAGAAATGATATTCTATATATCAACAAAAAAACAAGAAAATCAAGAAAAAATAATACAAGAAGAAATTAAAAAAATAGCAATATATAATAGGAAAGAAAATGAAGTTTACTATGTGGAAGTAGAAAATAAGTTACAAAATTTAAAAAAAGTATTAGAAGATGAAGAAATAAAAAAAATAGGAATAGATTTAAGTAAAATATATATATTATTAAAACAAAAAGGAATAAAACTAAAAGGAATAGACTATGATATATCAATAGCATCATATATATTAAATCCAACAGATAACAAGCTAAAAATAGAAAATCTAATGGAAAAATACCTAGGAATAAATCTAGAAGAATTAGAAGAAAAAACAGAACAGATAAACCTATTTGACGAAAACGAAGAAAAATCAGATGAAAACGAAAACAACAAAATATGTAAAATAGCATATTCAATAGGAAAAATACAAGAAATAACACAGAAAAAATTAGAGGAAACAAACTGCCTAGAACTATTTAGAAAAATAGACATGCCAACAGTAGAAGTATTATCAAATATGCAATGGAATGGAATGTATGTAGATAAGGAAGAACTAGAGCAATTTGGAAAGGAACTAACAGAAAAATTAAAAACAATAACCAAAATAATCTATGAAATGGCAGGAGAAGAATTTAATATAAACTCAACAAAACAATTAGGAGAAATTTTATTTGAAAAAATGAAATTACCAGCAATCAAGAAAACTAAAAGTGGATATTCAACAGATGTAGAAGTATTAGAAAAACTGAAAAAAGAAGATCCAATAATAGAACAGATTTTAGAATATAGACAGCTAATGAAACTAAACTCAACATATGTAGAAGGATTAAAGCCATATATAAATCCAAAAACAAATAGGATACATTCATTTTTTCATCAAACAATAACGGCAACAGGAAGAATAAGCTCAACAGAACCAAACTTACAAAATATACCAACAAGGTTTGAATTAGGAAAAAGAGTAAGAAAAGTATTTAAACCAGAAAATGGAAAAATCTATATAGATGCAGATTATTCACAAATAGAGTTAAGAGTATTAGCATCAATATCAGAAGATAAACATATGATAGAAGCATTTGAAAAAGGAGAAGATATACATAAACAAGCAGCATCAAAAGTGTTCAAAACACCAATAGAAGAAGTTACAAAAGAACAAAGAAGTAGTGCAAAAGCTGTAAACTTTGGAATAGTATACGGAATAAGTGATTTTGGATTAGGAGAACAATTAGGAATAGGAAGAAAACAAGCCAAAAAATATATAGATGAATACTTAACACAATATTCAGGGATAAGAAAATTCATGGAAAATATCAAAAAAGAAGCAAAAGAAAAAGGATATGTAGAAACGCTATTTCATAGAAGAAGATATATACCAGAATTAAAATCAACCAATTACATGGTCAGACAATTCGGCGAAAGGGCAGCAATGAATACACCAATACAAGGAACAGCAGCAGATATAATGAAAATAGCAATGATAAAAGTATTTAAAGAAATAGAAAAAAGGGGATTAAAATCAAAAATAGTGTTACAAGTACATGATGAAATGATGATAGAAGCAGTCATAGAAGAAAGAGAAGAAATCAAAGAAATAGTAAAAGAAAGCATGGAAACAGCAGCAAAACTAAAAGTACCACTAATTGCAGAATTATCAGAAGCAAATAATTGGTATGAATGCAAATAAATGTGTCGCATCGGGGACAGTCCCCATGCCTAAAAAATGTCGCATAGGGACAGTCCCCATTGCGACATCAAAAGGAGAGAAAATAAAAAATGAAAAATAAAAGAATAATTATTACTACTGTAGTGATTTTGCTAGTTATCATATTTGTTTTCATTTTTAAAGATAAAGTACTTAAGATAATATACCCTAAAGATTATCAAGACATAATTACTGTTTATGCTAATAAATATAAGGTTGAAGATAATTTGATATTTGCACTAATAAAAGCAGAAAGCAATTTTGACGAAAATGCTGTTTCACACAAAAATGCTATTCGGATTAATGCAGATTATGGAAGAAACAGCAGATGATATAGCAACAAGATATGGAATTGATATAGATTACGAAAATATAAAAGAAGAGATAGCTGATGTAGAAAATAATATAAATATAGGAACAAAATATTTATCTACTTTACTTGAGAAGTATGGAAACAAAGAAGTTGCCGTTGCTGCATATAATGCAGGAATAGGGACTGTAGATAATTGGATATCAAAAGGAATTATAAAAGCAGATGGAAGTGATATTGAAAACATTCCATATAAAGAAACTAACAACTATGTAAGAAAAATATTAAAAAATTATGAAATTTACCGAAGTATATATAAATAGATAGACAAAAGATAAAAAATGAAATAAAATAAGAATGTAAAAAGTAAAAGGAGAAGTTAAAATGCTAATAGAAGAATTACTATTTATATTTGTTTCATTTGCAATATTCGTATATATGTTTTTTAGGATGATAAGAAGGAATGATACTAGTTATGTAGCAATATTAGTATTGGAAGCAATGGGAATTGCACTTAATTTTTTAGAAGTTTTATTTGATGTAGAATTAAATGTGCTTTTCACAATTTTAAAATACATACTAGCAGTATTAATACCAATAATAATTATTATTTTAGAAAAACGAGGAATATACTTATATGAAGCAACTAATTTAACACAAGCTAAAATAAGCCTGCTGTTTAACAATAATAAAAAAGCAAAAGATGCTTTACTTAATTTACTTGAAAAAAACAAAAATAGCTATAAGGCACATAAAATGCTTGCTGAGATTTACGAAAAAGAAGGTGGAATGAGAAAAGCTATTGATGAATATGTACAAGCAATAGATATAGACAAACAAGATTACGCATCATATTATAAAGTTGCAGAATTGCTAAATGGATTAGATAAAAAAGAAGAAGCTACTCAAATGTTATTTAGTCTATTAAATAAAAAACCGGATACGTATGAAGCATCAATTTTATTAGGTGATATACTAATTGACACTGAAATGTATAAAGAAGCTGTAAATGTATATCAAGAAGCACTAAAGTATAATCCATATAGTTATGATATAAATTATAGCTTAGGAATTGCATATACAATGTTAAATGATTTTCAGAGTGCTAAAACAGCCTATGAAAAAGCAGCTGAAATTAATAGTTTAGCATATGCATTAAAATATGATTTAGCAGAAATAGCACTTATTTACAAAGATATAGAAGAAGCAGAGAAAAAATTCTTAGAGGCAATAAATGAAGAGGAACTTTCAGCAGACAGTTATTATGAGTTATCTAAAATAGCTCTAATTAAGAATGATAAAGAAACAGCTATAAAATATATAAACACAGCTATAGATATAGATAGCCAAAAAATCGTAAATAAAGTAAAGAAAGAACCAATTTTTATACCAATTATGGCAAAAATTTCTATACCATTTAATATAGAGGAAAAAGAACAACAAGAAACTAAGCTAAGTAATAAAGAAATAAAAGTTAAAGAACATCTGGAAGAAATGTCAGAAATCACAAGACATTTAAGTTATAACGATATTGACTTATTAAGAAAAAATAGAAGAGAGAATTTAAAAAAAGAATTGGAAGCAAAAGAAGAAATAGACGAAAAAGAAAGACATGATTAAAAATAAACTCATAAAATTCCTAAAATTAAATATAATAAAAATAGTAGGAGGGATTTTATGAGTACAAATTTTGCAATAATAGGTGGAGATTTAAGAATAATCAAACTTGCAAAGATGCTTGCAGACGAAGGAAATACAGTGTATACTTATGGATTAGAAAAAGCAGAAGAATTAAAAGGATATAATAATATTATTTTTTCAGAAAAAATAAGCAAAGCAATTTCAAAAGATGTAGAAATTGTGGTAGGACCGATTCCTTTTTCTAGCAATGGTGTGAATATTAATTCACCATTTAGTGATAACGAAATTTCTATAAGAGAATTTATTCATTATTTGGATGGTAAAATTTTAATTGCAGGAAGTATTATGCCAGAAGTATATAATTTAACAAATGATGAATATGTAGAAATCATAGATATTATGAAAAGAGAAGAACTTGCAGTTTTAAATACTGTATCAACTGCAGAAGGTACAATAGAAATAGCAATAGCAAATACTAATAGAATAATTCATGGAAGTAAAGTGTTAATATTAGGTTTTGGAAGAATTGGAAAAGTATTAGCAAGAAAGATGGCAGGGTTAGCAGCAAAAGTTACTTGTGCTGCAAGAAAAGATGAGGATCTAGCTTGGATAAGAGCATATGGGCACAATGAAACTAATATAAATACAATAGGTGAAAATTTAGGGGAGTTTGATATCATAATAAATACAGTACCACATTTAATTTTGAATAAAGAAAGACTACAACATGTAAAAAAAGAGTGTTTATTAATTGATTTAGCATCAAACCCAGGTGGAATTGATAAGAAAGAAGCAAAAGAGAGAAATTTAAAACTTATTTGGGCTTTAGCTTTACCTCGGAAAAGTTGCACCTGTTACAACAGCAGAATTTATAAAAGACACAATTTATAATATATTAAAAGAAGTATATAAAAAATAACAAAGGAAGGAAGATAGCGATGATATTAGAACTTTTAAAAGCAGGTATATTTGGAATAGTAGAAGGAATTACAGAATGGTTACCAATAAGTAGTACAGGACATTTAATATTAGCAGAGCAATTTATAAAATTTAAAGAAGTATCAGAAGGTTTTTGGAGTATGTTTCAAGTTGTTATACAATTTGGAGCCATTCTGGCAGTTGTTCTTTTATATTTTAAGAAAATATGGCCATTTACAAAACACAAAGAAAAGGCAATTAAGCAAATGGGTTTTTTATCATATTTTAATAAAGACATAATGAATTTATGGGGAAAAATACTAGTTGGATGTATTCCAGCAGCAATAGTAGGATTGCTTTTTGATGAATTATTTGAAGCTTTATTCTATAATCCAGTTTGTATAGCGATTGCCTTAATAGTTTTTGGTATAGCCTTTATAGTAATAGAAAATTGGAATAAAAAAAGAAAAGGAAAAATAAAAGAAACAAGTGCAGAAATTACATATAAAGATGCTTTTTTAATTGGAATATTCCAATTAATAGCAGCGATATTTCCTGGAACATCACGTTCAGGAGCAACAATTATAGGTGGGCTATTAATAGGTTTATCAAGACCTAATGCAGCAGAATTTACATTTTATTTAGCAATTCCAACAATGCTTGGAGCAAGTTTATTAAAATTAGTAAAATTTGGCCTTGGATTTACAGGAATAGAAATTGCAGTATTATTAGTTGGAATGATAGTTTCATTCTTAGTATCTGTTGCAATTATTAAATTCTTAATGAATTATATTAAAAAACATAATTTTAAAATATTTGGATATTACAGAATAATACTTGGAATAATAGTATTAGCATATTTCTTTTTAAGATAAATAACAAGGACCCTAAAATTTTTAGGGTCCTAAAATGTGTTTTACTAAAGCCAAAGGGATTCCTGCTTCTTAGACCTCGTAACCTACTATCTCCACAGGCGTTTATTCGGGCTGTCCCTTCCTATATTTTTTTCTTATGCTATTTTTCTTAGTTCTTTCTTTAAGATATTTTAAGGCAAACTACAGAAACAAGAAGAGCAAAACACATTGTTTTACGCTTTGACATTTGTCAAAACCTCCTAATCGGTCTTAGATTGTTCGCTTTTTATTGTTTGTGCACGAACTTCAAAAGCATTTTTATATCCTATTCTATAACCTTTGAGAAATCCTCTATGATACAAAACAAAACTAGTTGCAATATAGGCAAGACTGCCAAAGATAAGAAATTGGAGTTTGCTTTTCATCATTGACCTCCTAAATAAAAGGTGTACAAAACGTAAACTAATTATAGCATGTTTTTTAGAAAAAGTAAAATTTATTCGGGTCTTCTAGTATTTCTTGTATCTTGAGAATTATTACAAAGTTTTTCGTATTCCTTACACTTAATCTTATAATCCATTTGCATACAAAGATAACGGTAATAATAAAAAGCTTGTTCATATTGCATAATTGGGTTAAACATAGGGTCTTTATATAAATTATCCATATCAGGTCCGATATTTTGGTTATAATCCATGAAAGTAGGATTAAAATTATTATTAAAATCTCTGTCCATAAAAAATCATCTCCTATAAATCAAAATTAAAGAAAGGTATAACATTAATAAAAATATATGTATAAATAGCAGAAAGTATTCCTTGAAGTAATTTACCATATATGTATGGCTTAATAGATAAATCAGTTTTTGAAGTAATACTAAGAACTTGAAGTAATACTGAAATACCACCAAACCCCAAAAGAAAAGCAGTAAAAATTATATTAATAGAAAGTTTTTTACAAGCAATTAAAGAAATAGAGTTAATCCCATTTGTAATCTCTAAAAAACTACAAATAAGAGGAGTTATAAAAGAAGTATCAATATGTAAAAAATTAAATAATGGTGAAATACAAGTAGAGAAAAAAGAAAGTAATCCACTTGATTTCAAAATGGAAATTACACTAGAAAATATCACAACAAATCCACCAATTAATAATATAGTAGAAATACTACTTGTAATACTATCAGCTAAAACTTCTCCTAAATTAGAAAAATTAACATTTTTATTATTATCATAATGAAAATCGGAGATTTTCAAATTAGAAGTAGAACTTCTCTTCCAAAATCTAAAAATAATACCAACAGATATACAAGCTAAAACATGAGTAATAAAAAGCAAAATACCGAATAGTAGTATTGCCAAACATCAAAATACCAACAGTACCTATTATAAAAAGAGGACCAGAGTTATTTGTAAAACTAAGAAGTCTTTCACATTCTTCTTTAGAACAAACATTATTTTTACGGAAATTAGAAGCAATTTTAGCACCTACAGGATATCCACTAATAATTCCCATAATAAAAGCAAAAGCACCTTCACCGCGAATATTAAATAAAGGTTTCATATATTTATTTAAGAACTTGCCTAAAATACTTACAATATTAGTGTGCATTAAAAGTTCGGTAGAAACAAAAAAAGGAAAAAGAGAAGGGACAACAGAACTAGCCCATAAAGTAAGTCCAGACTTAACAGCAGGAAGATTAGATTTAGAAAAAATAAGTAAAAACAAAGTAAACAATAGAAAAACTAAAGGTAAAAAATTTTTTTTAATTTTTAAAACATAAAAATTAGACTTCAAGATAAAAACCTCCTTATTAAATGTATTCAAAAAACTAATTAATATGAAAAAACAAAACAAAGACTAATAAAAAACAAAATTAAGTTATGATAGAACTTGTAATTTAGATGGAAAAATGATATAGTATAAGGGAATTTTTAGAAAAATTTAGAAAGGAGAGTAAACTTGAATATAAAAAATATTATCGAAGAGTCAAATCTAAAAATTTCTAAAGATAGAATATTATATAATGAGCCAATGAAAAAACATACAAGTTTTAAAATAGGTGGACCAGCAGAATGTTTAATAAAAGTAACAAATAAAGAAGAATTAAAAGAAGTTTTAAACTTAGCAAATAAAAATGAAATACCTGTAAATATAATAGGAAATGGAAGTAATGTGTTAGTATTAGATGAAGGAATATCAGGAATTACAGTAATAATGAAAATAGAAGGAATAAGTTTTTCTACATTAGACGATAAGAAATTTATAGTAAAAATAGGAGCAGGAGAGAAAATAGCAAAAGTAGGAAAAATAATATTAAATAATTCACTTACAGGGTTTGAAGAAATATCGGGAATACCAGGGACATTAGGAGGAGCAGTAAGAATGAATGCAGGAGCAAATGGTAAAGAAATGAAAGATATAGTAAAAACTGTTTCTTGTATAGATAGAACTGGAAATGAAAAAACATTCAATAGTTCAGAAATGAAGTTTGGATATAGAGAAAGCATAATAAAAGGAGAAAAATACATAGTAACAGAGGTAGAAATAGAACTAGAAAAAGGAATAAAAGAAGAAATAAAAGAAAAAATGGATAGATATGCAAAATCAAGAAAAGAAAAACAACCTTTGGAATATCCAAGTGCAGGAAGTGTATTTAAAAGAGGGGAAGATTATATAACAGCAAAACTAATAGACGAAGCTGGGCTAAAAGGATATTCAGTAGGAGATGCAGAAATTTCAAAAAAACATGCAGGATTTATAATAAACAAAGGAAATGCAACAGCAAAAGATGTGCTAGAATTAGTAAACAAGGTAAAGGAAGAAATATATAAAAAATACCACAAGAAAATAGAATTAGAAGTATGTCTCATTGGGGACAGTCCCCATGCCTACAAAATGTCGTATAGGGACAGTCCCCAATGAGACATTTACATAAATAAGTGAGGAGTATGGTTTGATGAAAGGTTTTTTTCAATGGTTTAAATCAAGTAGTAAGATGAAAAGATGGATGTTTTTAATTTTAGTAGGAATTATTCTTGCTTGTTATGGACTAGCTAGAATATTAGTTATGAGGGAAATTTCATTTACAGATGTAGCCCAGGTTGTTGCAATATTTGTAGTAGGGTTTCTTGCAATAGTTATAGGACTTGTATTTTTAAATAAAAGAACTTTAGAAGTTTTAATTGAAGCAAGTGATGAGAGAATGGAAAATAATAAAAATGTTAATATGAAGTCACTTATTTTTAATAAAACTGTTTATGATAAAGGACCTAATATTGTTGTTATTGGTGGCGGTACAGGGTTAGATACAGTTCTTTCAGGACTTAAAAATTACACAAACAACTTAACTGCAATAGTTACAGTATCTGATTATGGAGAAACAGCTACAAATTCTAGAAAAGAATTACAAACATTACCTCTTGATGATGTTAAAGATAGTATTGTATCTTTAGCAGCAAAAGAAGGAGAAATTGAGAAATTATTTAACTATGAATTTAAAGAAGGAAAATTGAGAGGTTTGAATTTTTCTGATATATATTTTTTAGCAATGAAAGGTGTAAATCGTAATTTTGAAGATGCTATTATTAAAAGTAATGAAGTTTTAAATATGGTAGGAAAAGTAATACCAGTAACACTTGATGAAATGAAAATTGTAGCAGAACTTGCAAATGGATATATGGTTGAAGAAAGATCTAGAATACCAGAAGTTGTAGCGGATAAAATAACAAAAATAAATAGAATTACAGTAAATCCATCAAATTGTAGACCAGCACCTGGGGTTGTTGAAGCTATAAAACAAGCTGATTGTATTGTAATAGGACCAGGAAGTTTATATACTAATGTTATACCAAATCTTTTGATAAATGGAGTTGCAAAAGCTATTAAGGAAAGTACGGCAATAAAAGTATATGTATGTAATATAATGACAGAGCCAGGGCAGACAGATAATTATAGTATTTCAGACCATATTAATGCTATTATAGAACATTGTGGTACAGGCATAATTGATTATTGTATCTATGATACAGGAGAAATTATTCCAGAATTTATAAAGAAATATAATATGGAAGGGCAGGATTTAGTAGAACAAGATGTGGATAAAGTTAAAGGAATTAAGTTTTTACAGCGAAATTTATCCATGATTAAGTCAGATTTAATAAGACATGATCCAAGTTTAGTTGCTTCTTCTATTATTGAACTTATTTGCGATGATTTAAGATATCAAGATAAACAAAATGACCCACAATATTTGATGTTAAATAATAAGCTAAGAGAAGAAAAAAGAATAAATAAAATTAAGAAAAGAATGAAAAAACAGAATAAAAAGATTGCTAGTGGTAAGGGTACGAAAAATACTACTCCGCTTAAGTCTAAGAGTAAGTTTAGTAGTAAATATAGTCAAAGAATTGCATCAATAAGAGAAGCGGATAAAAAAGCAGAGAGAAAGGCAAAACAAAGAGAACAAAAAGGAAGAGCAAAGAGCAAAAAAAACAGAGTACCAAAGAAAGATAATGTTACAAGAAAAAAGACCCCGCAAGAAATTAGAGAAGAAATGCTTAAACAATTAAAAAATAGTAAATTAAGTGATAAAAAGTAGGAGGAAATCATGAAATTCACAAAAGAAAGTATGAATTTAGAAAACGGTCTGGATAAAGAATGGGTAATTACAAATGGAATAGGTGGTTATAGTTCTTCAACTATAATTAGTGCAAATACAAGAAAATATCATGGACTTTTAGTTGCAAGTTTAACACCACCTGCTAGAAGGTTTTTAATTCTTTCAAAACTAGATGAAAGTATTGAAACAAGAGGTAAAAAGTATGAACTTTATACTAATATAGGAAAAGAATATATATCAAAGGGATTTAACTATTTAGAAAGTTTTGAAAAAGAAAAAAATATTATACCAACATTTAAATATAAAATAGGAAAAATAGAAATAATAAAGAAAATCTGTATGGATTATGGAAAAAACACAGTTGGAATATATTATAAGATAAAAAACGGAGCATATAGAAGTAAATTAACTTTAGCACCTGTAATTAATTTTAGAGATTTTCATACTGTAAATACAAACCATGTATTTAATTTAAAACAAATAAATACAAGAGGAAATAAAGTAAGGATTTCAGTTGATGGTAATTCATATACACCTATTTATATGAATCTTTCAGATGGAGAGTATATACCTCATGAAAACGATAGTTTTAATAATATGTTTTATATAGAGGAAGAAAAAAGAGGGTTTGCCACAGAAGAAAATCATGCAGTGCCTGGAAGATATGAAGTTGAAATAAAAGCAAAAGAAGAGAAGGAGATATCTTTTGTTTGCTCTTTAGAGGAAAATATAGAAGAAATTGATGTTAGAAATTTAATTGAAAAGGAAGAAAAACGTTTAAATAATATATTTAAGAATTCAGAGCTTGTAAAAGAAAGTACAAGGAACCAAAAAGAAGAAAGTGAAAATGAGTTAATTAAAACATTTTTAATAGCAGCAGATAGTTTTGTTGTAAATAGATATAGTTTTGGGTTACATACATTGCTTGCAGGATATCACTGGTTCCTAGACTGGGGAAGAGATGCATTAATTTCTTTTGAGGGTATTTTACTTATACCTAAAAGATATGATTTAGCAAGAGAATTGTTAAAAACAATGACTAGAGATGTTAAATATGGTTTAGTTCCAAATGGTTATTCTGGTTATGACAATAGACCTCTTTATAATAGTGTAGATGCTTCACTTTTATTATTTGAGGCTATACAAAAATATCTTGATTATACAAAAGATTATAAATTCGTAAAAGAAGAATTATATGATGTAATGAAAACAATAATTGAAAATTATTGTAAAGGTATTGATGTAGATGAAAATAATATTTATTTAGATGTTGATGGTTTAATTGTATCAGGAACAGAAAACACACAAAATACATGGATGGATGTGAAATTCCAAGGTAAGGCAGTTACACCAAGAAATGGTAAAGCTGTTGAAGTAAATAGTTTATGGTATAATGCAAATAAAATTATGGCAGAACTTAGTATTAGGTTTGGGCATATTTTAGCAGCTATGAAATATAAGGAATTAGCTGAAAATTGTAAGTTTGCTTTTCAAGAAAAATTTTATAATTCTAAAACTAAATGTTTATATGATGTATTAGGAGATAGTAAAATAAGACCAAACCAACTATTTGCAATGAGTTTAAGTAATCCAATAATAGATGTTAATTCTAATGAAGCTAAAGATATAATTAATGTAGTTGAAAAGAAATTATTAAATGCTTATGGTTTAAAGACTTTAGCAAAAGATGAAGAAAATTATGTGGAAGTATATGAAGGTGACGAAGAACATAGAGATACAAGCTACCATCAGGGAATTACTTGGCCATGGCTTTTAGGTTTATATTATAATGCTTTAAAAAATATGAGAGATTATGAAGAAAGTGATGAACAAAAAGAAAGTCTGCAACAAAAAATAGATAAATTTTCTGAAAAAACTAAAAAAACTTTTACAAAAGAAATATATGAAAATGGTTGTATAGGAGCTATTTCAGAAATTTATGATAGCGCAAAGCCTCAATTACCAAAAGGATGTATAGCACAATGTTGGAGTATTGCAGAAATTTTTAGAATTATACTTAAAAAATAAAGGAGTAATTTATAACATGACATCTATTGAAAGTTTAGAAAAAGAATTAAAGAAAGGAAAATTACATAGTTTATATCTTTTATATGGTGAAGAATTATTTTTATTAGAAAACAGTTTGAATAAAATAAAAAAATTATTTGGAGATGTTATAAAAGGTATAAATTATGTATTAATAGATGATACAAATGTTAAAGAATTAATTCAAGATATTGAAACACCTGCTTTTGGTTATGAAAAGAAATTAATTATTGCAAAAAATACTGGACTTTTTAAGAGCGAAGGTAAGAAAAAAAACACAGAGATGAGTGTTTTAAAAGATAAGATAAATGATTATTTAAAGGAAAATATAGATATAATAAGTGAAAGTGTTATTTTAGTTTTTGTAGAAGAGGATGCAGATAGTAGATTAAAATTATTTAAGACTTTAGATGAAATAGGAGTAGTTTGTAAGTTTGATTTTCAAAAACCTTTCCAGGTAGAAAGAAGAGTAAAAGCCATTTGTAATGGCTATGGTGTAAATATAGATGATAGTACTTTAAAGTATTTCATAGAAATATGCGGTACTAATATGCAAGATGTGATAAATGAAATTAGAAAGCTTATTGAATATGTAGGAAAAGGTGGCACTATTAAGAAAGAAGATATTGATAGTTTAACTATAAAGAAACTAGAGGCTGTTATTTTTGATTTAACAGATAATTTAGGTTTAAAACAAACTAGAAAAGCTTTAGAGGTATTAAAGAATTTGATTTATAATAAAGAACCCATACAAAGGATTTTAGTTATGCTTTATAATCATTTTAAGAAATTGTATTTTTTGAAGTTAGCTATTAGGTATAATAAGGATATTATTAGTTCTTTAAACTTAAAGCCTAACCAGACTTTTCTTGTTAATAAATATAAGACACAAGCAAAATATTTTAATGAAGATGAATTAAGAGATATTTTACAAGCTTTGAGGGATTTAGATTTTAATTATAAGAATGGATTAATAGATTTACAAATAGGATTAGAGGCTATTCTTTGTAATTATTGTTCTTAAAATACACAAATAACCGAAAAATATTCCTACAAATGACCGAAAAATAATTATAAGAAATTGTTATCTACTAGTATTATAGTATATGAGAGTTTTTGCAATTATTTTTTATTTACTAAAAATTTTAAATATGATTGGCAATAATATTAAAAACGTAGTGTAATGATATTGAAAAAAAGTGTCGGAAACGGCAAAAATTTTCAATGGAGGTAATGCAAATGGAAGAAATAAAAAGAGATGTATATTTAGAAAAGCTAGATAGTTTATTATTTTAATATTAAGGAAAATAATCACATAATGTATAATAAATCACTTAATTGATAAAAATAGTAAAAAGAAATTTTTATCAGTTGGGTGATTTTATGTTTTGGTTAAGGAATTTAAATAATTTTAAGGAAAAAGAAAATAAAGTTAGAGTAAAGAAAAATAATTTTAATAAAAAAGGTATTAAGATAAGTTTAGGTATTTTTGTTATTATTTTATTATTTTCTATTACTATTTTTATATATTTTACTAATAATAATGAAGTTGATGCTTTATCTAAATATGGCTCTAGAGGAGATGAAGTAAGGCAAATACAAGAAAAACTTAAAAGATGGGGTTATTATAATGGTAATGTTGATGGTATTTTTGGTAGTCAGACTTTAGAAGCAGTTAAGTATTTCCAAAGGAAGAATGGTCTTACTGTAGATGGTATTGCAGGTCCTACTACTTTAAAGGCTATGGGAATTTATAGTTCTAGCTCATCATCATCTTCTTCTAGTAATTCTAGTGATTTAAATCTTCTTTCTAGAATTATTTATGGAGAAGCTAGAGGTGAACCTTATGCTGGTCAAGTTGCTGTTGGTGCTGTTGTTTTAAATAGGGTTAAGAGCAGTTCTTTCCCAAATACTATTTCAGGTGTTATTTACCAATCAGGTGCTTTTGATGCTGTAAGAGATGGACAGATTAATTTAACACCTAATTCTACAGCTAAGAAAGCAGCGCAAGATGCTTTAAATGGTTGGGACCCAACTTATGGTGCTATTTATTATTTTAACCCTTCTACCGCCACTAATAAATGGATATGGTCTAGACCTATGACTGTAACAATAGGTAGACATAGATTTTGTAAGTAATATTATAAATGTTAAAGGAAATTAAATACATTTAAGTAAATTTAAGAAAAATGTAGAAAATACAAGAAATTAAAAAAAGAAAAAATTTTATAAAAACAACAAAATTGCTTGAAAAATCAAGCAATTTTTTAAATACAACAAATACATAAATTGTTATGTAATAATTTTGTAATATAAATGTAACAATAAGATACTTGAAAATATCCTATAATTCCTATATACTAGAAACTGTACACAATATATTATGTTTTTAATAATATAAAAAATAAATGAAAACAGGAGGAGAAATGGAGATGTTTAAAGACATAAAAACAAATAAGCGGGATTACTTTGGTTGCTTTAGTAGTAACTATTGTTATTTTAATTATTTTAGCTAGTATAACTATTGGCTCATTAACAGGAGACAATGGTTTATTAGGCAAGGTAGGAGAAGCAAAAGAACAAACAGAACTAGCAGGGATAAGAGAAGAACTAGCATTAATATGGAATGAAATGCAGATTGAAATAGTAGGTAAAAATTTGAGTAATAATGAGATAGCTAATATATTAGAAGAAAAATTACAAGAAAATGATCCAGATGCAACAGTAAAATATCAAAGCTTAAATAATACATATGAAATAACTTATAAAGATCATATGTTTGAATTATCAGCAACAGGAAGTGGAGTAACAACAGGAAGAGAAGATGTAGTAGATGATATAGAAGAAGCATGGGATAAAGTAGACCAAAATGCAA
>CALXZC010000024.1 GCA_944393135.1 uncultured Clostridia bacterium | reverse complement strand
AAAGATTATACATACGGTGAAATATTCGCTAATAAAATAATGTTATTTTTTAGTGAAATATTCAAAAATTATTGACAGAAAAACAAAAATAAAAATAGCACCAAAATAAAAATTGGCACTATTTCAAAAATTTTATTGCAACAAAACTTTTATTATTTTAACACATATTTCTTAAAAACTTTGTCAAATGTTGTAATCTATACAAAATATTTATAAAATGAGACAAAAATTGCCCGTCCCCATTTTTCTCATTTTTATTCAAAGAATTTTTCAAACTGTTCTTCATTTATTTTTTCATGAAGTAGTAGTTCTTGTGCTATTGTATCTAACTTGTCTCTATGTTCTTGTAATAATGAAATTGCTGTATTGTATGCTGTATTTATTAATTCTTTAACTTCTTCTCCTATTTTATCTCCAATGTTTTCTCCAAACATTTGCATTTCATATGGTTCTTTTCCTTGGAAATCTATTGGTCCTAATTTATCACTCATTCCATATTTTGTTACCATATCTCTTGCAATTCCTGTTGCTACTTCTATATCATTACTTGCTCCTGTTGATATATCATTTAATACTAGTTTTTCTGCTGCTCTACCACCAAGTAGCGCTACTAGTTTTTCTTGCATTTCTGTTTTTGATATATAATATTTATCTTCATCTGATTTATACATTGTATATCCACCAGCTACTCCTCTTGGTATTATTGATATTTCTTTTACATTTGTCTGAGTTGGCAAATATCTACTAACTACTGCATGTCCTGCCTCATGATATGCTGTTAGTTTTTTGTCTTTTTCTGAATATTTTCTTTCTCTTTTTTCTAGTCCTACTGTTACTTTTTTAACCGCTTCTTCTATATCAGAATTTTCTATATCTTCGTGTTTATTTTTAGTTGCAATTATTGCTGCTTCATTTAATATATTTTCAAGTTCTGCTCCTGTAAATCCTGCCGTATCTTCTGCTATGCTTTCTAGGTTTACACTTTCTGCTAATCTTTTATCTTTGCTATGGATTTTTAATATTTCCAATCTTCCTTTTAAGTCTGGTACTGGTATTGTAATTCTCCTATCAAATCTTCCTGGTCTTAATAGTGCTTTATCTAGCATTTCTGGTCTATTTGTTGCAGCTAGTACTATTATTGTTTCTTCTGAGCCAAACCCATCCATTTCAACTAATAGTTGGTTTAATGTCTGATTATTTTCTGTTTCTGCTCCACTATTTGATGTTCTTCTTGACCCTATTGCATCTATTTCATCTATGAATACTATACAAGGTGCTAATTTTCTTGCTTTTTCAAATAATTTTCTGACTCTAGATGCTCCAAGTCCTGCAAACATTTCTATAAATTCTGAACCACTCATTGATATAAATGGTACATCTGCTTCTCCTGCTATTGCTTTTGCAATTAATGTTTTTCCTGTTCCTGGTTTTCCATAAAGTAATACTCCTTTTGGAACTCTTGCTCCCATTTTCGTGAATTTTTCTGGTCTTTTCAAAAAGTCTACTATTTCCAACATTTCTTGTTTTTCTTCATCTAAACCTGCTACATCATCAAATCTTACTTTTGTTTTTCTTTCTGTATCATCATATACCTTTCCTTTTTCACCTATTCCTTGCATTTTAAATAGCATGATAAATAATGCTAGCATTATTGCTGTTGGCAATAATGAGATTATTATACTTGGTAATTGTGCTAATATGCTTTTTGATTTCTGATCTAGCTTTATTTCGTTGCCATCTTCTACTTTTGATTGTAGTAAGTCCATAAAACTTTCAACATTTGGTATTATTGTTGTTTTTTCTTCTTCTTCATTTTTTAATTTTACTTTAGCTGTTGTACTTCCTGTTCTCATTTCAATGCTTTCTACATTTTGGTTATTTATTTCATGTATTAATTCTGTATATGCTAAAGTATTTTCTTCTTCTTTTTCTTTGTTATCCATTAAATACATTGTAAGTCCTGCTAATATGACTAGTACTACAAGCAATACTACAAGTAATATTAATTGAATTCTTTTTTTCTTGTCTTTATTTTGGTTCTTATTATTTCTTTTTTCTTTATTCATTTTTTCTCCTTCTTCCTATTTAAGCTCCTGAACCTTCTGGCTCTTCTTCCTGATTATTTTTTTCTTCTTTATCAGCTTTTTTCTTTTTTTGTTCTTCTTTTTCCTTCTTTCTTTGTTCTTCTCTTTCTCTTTTTTCCTCTTCTTCTCTTTCTTTTTCTTCCATTTGTCTTTTTATTATTTCTTGTGCTTCTGCTATTTTCATTAGTTCCATTTGTTTTTTTACAAATTCTGTTTTTAGTATCAATATTGCTGCTACTAAATATATTGCTGCTACAGCAACATACATTACTTGGAAATATTCCATTTCAAATGGAATGAATATATTTACACCTATATATAACATATTTAGTATAACAGATAATGTGAGTGCATATACTGACATATTAAATATTGCAACATATCTCATTTTTATTTTTGCAAGCCATGCTGTAAAGTATCCAAAGAAACTAAGGAATATTGCATTTGAAAGTGTACTTATGAAATACATTACAAATGCATATAAGAACATCGTTAAGAAGATACTTATATATAGTGATAAAATTTTCCCACTATTTACAAAGTCTATTACATTTTGTTTATTAAATTCTGTTATTCCCATTGGTTCAAATGTGTCTTTATATGAATAAATTACTGTTCCTGCAACTGATGCGTTTTTTATTCTAATTTCGTTTTTTAAGATTATAATTCCTCCGCCTGCATTTGTTACTTGATTTACGTATTCATTAATTTTGGTTTCATCTTCTGTTTTAGTGTCTATAATTGTTTCTCCTGCTATTGAATTTTCAGCTGATATTATTATAGGTTCTTCTGTTTCTACATTTAAAATTCCTTCTTTATAATTAAATTCTGGAAAATTATTTTTTAAATAATCTACTCCTTCATTGATTATTCCATGTGTTTGATAGACTATTCCTAAACAAAATACGATTGTGAGTATTGCTACTATTTTTGCTAAATAGCTTATCGCTTTTCCTAGTCCTTGTGCTGACATGTTAGGATATTTTTCAATTTTTACAATAGAATATCCTATTTTTTTAAAAAATCCCATATTTAATTCTTCTTGATTGTTTTTCTGTTCTTTCTTTATTTCTTCTGTTTTATTTTTTTCTTCCATTACCTGTACTCCCTTCTTATGCTACTGTCTACAAATTTTGGATTTACTTCTAATTTTACATTATTGCCGAATTTCTACTTTTTTTCCTGTTATATCTATAATAATATGATATGCTCCTACCCTTCCTAAAACTCTATATTTTTCATTATTTATGTGCACATATAGTGCTTCTTTTTTTAATAATTTTTTTATATCATTTTTTATAATTCTTAATTTATCTACAATTCTAAATAAGTCATCTTCTGCTTTTACATTAAAGCCTTGCATATATCCGCAAGGTATAATAGCAATTTTAGTCTGTTTTTTAGTTCTGTATGAATTAGAATAACCTATATTAAATTTTTTTGGTAATTCTTTTATTTCGGTTATTTCGCTTTCTAAATATGCTATTTTGTTTAATTTTATTTCGTTTTTAAATGATATTCTCCCTAAGAATGCCGAACCTATTCTTACTGCATTTAAGTGCATATATGGATATTTTAAGAATGCTGATGAGTTACATACATGTAGTATTCCTGTTTCTATTTCATTCATTTTTAATACTTCTATTACATCTATAAATCTTTCAAACTGTAATTTTGTGTATTTTTCATCATAAAAGCTTATTGAAAAATGTGTGTATGTTCCTTCTATTTGTATGTGTTTTAAATCTTTTAGTGTTTCTACTATTTTTTCTTTTTCTGAATAAATAAGTCCATATCTTCCAAATTCCGTATCTATTTTTAGGTGAACTTTTATTTTTTTATCTAATTTTTTTCCTATTTTTTCAATTATTTCAGCATCTTCTTTTGAACTTAATGTTAGTATTATATTTTTTTCTATTAATTCATTTAACTCATTTTCATCGCAAGATGCTGATAGCATTAATATTTCTTCTTTTATGCCTGCTTTTCTTAAAATCATTGCTTCTTCTTTTGTTGATACTGCAAAACTTGTTATTCCATTTTCTATTAATATTTTTGTAAATTCTACTATTCCTAGTCCATATCCATTTGCCTTAACTACTGCTATTATTTTTAAAGGATTTCCTTTATCATCTTTTCCGCTTCTTGAAGCAATTTCTTTTATTTTCTCTATATTATTTTTTAATTTTTCTTTCTCAACTATTAAAGTATTCAATTTTCTCTCCTCTTATTTAGAGAATTTTCTTTTTACTTGCCTTAATGTTCTAAATGCTTTCTCAGAAAATTTATATAATTTATAGGTTATTGGTTTAAATGGTATATATACTTCACCTATAAATTCTGTAAATGTTGCTCCAAACCCTTGTTTAAATCTATATAGACCATATTGTGGGTGATTTTCATCTACAACACCTGATACTCCTCTAAAATCATAGATATCATCACCTCTTGCTATTGCCATTTTTATCATTTCCCATTGTAACAAATAGTTTGGCATTAAATTTCTATGTTCATTACTACTTGCACCATATAAGTACCATGTTTTATTTCCATAAAATATTGGTATTACTCCTGATATTGGTTTTCCTTCGTAATAGGCCATTAGTACTTTCATATGCTCTCCTAATTCGTCATACATTTTTTCAAAATATTCTAATGGTCTTATTATAAATCCATCTCTTTTTCCTGTTTCTATCATTATTCTGTGGAAATCTTTTAAATCTTCTTTTGTTCCTGTTTTTACTGTAACTCCTTTTTTTCCTGCTAAGCGTATATTATATCTCCATTTTTGTTTAAATCCTGCCATTACTTCTTCTTCTGTTTTGCCTTTTATATCTAGTCTAAATACATATCTTGGTTGTATTTCATCTTTAAAATCTTTTGCATTATCTTTTATTTTATATCCTAAGTTTGTTACTATTTCTCTATATGTTTCATCTGAACTTAATATATCTGGTTCATTTCTAAACACAAATGCTTTATATTTTTTTCCTAATTCTTTTATTCCGTCTGTTAATTGCTTCATAACTGATATATCATGAATATCACATACTGGTCCTCTTGGTGAATATATCATGTTCCCAAATATTGGCATTTTACGTATCCATACACATATTGATCCTATTATATTTCCATCTTCATCTTCTGCTAAGACTACTTCTGGTTTCCAGTTTGGCTTTTTTACTTCTGCCCATTCTAATGATTGCTGAAAATTGCATCTTTCATGATTTTCCAAAAATTCTTTATATTGTTTTTTCGATGCTTCGTCTGTTACGAACCTCATTTTTTTATCACTCCTAATTATTATTTACAATCTAAACGTATTTTACACTAATTTGCAAAATTTTACAAGCATATTGATACTTTTGATTACTTTTTTTTAACAACAATAAAGTTGAATATATCTGGTAGATATTTCCTATGTTGCCCTTGTCTGTTTTCTTTTAAGGTGAACTACCCATCGTCTAAAGATAATGGAATTGCGGTTGTCTGTATTTCAAAATATAATAGGGAAGGAACAAAAACATATTAAAAAAAATAGAATACAAAATTTCTAAAATGAAGAAGGATATCATTGCTTTAATTAATCAAATAACAACAATTAACAAACAAAAGATTTTTAAAGACACTGTTAGAAGAAATGTAAAAATATCTAGCGAATCACTTGATTTAATTGATAAATAAATTATAATATTTTACGAAATAGCAATATAATTTAAATAGGAGAGTTGATTCTCTCCTATTTAATTTAGATTCCCATCTTACTACAAAAGTAGTAGAGGGTTAAATATTATATGATTTGGTTTATATTATGTTAATTTTTAATTAATTGCCGACTATAGCAATATTATTGAAATTTAGTTATGTCATCAATTCTTCCAGCAAAATATGGTTTTGGTTTATTTTTTTCTCTTAAAAAGATTGCAAATGTGTCATCTACATAAAAATATCTTGGTTCATCTGCTTTTGGCTTTGTCTCTACTAATGATGTATCCATCTTCATATCTATAGCTGCTTCACTTTTAATTTCTCCACCTTTTTCATCTAATGAAAATTTTATAGTTTGTATTGCTTTCTGTATCTCTGCTGTATCATAATATGGATCTGCTGTTTCGAATTTTTTATTTTCTAATTCTGTATACTCTTTTTTCTCATCAAATTCTAAATTTGGAGCTTTAAATTCATCTACATTTTTGAAAGATTTACTACCTGTATATTTATCAGCTTCATTATTCATGTTTTCATATATTTCATTAAAATTGCTTCCTGTAGGACTTTTACAGAAAATTACTTCATCATCTGTCTTAGTATTTACAATAATTGCAAAATCATCTTTTGAATTATAATATAATACTTTAATTTGATTTCCTACAGAGTTTTCTGTATTTTCGTCTATACCAAAATATTGAATATCATTATATTTATTACCAAATTTACTATTATCAAGTTTATCAAACTCTTGTAAAAATTCAAATTTTCTATATAACATTGTATAAAAAAAGTATCTTCTTTCATCTGGATTATTCGGATTATCTAATTCACTCTCTGACCAATCAAAATCATCTAATATATCGCTTGTTTGATTAAATTTTTCTTTTATTCCATTCTCTATTTGTTCTTTTAAAGCTAAGCTTTTTAGTCCATAAATCTTATAATAATAATCTTCAGAAAGCATTGTTTCATTAAAATCCTCTTTGTTTAAATTTTTTACCATATCTAACTGAGGATTAAATATAACATCTTTCTTTACAACTTCATTCTTCATATCATTCCATACTAATTGAAATGTACCACACCAACTACTATCAGTAGTTATTGTATCGTTCATTGTAGGTACAACTGTAATTCCTGAAACTGATTGTAATTTTGTTGCTTTTTTGCTAAATATATTTTCTTTATTTATTACAACAAATACAATTATAAATAATATTATTAAAATTCCAAATATTATTAATATTTTTCTTTTTTTATTCATGTAATCATCTCCTGATTTTTATTCTACCATATTTGTAAAACACTGTATATACTTTTGTCTTATTTATTTGTTAATTTTTTATCATTTTTTAATAATCCAAACAGCATAGCAATTCCTTGTTCTGTAAAGACATGTTGTATATATATTAAATTTTTTATTTCTTTATTAGATATTTCATTTTAAATTGATAATTTATTTTCTTCCATAAATTTACATCCTTAAATTAGATTAGGAATATCATAAAACATTGTTTGTAATTGTCAAGTATTTTTATCTTTGAATATAAAAAAACAACTTACAATCTTTGTAATTTGTAAGTTGTTATAATTTGGAGCAGGTAGTGGGAATCGAACCCACGTCATTAGCTTGGAAGGCTAAGGTTCTACCATTGAACTACACCTGCATAAAACTAATTGTCAGGATTGTGGAGCAGGTAGTGGGAATCGAACCCACGTCATCAGCTTGGAAGGCTGAGGTTCTACCATTGAACTACACCTGCATATTTCCTCCTGACAATTATAGATTATAAAGGTTTTTTTTTGTTTTGTCAATAGTATTTTGAATTTTTTTAAAATTATTTTCTGTTATCAATACAAGCTCTCACCAATCCTACAAATAAAGGTGCTGGACGGTTTGGTCTTGATTTTAACTCTGGATGAAATTGCCCTGCTATGAAATATGGATGATTTTTTATTTCAACTATTTCTACAAGGTTACCATCTGGTGATGTACCTGATATAGTTAATCCTTTTTCTTCTAGCATTTGTCTATAATCATTATTAAATTCATATCTATGTCTATGTCTTTCTGATATTTCTTTTCTTTCATAAACTTTATTTGCTAAGCTTCCTTCTTTAATAACACAAGGATAAGCACCGAAGTCTCATTGTTCCACCTTTTTTATTTACCTTTTTTTGTTCTTCCATTATATGTATCACTGGATTTTTAGTTTTTTCATCAAACTCTGCTGAATTAGCGTCTTTTAGACCTAATACATTTCTTGCAAACTCTACAACAGCCATTTGCATTCCTAAACATATTCCTAGGAAAGGTACTTTATTTTCTCTTGCATATCTAATTGTTTCTATTTTCCCCTCTATTCCTCTATTTCCAAACCCTCCTGGAACTACTATTCCATCATATTTAGTCAAGATTTCTTCAGCAGTTTCTTTGTTCACTTTTTCTGCATCTATTAAATCAATTTCTACCTTTACGTGATTTTCAAACCCTGCATGGTATAAACTTTCCATAACTGATATATATGCATCTTCTAATTTTATATACTTTCCAACTATTGCTATTTTTACCTTATTGTTTTTATCTATATTTCTAATATTATCTATCATTTCCTGCCATTTTGTATTATCTGGTATATATCTATCTAACTTTAAATGATTACACACTTCTCTTGCCAAGCCTTCTTCTTCTAGCATTAAAGGCACAGCATATAAGCAATCTGCTGTTTTATTCTGTATTACACTTGACTTTCTAACATTGCAAAATAGAGATAATTTTTCTCTTACACTTTCTGGTATATCTTGTTCTGTTCTACATACCAATATATTTGGTTTTATTCCTAAACTTTGAAGTTCTTTTACTGAGTGTTGAGTTGGTTTAGACTTTATTTCATTTGAACCATGTATATATGGAAGAAGTGTTACATGAATATATAAAACATCTTCTGGATTTTTTTCAAGACCTACTTGCCTTATTGCTTCTATTATTGAAAGGCCCTCAATATCACCTACAGTTCCTCCAACCTCTGTTATTACTATATCAGTATCTGTATCTTCAAACCCATAAATTCTTGATTTAATCTCATTTGTTATATGTGGTATTACCTGTACAGTTTTTCCTAAATATTCTCCCTTTCTTTCTTTTTCTATTACAGAAGAATAGACTTTTCCCATTGTTACACTTGAATTATGTGTAAGATTTTCGTCTATAAATCTTTCATAATGTCCTAAATCTAAATCTGTTTCTGCTCCATCATCTGTCACAAATACTTCTCCATGTTCATATGGGTTCATTGTTCCTGGATCCACATTTATATAAGGATCGAATTTTTGTATTGTTACCTTATATCCTCTATTTTTTAATAATCTTCCGAAGTGATGCTGCCGTTATTCCTTTTCCTAGACCTGATACCACTCCACCTGTTACAAATATGTATTTTATATTCATGTTCTCCCCTTTCTATAATCATCAAAAAATAAAACCAAACTTAGCATGCAAAGAAAAAATTACAAAAAATAAAAAAAGATTAAAAATCCGCCAAAAAATTTGGTTTTTTTTCAATCTATTATTATTTTAACATTTATACATAAATTTTACAAGCATTTTTTAGAAATTATTTTGGAGAAAGATGAGAAAAAATTGCCCATCCCCTTTTTTCTCAATTTATGATATAATGTTTGTATAATTATTTTTAAAGGAGGGATTTATTATGCCAACACCACATAATGAAGCTAATTTAGGCGATATTGCAAAAACTGTTATTATGCCTGGTGATCCACTTCGTGCCAAGTATATAGCTGAAAATTTTCTTGATGATTACAAGCTTGTAAATCAAGTAAGAGGTATTTTTACATTTACGGGAAAGTATAAGGGGAAGGATATTTCTGTGATGGCTTCTGGTATGGGAATGCCAAGTATGGGAATTTATTGTTATGAGTTATATAAATTCTATAATGTAGAAAAAATTATAAGGATAGGTTCTTGTGGAGGTTATACGCCTGAGCTTAAATTATTTGATATTATTCTAGCTGATAAAGTTTTTAGTGAAAGTTCTTTTGCGCTAACTTTAAATAATGATGACTGCCATATTATAGAAGGCAACCAATGTTTAAATTCTATTATTGAAAAAACTGCTAAAGATACTGATATTAATATTATTAAAGGAAATACTGTTTGTACTGATTGCTTTGATGTTTATATGTCTGATGTAAATAAATTTCTAGATAGAATTCCTAAAGATTTTAATCCTGTTGCTGCTGAAATGGAGGCTTTTGCTCTATTTTATACTGCAAAGCTATTAAATAAGAAAGCTTCTTGTTTGATGAGTGTTGTGGATTCTAAATACATAAAAGAAGTTGCAACTCCTGAAGAAAGACAGTCTGGTCTAAATAATATGATTAAATTAGCTTTGGATAGCAGTTTACATCTTTAATGTAAATTAAGTAACAAAATCAGGCAAAGTATTTTATACTTCGCCTGATTTTGTTTATTTTCTAATTTATCTGTTTTTTATCTTTATTAAAATCTTATTTTTTTATAGATAATATTTTGTATTTCATTATTCCTGCTGGTGCATTTACTTCTACTATTTTATTTTTCTTAGCTCCAAGCAATGCTGCTCCTAATGGTGATTCATTAGAGATTTTGTTTTCTGCTAAATTTACTTCTGTAGAACCAACTATTTGATATTCAATTTTTTCGTCAAACTCCATATCTAGCACTTTAACAATATTTCCAACTTGAACTGTTTCTGTATTAATATCTTTTTGATCAATTATTTTTGCATGTCTTAATTTATCTTCAAGTTCTACTATTCTTGTTTCATTTTCTGCTTGTGCTGTTTTTGCTTCGTCATATTCTGAATTTTCAGATAAATCTCCAAAACCTAATGCTACTTTTATTCTATCAGCTATTTCAGCTCTTTTTTCTGTTCTTAAAAAATTCAACTCCTCTTCTAATTTATCATACCCTTCTTGTGTTAATATTACTTCCTTTTTCTCATCCATTGTTCATTTCTCCTCTCTTTAGGTAATTTCATCCTTTCTAAAAAATCATTTACTATATTACGGCAAAAAATGAAATTTGTCAAGCAAACCTCATTTTTTATTTTACATTATATTCATTTTATCTTTAAAGTATTCTTGTTTTTATTTTTTCTCATGTTTATTTTACTTTTATATATTTCTTTGCTCCTTTTAAATAGTCTACTCCAGAAAATATTGTTGCTATTACTTGTATTATCATCATTATTGTTACTACTAAGTTTAGTATTAAGTCTCCTCCCTGCAATATTCCTGTAAAACATTCTCCAAATGCATTTAAGTCTAAAAATGCAAGGATTATTGCTATCATTTGTGTTAGTGTTTTCAATTTTCCCCATTTTGATGCTGCTATTACTTCTCCTCCTTGTTCTACTGCTATTAGCCTATATCCTGATACTACGAATTCTCTAGCAAGCACTATTACTGGTATCCATGCTGGTAATTTTTGCATTTCTACTAACATCATCATTGCTGTTAATACTAATATTTTATCTGCTAAAGGATCTAAGAATTTACCAAATGCTGTTACTTGGTGATTTTTCCTTGCTAAATATCCATCTAATTTATCTGTTATAGATGCTATTATGAATATACTATCTATTATTATCCATTCTATAGGTATTCCTAAGAATTTTCCATCTATTCCTAAAAATGGTATTATTACCATTATTGGTACTAATATAATCCTAAATATTGTTAATTTATTTGGTAAATTCATTTTTATCCCTCACTCTATTTTTGGTTTAATATTTCTATTGCTTTTTGTAATTGTGTATCTTCACTTCTTTCAACGCTTAATACATTTGTTACTGTTTCTGGTAATTCTACTTTTTCGTCTGGCTCTATTCCAATTTTATTTATTTCTGTTCTATTTGGTGTTAAATATTTTTCTGATGTTATTTTTAATCCACTTCCGTCTGGTAAAGTTAGTAATCTTTGTATTACTCCTTTTCCATATGTTTTTTCTCCTACTATTGTTGCTTTTTTATAGTCTTTTAATGCTCCTGCAAGTATTTCAGATGAACTTGCTGTATTTTCATTTGTTAATAATACTATAGGTATATTTATTATTGGGTCATCAGTTGTTTTTTCTTCTGTCTCATTATTATTTTTATCTACTTCATATAATATTACTGAATTTTTATCTAATATAAAGTTTGCTATTTCTAATGCTTCGTCTACTATTCCACCACCATTGTTTCTTAAATCTATTATTAATGATTTTATTCCTTTCGCTTGTAGTTCTTCATACTTTGTTTTAAATTCTTCTGAAGTTCCTTCGTCGAATGATGAAAATGCTATATATCCTATGTTATTTTCTAATATTTCTCCTTCTACTGGATTTACTTTCACATTTTCTCTTTTTAATTCAAATGTTAAAGTCTCGCTATCTCTTAACACTTCTATTTTTACAGTTGTTCCTTCTTCTCCTTTTATTTTATTTGATGCTTCTGTCATCTGTTCTCCCGAATATCCAACCCCATCTACTGAAATTATATAATCTCCTGGTTGCATTCCTGCTTTTTCTGCTGGTCCTCCTTTTATTGGAGCTAATACCATTATTTTATTTACTTCTGTATTTTGTACCATATATACTCCAATTCCTACGAAATTACCAGTTGTTTCTGCCATATAGTCCTCCATATCTTCTTTTGATATGTATTCTGTATATTCATCTCCTAATCCTGCAATATATCCTTTTATTGCTCCTTCTTTTAATTTTCCTTCATCTATTTCTCCTAAGTAATTTGTATCTATTATATATCTATACTGATTTAATGCCTCTAATATTTCCTCATTTTTTTGGGACTTTGCTACTAATTGTTTTCCAAAACCGTCATGTGTAAAATATTGATACATTCCAATAGAAGTTAATAAAAATGTTACAAATGCAACTAAAACAACGAGCATCACTATCTTATAAGTCTTAATCTTTTTTCTTTCTTCCATTTTTAGCCTCCATTTTTATTTTAGTGCTTAGCGTACTAAATCTGGGCGGATGTTTTCCGCCCATATAATTTTATTTGTTATTTAATTAATTATATGTATTTTTGTTTATTAAATTACTTTTAGAAATAATTATTAGGATTTACTCTGGAATCATCTCCATATTTTTTTGCTGAATAGCTATAATTATATGGTGATTTTCTTACTTCAAAGTGTAAATGTGGTCCTGAGGAATTTCCTGTACTTCCACTTGACATTATTTGCTGTCCTTGTTTTACTGTTTGTCCTGGTGATACGCATATTGAACCTCTTGTTCCATGCCCATACCAAGTTTGTAATCCATTTGCATGTTGAATTACTACATATGTACCATAACTTGTTGTTAAGTCTTTTGTTGTCATAACTACACCATCTGCTGCTGCATATACGGGTGTCCCTGAACTTACTGCATAATCTATTGCTCCATGGAATTTTCCTGAAGAATAATATCCATTTGTTGAAATATAACTATAGTTCCTAAGTGGTACTATAAATATTCCTGAGCCAGACCCTGTTGTTGTTCCGCCCTGAGTGAGTTCCTCCGCTATTATTTGATTGATTTTTTAAGGCTTCTAATTGTGCCTTATATTTTTCTTGTGCTATTCTTATTTCATTTAATATTTGTTGGTTATCTCTTTCTAATTGATCAATTTCTTCTTGTAAATCTTGCTCTTCTTCTGATAATTCTGTTACTTTTTTACTTTTTTCGTTTCTTGCAACTTCTAATTGTGCTGAAACACTTTCTTTTGTAGTTTTTGAATTATCTAATTCTTGCTTACTTGCTTCTAATTCTTTTTTAGCATTTTCTACTTCTTGTTTTTCTTTTTCTAAGCCATCTAATAGCTCTGTATCTGCTTCTGCTAATTCTGATGCTAAATAGTAACTAGAAATTAAGTCTGTTACACTATCTGCTGATAATATAAAGTCTAAATATGATGTATCTCCACTTTCTTGCATTATTACTAATCTTTCTTCTGCTAGTTTTTGATTTTCATCATATTCTACTTGTGCTTCTTCTAATTTTTTTTGAGCTTCTTCTATTTTAGTATTTAATTCATTAATCTTGCTATCCAAGTCATTAATTTGTGATTGATAGTCAGAAATTTGAGCATTTAAATTTTCTACTTCTTCTTGTGTAGTTGTCTTTTCCTCTTGAACTTCACTTTGATGTTCTTTTAATTGATCAATTTTATCATTGTTCTTTTCTACTGTTTCATTTGTTGTTGCCATTGTTACAGATTGCATTAGAACAACTGCTATAATAACCATCCCCAACATTTTTATAATTACCTTTTTCATAAGTTCCTCCTACTATTATTTTACTATTGTAATTTATATTTTTAATAGTTAATAACTTAAGGTAGATATGGCATTGGATTTACACAACTTGAGTATCCATATCCTGGTGTTCTTATTTCAAAGTGTAAATGTGGTCCTGATACATTTCCTGTTGCTCCAGATGACATTATTTGCTGTCCTTTTGATACTTTTTGCCCTTTACTTACATTAACTCTTGATGCATGTGCATAAAAACTATATACATTATTTCCATGATATATTTCTACAAAATTTCCATATGCACTATTATATCCTGTATCAAATACTTGTCCATCTCCTACTGCATATACTGCTGTTCCTGTTCCTACTGGAAAATCTACTCCTGTATGATATCCTGAACTCCACCATTTTCCAGCTTCTCCATATCTTGTTCCTATTGAATGATTTGCAACTGGCCAACCAAACCCAAAAGAGCTTGTTCCTCCTCCACTATAGCTTCCTCCAGAATTGTTTTTGTCATATTCTGCTTTCATTCTTTCAATGTCTTTTTTAATATTTGCTTCATGTGCTACTAACTCATCAATTTCTGCTTGTAAATCTTTTTCTTCTTGAGATAGTTGTTCTACTTGTTGATTTTTTGCATTTTTTAGAACTTGTAATTGTGCTGAAGTGCTTTCTTTAGTTTTTTTAGTATTATCCAATTCTGCTTTTTTGTTTTCTAGTTCTTGTCTTGCATTTTCTAATTCTTGTTTTTCCTTTTCTAATCCATCTAATAATTCTGTATCTGCTTCTGCTAATTCTGATGCTAAATAGTAGCTAGATATTAAGTCTGTTACACTATCTGATGATAATATAAAGTCTAAATATGATGTTTCTCCACTTTCCTGCATCATTACTAATCTTTGTTCTGCTAGACTTTTATTTTTTTCATATTCTTTTTGTGTTTCTTCCACTTTTTGCTCAGCTTGCTCTATTTCAGCACTTAAGTTATTTATTTGTCCATCTAACTCGTCTATTTGATTTTGATAATCTGATATTTTGTTTGTTAAATCTTCTACTTCTGTCATTGTTTCAGATTTTTGTGTTTTTACATCTTCCAATTCTTCTTTTTTATCTTCTATTTGATTATTTACATTGTCTAAATCTTTTTGAGAAACTGCCATTACTACATTAAATTGTAATATTATAATTACTGCTAACATTACTATTAATATTCTTAGACCAATTCTTTTCATAAGTTCCTCCTACTTTCTTTTCTATTTTTTAATTAGTCTCATTAGTACTTGTTTCATTATTATTGTTTTCTTCATTTGTCTGTGTTTTTGGAACTAGTCCATTTGTTATATATGGCATTGGATCTGTTACAACACCATTTAATCTTACTTCAAAATGTGCATGTGGTCCTGTCGAATATCCTGTTGAACCTACTTTTAATATCGGGTCTCCTCTTTTTACTGTTTGTCCTACCTCTACTAAAATTTCTGAACCGTGTGCATATAAAGTTGATACTCCTCCACCGTGGTCTATTATTACCATATTTCCATATGCATTATTATAACTTGCTTTTGTTACTATTCCG
This sequence comes from uncultured Clostridia bacterium, assembly GCA_944393135.1. Taxonomy (GTDB): domain Bacteria; phylum Bacillota; class Clostridia; order TANB77; family CAG-508; genus CAG-269. The sequence continues at coordinate 2,722 of CALXZC010000024.1, read as the reverse complement.
TCATTTGCTGCTATAAAATTCGCTCCTCTTGGTGCTCCAATATCCACTCCTGTATGTAATTTATATACACCTGTAATTGGATGTGTTCTCATTCCATATTTAGAGGTTATTCTTGTATATCCTGGAACTGGCCATTCAAGTTCTCCTCCAATATATTCTGCTGATATACTTCCTTGAGCTAATTCTAAGATTTCCTTATTTATTTCTTCAAACCTTGTGTTATATTCATCTATTTTTGATTGTATATCTTTTTCTTGGTCTGATAGTTTAGATATGAAGTTTTCTCTTACTGATTTTGTGTTTTCCAAGATAGTTGCCGTTTTTGACTGGTTTGCTTTTATTGTGGCTAATTGCTCTCTATCTTGTTCTAGTTTCATCTTAGAAAGTTCTATATCTTTTTTCTTTGCTTGCATATCATCTAACAAGTCCATTTCATAACTTGCAAGTTCTGAAATTAGAAAATAACTTGATAAGAATTCTGATATATTTTTTGAGCTAAATAGCACATCCAAATATTCTACATCACTACTTTCTTGTACTTCGATTAAATAGTTGTCTAACAATTTTTTTTGTGAATTATAATTTTGTTCAGCTGTGTTTAAATTAGCTTCTACTTCATCTATTGAACTTTGCAATTCTGTTATTTTTGTATTTAAATCGTTTAGCTCTTGCTCTGTTTCAGTTATTCTTTCATCTAATTTCTGTACTTGTTGTAAATTTTCTGATAAATCATTTTGAACTCCTTCTAATTGTCCGCTTGCTTCATTCATTTGATTTTGAATTTCATTTCTTTCATTTTGTAAATTTTCTACTACTGTATTGTTTGTTTCATTACTTTCTGCATGTACATAAGGAAAAATACTAATTATCATTATTACAAAAGCTAAAACTATAATTAAAAACTTTCGCATCTTTTCTCCTTTATACTTTTAAATATTTTCTCATTGAGATAACACTTCCAAGGACACCTATACCTATTCCTAATAACATGTAAACAAATATTATTGAGTTAAACATGTCGCTAAAGCTAATTAAGCTCATGTTCATTAGTTGCATAAATTCTGAACTTACTAACTTGTCTGCTATAAATGTATAAGCTCCTCCTACTATAATAATTGAGATTATACTAGCTAAAACTCCTATAATCATACCTTCTACAATAAATGGCCATCTGATAAATCCATTTGTTGCTCCTACGTATTTCATGATTGATATTTCTTTTCTTCTTGAGTGTACTGTAAGTTTTATTGTATTTGCTATAATAAATATTGAGATTATAATTAATAGTACTAAGATTACTCCTGTAACTATTTTTATTCCATTTGCTAGATTTATTAATGTTGTTACTACTTCATCTTTACTATTGATTTTCTTTACTACATCTGTATATGTATTTATTTGGTCTTGCACTGCTTCTGACTTTGTTAAATCTGTTAGAGTTACTACATATGATGCTGTAAATATATTGTTTTCTCCTTCATAACCTTCTAATAAGTCCTGTCTTTCTCCAAACCTTTCTTTCATTTGTTCTAATGCTTCATCTTTAGATACAAATTCTACAGTGCTTACTCCATCAATAGCTCTTATTTTTTCTCCGAAGTTCATCTATTTGTTCTTGTGTAGCTTCATTTTTTACAAATACCTGTATTCCTTGTTCTGCTTCTACTTCATCTACAAAATGATTAATGTTTTCTCCTAAAATTAGAAATATTCCGAATATTATCATAGTTGCACACATAATCATAAGAGAAGCTCCTGTTGATTTTTTGTTTTTAAATACATTACTAAATCCTTCACCTATAAAATATCCTAAAACGCTATATTTCATAATCATAACCGCCTTTTTTATCATCTCTAATTATTTCGCCCTTGCGAATGTGTATTACTCTTTTTTTCATTTGGTCTACTATGTCCTTAGCATGTGTTGCAACAACTACTGTTGTTCCTCTCATATTGATATCATTTAATAAATTCATTATATCCCATGCTGTGTCTGGGTCCAAGTTTCCTGTTGGTTCATCTGCTATTAACATTGATGGATTGTTTACTAATGCTCTTGCTAATGCTACTCTTTGCTGTTCTCCTCCTGATAGTTCATTTGGATACATTTTTGCTTTTCCACTTAATCCCACAAGTGATAATACCATCGGTACTTGCCTTCTTATATGTCTTGGAGTAGCTCTTACTATGTACATAGCATATGCTACATTGTCATATACTGTTTTGTCTGGTAAAAGTCTGAAATCTTGAAATACTACTCCCATACTTCTTCTTAAAAATGGTATTCTGTTTGGTTTTAAAAATGTTGTATCTTTTCCGTTTATGATTATATTTCCTGATGTTGGCTCTTCTTCTTTTAAGATTAATTTAATTAGTGTTGATTTTCCACTTCCTGAAGATCCTACTAAAAATGCAAATTCTCCTTTTTCTATAACAAAGTTTGCATTTTTAACTGCTTTTGTTCCTGTATCATATGTCTTTGTAACATTTCTAAATTCTATCATTTCAGTTTCTCCTTAACTTTAGTTTTTATATATTTTTATGGCATAATATTCTATCTTACTTTACTCTCTTATAATAACAATAAAGTTGATTTTTTGCAATAGTTTTTTATGAAAAATATGATAGAAAATGTTGGTTTTTTTCAATTTATTTCTCTTTTTCGTCGTTTTTCTTTTATTTTTAAAATTCACAGAAAATTTACAAATAAAATTTAGAAAAA
>CALXZC010000023.1 GCA_944393135.1 uncultured Clostridia bacterium | reverse complement strand
TTCTCTTTCAAATTTAATAGAGCTATGACATAATACTTTTACATTTTCTAACATAAAAATTCCTCCCTATTATTAATCAATTTTTCTAAAAATACTGCTACACCATCTTCATTATTTGTAAGTGTCACATATTTTACATTAGATTTAACTTCATCATTTGCGTTTCCCATAGCTACACTTAAATGTGTTTTTTTAAACATTGAAACGTCATTATAATCATCTCCTATGGAAATAGCATCTTTTAGAGATATATTTAAACTTTTGCACATTTTTTCTATTCCAAAACCTTTTGAAGTTTTTTCATCTGCTATATCACAATAAGTAATTTCTCTAGGTTTAACATTAGGATTAGTTAAACTTTTTGACTGATTTTTTATTCCTACATTTTCAATTTTTTCTATAAAAGGTTTTAATCTCTTTATTTTTTCAAAATTGCTATCTTGTAATAAACACTGCATTACATCAACTTTATTTACAAAATTCTCGATTGGCTCATTAAGTAAAATATCATATTCATTGTTAGTTTTCTTTAGTGTAATTCTTCCTTTTTCTGTATTCATAATAAAGTTAGTATCATATGCTTTTGCTAAATTATATAATTTTATACAAGAATTCTTATTCATTGGATTTTTAAATATAATTTTATCTTCTTCATAATTATAGCCATAAGCTCCATTTGATGTAATTATATATTTACTAGCGTTACACATTATACTTACTTCTTTTGTGCTTCTTATAGGCCTTCCTGAACATATAACTACAATTATTCCATTATTAGTTAATTTTTTTATTATTTCCTTTGCCCTATTAGAAATTTCACCTAAATCATTTCTTAAGGTTCCATCTATATCAATAAATATAATTTTATACAATTATAAATCCTCCTATTTTTCTAATAAGTTTTTATTGAACTCAAACCTTTCTTGTTTTCTTTTTAATCTTCTTTTAGAAATTATTACCTCATAATAGAAAATTATGACTAGAAAACTTAAAAGAATAATTAAAGTAATTTTACTTTTTAGAATTTCTAATATTTTTCCTAATCCTGATAGTTTAAAAATATATTTTCCTTCTATATTTTTAAACTTAACTGGCAATTTATCTTCTTTTTCGTTATTATCACCTTTTGTAATATAGACATCTTCCCCATTTTGATTTTTTATTCGTACAATTCTATGTGTGTTTATATAATTTCCTTCATAGAATGAAATAATATCACCGACTTTTAATTCTTCTTTAGAAACATCTTTTATAAAAATTACATCATCTGTCATAATTGTAGGTTCCATACTTTCAGATACTATTATAAGACTTTTTATTCCTAGAAAACTTGGTAATTTATTTGGATTTATATATATTTCTATCATAAAAGTTAGATTAAATAAAATTAACAATAATATAATCATGCAAATAATTACGCTAAGTATTTTGCCCAATTTATATAAATTTCTACTTGACTTTTCAAAATCACTAAGCCTATACACATTTTTTTCCTTTCCACTTATTTAATTCATACTAAATATACCACACAAGAAAAATCATTGCAACAAAAATTTATATGTAACAAAAATGTAATATTATTTTTATTTACTTAAAGTTTATTTCTAGTTATAATAAATTTAAATAATTTTCTGGGAGTGCATATATGGATAATGATATTTTAATTGTTTCTGAAAAAGAACAGAAGGCATATTTACCTTATAAATATTGTAATATAAAAAAAGCATTTGAAAAAAATAAAGATAAATATTTATCTCCAAATGATGTTATAAAAAAAGAATATATTTTACCTTTAAATAGATTTAGACATTCTGTAAGTTCTAGATTTAGAGAAACTTTAAATTTAATGTTAAATAAGGAAAAACTTTCTATTTTCAAGGCTTTGGATTTAGCATTTGAACTTATGTTTAAATATAATTTAAATCCTATTATAATTGCTGCTTGTAGAAACCTAAAAGAACTAGATATTTATTTAGATTGTTTGGAAGAAAATGAATTATTTGATTTTAGATGTTTTAAAATTAAATTTGAAGTTACTCCAAAACTTTGCACAAAGAAAAAATCCTAAGCTTTCTAGGATTTTTTCTTTGTTTTACTTGGCATATATAAACTATATTTTAAATCTTCTTTACTGTACTGTGATGGTCTTAATCCAACTTTTCCTTTCATATAGTCTACTAATAGAACTGCTGCAATAGTTGTTATACAACCTATTATTATAAATGTATTTGCTGTAGTTGTTATTTCTAGCAAAAATGCACATACTGCTGAAACAACTGCTGTTAATAGATTTGATGATAAATTTCTTAATGCTGTTAATTTTGGTCTAATTTTTCTATTAGTAAAATTACTTAAATATCTTGCTAGCAATGCCCTATATGGACCTTTAGTAGCGTATTGTAATGAGAATAACAATACTACTAATATAAGTGATGATTTAGATAATGTATCTTTTCCAATAAAGCCAATTAGTATACAAGATACTGTTGTAGGAATAGTAAGGACTGCTATTGTTTTATTTCTAAATATCTTATGTATTCTTTCACTATATCTTGCCGTTATTGCCGCTGCAAACTGTAGAATAGCAAATATAATTCCAAAATAAGCTTCAGGCACTTGCATCTCACTAAGCATACTACTCCTTAAGTTTACTATTCCTAAAGATAATCCTAAAAATAATGCATTAGACAAAAGCAATAATTTTACTCTACTAGATTTAATAGAAAACTTCATTGAAGCTTTTATTTGCCCTATATATTCTTTTAAAGAAATAGGTTGTACTTTATCTTCTACAATTACTGTATGTCTAAATTTAAAAGATATAACTGTAGATGCAACACAACATAAGAAACATAAAACCATAGGTATATATCCATTTATTGCAAATGTAAGACCAGCAATAATAGATGAAACCGCATCAAATAAATAGAAATATGATGATGATTTTCCATCTATTGTAGCAAATATTTTCCCTCTTTTCTTACTTGCAGGTAGAGAATCATATAATATATTTGTCTCACATACTCCTTTAATTGAATATCCTAATGCATATATAAATTGTATTAATAATAATTCATAATAATTTTGCATGAAAATCATTGCTAAAATACTTGCACTATAAAGTACATTTCCTATTATTAAACAATTCTTTTTTCCTATCCTATCAACTAAACTTGTGACAGGTAATTGCCAGAAAGTATTAGCTAAAGTATAAAAAGCATCTGCATATAATACTTGTGATGCTGAAAATCCTTTTATTTGTGTCAGAAATAAAAAGATTATTGGAAAATAGAATAATAAATCCCAAGAAACTGTTTTGTATATAGGAAATATTCTAACATTTTTCTTTTTGTGTCTTATCATTTTTCTTTCTTTTGTTTCTTTCATGTTTTATCTCCTCTTACTTTAGCTTATAATAACAAAAATCCAAAATTTTGACAAGTTTTTTATAATATTTTTTTAGAATTTTAGCCAAAATAAAATTATGAACCAGATTTTAATTACAGATTTAAATAATAATTCAAATAAAAAATTTTTTAAGTATTTATTTATTATATCTATTATAATAATTATTTTACTAATTTCTTTTTCTATATATTATTTTTATCTACTAAAGAGCAAAGAAGGAATTTCAAAAAACTTAATTCGGAAATTATAATATTTATAAACTTTATGCAAATGTAGAAAAAGATGAAATTTCTAACCAAAATAATCTTTTTGGTATTATTGAAATACCTAAAATTAATTTATACTACCCTATATTTTCAAACTTAACAGAAGAAAATTTAAAAGTAGCTCCTTGTAAATTTTATGGTGATACATTAAAAGATAAGACAAATATTTGCATTGCTGGACATAACTATAATAATGAGATGTTCTTCAGTAAAATAAATCTTTTAGAACAAGGTGATGAAGTTTTTATCAATGACAACATAGGAACTAAATACACATATATAGTTATAGAAAAATATGAAGTTAAAGAAGATGACTTATCTCCTATTTTTAATTATAATAAAAATGAAAAAATCCTAACTCTTATTACTTGTAATAATTTTAATAATAATAGATTTATTATTAAAGCAAAACAAAAGGCTTCTTAATATAACTTAAAAAGCCTTATATATATTTTTATTAAATATTTCTATAATCTTTAATTTTCTTATACGCATATATTGCTGATATACCAAAAATAACAACTAATGCAGCTATTGGAAGAGAATCTCCTATACCTGTCTTAGGTAAGTTTGTAGAATTATATATACTAGAATTCCTATTAGTATTTCTATTTGAATTATTAGTATTTAATCTGCTTGCTGTATTTGTATTTGTGTTGCCAGTATTAGCAGTGTTACCTGTATTTAATGTATTACCACCAGTGTTTCCAGTGTTGCTTGAATTATTACCACCAAGTAACGAATTAGTTTCGTTTAACCATCCATCATCAGCTGCATTTACTGAACTAATCATAAAAATTACACTTAAACTTAAAACTAAACCAAAAAATATTTTAATTAAATTTGTTTTTTTCATATTGATTTTCTCCTCTACTTTTTAGATTTTTTATTATTATTTATACAATCGCATTTTATTATACCATTTTTTTTAATATAATTCAAGTAATTGTAAAAAATAACAAAACTTAAGCTTTTTCTTACGTTTTCATTTATAATTTTATACTTAAATATATAATTCGTCAATAGATTTTTTATATTTTTATTTTACATTTATATTACAAGATTATTACACATTAAATTTAAATAAAACTATGTCTCCGGTCTTGCATTATATAGTCTTTTCCTTCTTGTCTAACAAGCCCTTTTTCTTTTGCAGAAACCATACTTCCACATTTCATTAAATCATCAAAAGATATAACTTCAGCTTTTATAAAACCTCTTTCAATATCTGAATGGATTTTTCCTGCAGCTTGTGGAGCTTTAGTTCCTTTTTTTATTGTCCAAGCTCTAACCTCTGGCTCACCAGCTGTTAAAAATGACATTAATCCTAATAAATCATAAGATTTTTTTATAACTTTATCTAAGCCAGATTCTTCTAATCTTAAAGCTTCTAACATTTCCTTTTTATCATTATCATCTAGACCTGATAATTCCTCTTCTATTTTAACACATAAAGGAATAACTTCAGCTTTTTCTTTAGATGCATATTCTTTAACTTTTTGAACTAATGGATCGTTTTCAGCATCTTCAATTTGACTTTCTGAGATATTTGCAATATAAAGAATTGGTTTAGTAGTTAATAAAAACATATCTTTAACTAATTTTTCTTCATCTTCATTATAATCTAACGCTCTTGCAGAAATTCCATTTTCTAAGTTTTCCTTAATTCTTTCTAATAGGTCAACTTCTTCTTGATAACTTTTGCTTGCTTTTAAATTTTTCTTAGCTTTGTCTAATCTCTTATTTACTGTTTCAATATCAGCAAAAATTAATTCTAAATTAATAGTTTCTATATCACGTACTGGATCTATACTTCCATCTACATGCACAATATTACTATCATTAAAGCATCTAACAACTTCACAAATAGCATCTGTCTCACGAATATGAGATAAAAACTTATTACCTAGACCTTCTCCCTTACTTGCCCCCTTAACTAAACCTGCAATATCAACAAACTCAATTACAGCATGAGTTGTTTTTTGTGGATTATACATTTTTGTAAGTTCATCTAATCTTTCATCTGGAACAGGAACAACACCAACATTAGGCTCTATTGTACAAAATGGATAGTTTGCGCACTCTGCTCCTGCTTTTGTAATACTATTAAATAAAGTACTCTTCCCTACATTTGGAAGTCCTACAATTCCTAATTTCATATCTTAATCTCTCCTATTTCGTTTTAGTATTTTAGCTTTTTTACATTATTTTTTATTTTTAATTTCTTCTAAAAGTTTATCTTTAAACTTTTCTACATCCATTGTTCCTATATCTCCACCATTTCTTGAACGAATAGATACAAGATTTCCTTCAACCTCTTTTTGGCCTATAATTAACATATAAGGTATTTTATGAAGTTGTGCTTCACGTATTTTATAACCTATTTTTTCATTTCTATCATCAATATGAACTCTTATTTCATCTTTTAAAAGTTCTTCTTTTAATTTATTGCAATAATCTACTTGATTATCTGTAATTGGTAAAATTCTAACCTGCTCTGGTGAAAGCCATAAAGGTAAATTACCCTTTGTTTCTTCTAGCAAGAATGATATAAACCTATCAGAAGAACCAAGTATCGCTCTATGAATAACAACTGGTCTATGAGCCTTTCCATCTTCAGCTATATATTCAAGTTCAAACCTTTCAGGAAGAGCAAAATCTAGTTGACAAGTCGGAATAGTTACATCATGATTTAGAGCTGTTCTTATTTGTATATCAATTTTAGGTCCGTAAAAAGCTGCTTCTCCTTCTGCTTCATAAAAATCAATCTTTAACTCTTTCAAAATCTCTCTTAACTGACTTTCAGCTGTCTCCCACATTTCATCATTATCAATATATTTTTCTTTATTTTCCTTATCTCTTAAAGATAATCTATATTTAAAACTAGATGCTGGGAAACCAAAATCTTTTTGATACACTTCTGTAATTAAATTTAAAATCTTACCAACTTCATCTTTAATTTGGTCAGGTCTAACAAAAAGGTGAGCATCATTTTGGCACATTTGACGAACTCTTTCTAAACCAACAACACTTCCACTTGCTTCATATCTAAAATCATGAGCAAGTTCACCAATTTTAATTGGTAAATCGCGATATGAACGCATTTTACTTTTGTAAATTAACATATGGTGAGGGCAATTCATAGGTCTTAAAACCATTTCTTCATTATCCATCTTCATAGCAGGAAACATATCATCCTTATAATGGTCCCAATGACCACTAACCTTATATAATTCAACATTTGCAAGTGAAGGAGTATAAACATGTTCATATCCTAATGCTAGTTCTTTATCTTGAATATATCTTTCAAGCAATCTTCTTATGGTTGCACCATTAGGCAAATACATAGGAAGTCCAGCTCCTACTAATTTATGTGTCATAAAAATCTCTAAATCTTTTCCAATTTTTCTGTGGTCTCTTTGTTTAGCTTCTTCTAAAAATTGAAGGTACTCTTCAAGTTCACTATTCTTTGGGAAAGATATTGCATACACTCTTTGAAGCATTTTGTTTTTCTCGTCACCTCTCCAATAGGCACCAGAAGAAGATAATATTTTAACAGTCTTAACCTTTCCTGTACTAATTAAATGAGGACCTGCACAAAGGTCAGTAAAATCCCCTTGTTTATAGAAACTGATTTCTTTACCTTCAGGCAAATCTTCAATTAATTCTTTCTTATAAGGTTCATCTTTCATCAGTTCCAAAGCATCCTTTTTTGGTAAAGAAAATTTTTCAATTTCTAGATTTTCCTTAATAATTTTTTTCATTTCTTGTTCAATATTTGACTTATCTTCGTCTGTAAAAGGTTTATCTATATCAAAATCATAATAAAAACCATTCTCAATAGCAGGTCCTATTGCTAGTTTTACATTTGGAAACAATCTTTTAACAGCTTGTGCCATTATATGAGAAGTTGTATGCCAATATGCTTTCTTTCCTTCTAAATCATCATTAGAAAAAGTATGAATAACTAAAGAACAATCTTCATTTAACGCATATCTCAAATCTCTAATTTTTCCGTTAACTTCTCCACAAGTCATATTCCTTGCCAAACCTTCACTAATTTTCTTAGCAACATCAAAAATGCTGCAACCATTTTCAACCTCTAAAATAGAGCCATCCTTTAAAGTAACCTTAATCATACAAAAACCTCCCTTTCATCCATGAAATGTCTATGGGGACAGTCCCCATGCCTACTTTTTGTCGCATCTGGGACAGATGATAATTTTATATATTTTTTATCCACCAAAAAACTCCCATGGACTTAAAATATTCCATAGGAGTGCAAATACACGGTTCCATCCTATTTTTAACTTAATTGAAAGATTATAACGCATCTAACGTCTAGCTTATTCACTAGAAATATAAAGAGGTAGTTTTCAAATAGCTTAACTTAAATTAGCTTTCAGCCAGTGACTAATTCTCTCTAAAAGCAAGTTCTATTTTACTCGTCTCTTACTATTTTTAATTATATTATCTTATGTTAATAGTTTAATATTTTTTTTCTTAAAAGTCAATAGGAATCATTTAGTTTTTTAATTTTTGTTGTATTTTGCACAATATATATTATATAATTTTTTACAATTATTATTAAAAATGGGGCTTCCAACGGGAATTGAACCCGTGACCTCTACCTTACCAAGGTAGCACTCTACCAACTGAGCTATGGAAGCATGTCTCATGGGGACTGTCCCCATGCCTATAAAATGTCGCATTTGGGACAGACCATTTATTTTATTTTAATATTTTTTATTTTAATATTTTTTATTTTAATCTTTTGGTTTCTTATTGTTTTTTGACTTTTTTATCTTTCATTCAATTCCCGTTGCTATAACTGTTACAATTACTTCATCATCTAAATTTTTATCTATTACTGTTCCGAAAATGATGTTTGCTTCATCATCTACTTTATCATTTATCAAAGTTATTGCACTATTTATTTCTGTTAAACTTAGATTTTCTCCTCCTGTTACGTTAAATATAACACCTTTTGCATTATCTATTTTATTTTCTGTCAATGGATTTTCTATTGCTTGTTTTATTGCTTCTTTTACTCTTTCCTCTCCTGCTGATTGACCTATTCCCATATATGCTTTTCCTTTATATCCTAATATTGTTTTTATATCTGCAAAATCTAAATTTATCTCTCCTACTGTAGTTATTAAATCTGTGATGCTTTGTATTCCTTGTTTTACTACATCATCTGCAAGTAAAAAAGCTTCTTTTAGCGGTGTGTTTTTGTTTGATACTTTTAGTAAATTATCATTTAAAATTACTATTAATGCATTTACATTCTCTTTTAGTCTTTCTATTCCTTGTTCTGCCCTCATTTCTCTTAATTTTCCTTCAAACATAAATGGTTTAGTAACTATTCCTACTGTTAAAATATTCATTTCTTTTGCTATTTCTGCAACTATTGGCGCTGCTCCTGTTCCTGTTCCGCCTCCCATTCCAGCTGTTACAAATAACATATCTGTATTTTGTAATATTTTTTCGATTTCTTCTTTGCTTTCTCTTGCTGCCATTTCTCCTATTTTCTCATTTGCTCCTGCTCCTAGTCCTTTAGTTGTTTGCTTTCCTATTTGTACTATATTATCACAATTTGTTCTCTTTAGTATTCCCATTTCAGTGTTTATTAAATATGTTTCTATATTTTTTACATTTTCATTTATTATATGTAATGCCGCATTGTTTCCTCCTCCGCCTACTCCTATTGTTTTAATCCTTACGACGTTATTATCTATATTTTCATAATTAAACACTTAATTTTCCTCCTCTTATGATTGATTTAACTTAAAACAAGAACCACCTATTTAAGCTGGTTCTTAGTGTTTATATTCTTTATCGCTTTTTTTCTTATTCTCTGAATTGCATTGTCTACTGATTTTACAGGTGATTCTAATTTTTCTGCAATTTTTAAATAGCTTTCACCTTTTAAAAATCTATCAAGAACTTGTTTTTCAAACTTACTTAAATTTTTATTTACTGCTTCTTCTACCTCTTTATAATATTCTTGTTTCATTATTGTGTCTAATGGATCCTCAATGGTCTTGCTGTTGAATGTTTCTAATAATTCAACACTATCGTCTTCGTTATTATCATAAGCTGCCATGTTTAATGATAGATATGAATTAAGTGGTATATGTTTTTGCCTATTTGAGCTTTTTATGGCTGTTATTAATTGTCTTTCTATACATATATTTGCAAATGATTTAAATGAGTTTTGCTTATTTAAATCAAAGCTTTTTATTGCTTTATATAGTCCTATCATTCCTTCTTGAATAGTGTCCTCTTTTTCAGCTCCTACTATAAAGTATTTTCCGACTTTCACATTTACAAGTTCTTTATACTTTTCTAGGATAAATGCTAAAGCTTCTTGATCTCCTTGATGTATTTTCTCTATTATTTGTTCATCTGTTAAATTATTATATTGATTAGTTGTAAAAAATACGTCCTTTTTTTGCATCTGTCAAAATTACCTCCAAAGTGCTTTTCTAGTATTATATATATCTTACAGTATTATTGTCAAGCAATTTTATATCTTTTTACAAAATTTATAATTTACGTTGAATTTAATTTAGTTCATTTTTTAGCATTTGCCAAACATCTTCTGTTTCCATGTCTTTTTGCCATGATGCTACTCCTGCTAAGTTGTTTTCTTTTACTAATGATACTTTTTCTTTTAAAGAGTTTACGTCCTCTATCCATATTTGTTTCTTATTTGTTCCAGCCATAAATTCTACATAATTTTGCTTTAATTCATCATCCCATGTTTTTTCTACTCCTGATGGAATATTGTTATTTATATTTTTCATGTAAACTGTGCTTTTACCAATTAATTCTCCTGAAGAGTTTGTTGTCCAAATTCTTGTATAGAATGGTATTCCAAGTATTATTTTTTCTGCATCTATATCTTCGGTTTGTAAAAATTTTGTAAGATTTAGTTTTACCCAATTATATCCTGCTGTTGTTCCGGGTTTTGTACTTGATATACCATTTTGGTCATATGCCATAAATATTATATAATCTGCCACATCTCCTATTACATTTCTATCAAAACATAATGACCATGTTTCTCCTCCATCTGGCGCTGTTACATCTACAGATGTTACCATTCCTATTTCCTTTAATCTTGGTGTAAGTTCTATTATAAATCTAGAATACATATCTTTATCTTCTGCATACATATTTTCAAAATCTATGTTAATTCCATCTAAATCATATTCCACGCATTTTTCAACTATTGCTTCTATTAATTTTTTTCTATTTTCATAACTATTCATTATATTTGATGTGATATCTAAACTTTTATTTGCTGCCAATGCATTTGATACCATTGGCCATACTTTATATCCATTATTATGAGCCCATTCAATATATGATTTTCCGTCTGTTCCTACGTTTTCTTCAAGATTTCCGTCTGTGTCTAAGTAGAAAAATGCTGGTGATACAACATTTACTCCTTCTATTGTTGTTCCGCTTCTATCAGGAGCTGTTGCATATTCTGAAAAATAATCCCATGTAAGATTAACTTTTCCCTCTATTTGTTTTTCTTCTTCCATATTTTCTCTTACTGTAAATTCATTTGCTAATCTATTTGCTTTTATATATCCTATTTTACCATTTGCAGTTCTAATTTTAGCATATTTTTCATTTGTTGAAATAACAATTACAGCATCACCTTTTTTTATTCTATCTACAGTTCTTGCTATAAAGTTTGTTGAAGATTTTACAGAAACATTTTTATTTACGATTGCTCTTTTTTGTTCCCTATCTAAAGAATCCATAGTAACAACTTTTGTTTCTGAAATATTTTGAATTTCAACATCATATACGTCTGCCATTTCTGATACTGGTAAATATGTTTCTCCATCTTTTTCAATAGCATGTGCATATATTTCTTTGTCTGAACCATTTATATTTATAATATTATTATCAAAACCTATTTCAGCAATTTTCTTTTCGTAAGTTGTAATTATCTTATTTGTTTCTTCATCATGATATATGTGCTTATCAAAAAAGTTTGATATATCCGCTTCTGATAAATATATAACATCATTTTCTATTAAAACATCTTTTCTTAAATGTGAAGTAACATTGTTATTATTTATTACTAAGTTTATTCTTTCATTATTATCTAAAATAATATAATTATTAGCAATCATAGCAATTATAAAAATAACTAACAAAGCAATAATTGTTAGAATTATTCTTTTAATTGCTTTCTTCTTCCCTGTTTTTGTGTTTTCTTTTTTCTTTGGTTTTTCTACCATTACTCTTCTTCCTTTTTCCATGTATCTTTCTCCTTAAAATTATTTTTACTACAACAATATAACACAAATTATTTTTCTAATAAACAGTTTTAAAAAAATTTAAGAAAATTTAAGATTTTTTATTTATTTCCCAATTCTCTATTTACATTATACAATAACTTGTCCAGACTATGATTATAACGATATATCTTTTTTAGTATACTTCCTTTATCTGTCATATTTACTATATCTTCTCTTATTTCTTCTACACTTGTTATTTTATGTTCTAGATTTAACTCTTGATTATATAAAAATTTTTTTATTAAGCTCTTCTTATGTGTATTTTCATAAAGATAATTTATTTGTTCATTTAATATGCTTGCATCTTCCATTAATCTATCTGCTTGATTGAAGAAATTATACTTTTTGCGATTTCTTGATAAATTATTTAGTCCTTTTTTAAAATTAACAATTTTATTTCTCATTTCTTCTAGTTCTTCTATATATTCTCTATTTTTCCTATAATCTTTTTGTTTTGAACCATTAATTCCTTCAATAATTACTCCTGTTGTACAGGCAATTAAAAAACTTAAACATATATTTTCTGCTAATTCCACTTCTTTATAATAAGATACTCCTGTAAGTACAACTAAAATTAAGATTATAACCATTATAATAGCCATAGTTCTTCTATAATTATTTTCCATTTCAACATCCTTCTTCCTATATTTTTGACTATAATATCATAAGTTTTAAAAATATTCAATGATAAAATTTTAGCTTTTTACAAATATAATTTTTTAATTAAATTATGTATTTCTTCATCTATGTTTTTCTGCTCTTTTTTTAAATATAATAATTCTTCTTTTATTTCTTCTGGATTTATATTTTCTTTTTCCTTATTGTTTTCAACATATAGTTTTATGTTTAAATCATAACCATTTTCTTTTATTTTTTCAATATCAACTACATTAGAGTAGTTTGGTAAAGTTTCATATTTTCTATATGTATTTATTATTTTATCTTGCATTTCTTCTGTTAGAAAATTGAATTTTCTTTTCTTTGCATATTCTTTACTAGCATCAATAAATAATATGTTATTTTTATTTCTTCTTTTCTCCAATATTAATATCACAACAGGAATTTTAGTATTGTAAAACAATTTTTCTGGTAAGTTTATGATTGCTTCTATATAATTGTCATTTAATAATCTTTTTCTCATATAAAGTTCTTGACTTGTTTGCTTAAATAAAAATCCTCGTGGCACTATACATATTACTTTTCCATATTTGTGCGTACTTTTTAACATGATATCTATATATTTTATATATCCAGATGTGTTTCCTGTTTCTGTAAATGGTGGGTTTGCTATTGCTATATCAACTAATTCTACTTTTTTCTCGTAATTTAACCCTATTCTTTTATCAGATATATCATGTAGCCATAGATTAGTTATACAAATATCATAATTTAATAAATTATTTTCTTCTCCAAAGCTATATATCTTAGCCTGTTTTGCACTTTCAGTAATAAAATTTCCTGTTTCTGATGCTGGATTATAGATTGCATATCCTTCTTTTATGTTAGCTAATTTAACCATTGTTTTTACAACTTCTTTTGGTGTATAGAATTCTCCGTTTCCATTTAATTTATCATTTTCTTGACTTTCTTTCATTATCATATTATCAAATGCTTCTGCTAATATTTCCTTACTATTTTCAACAAGCTTATCTAACTGAAGTATTAAATCACTTAAATCTAATATTACCTCAAAAATAGATTTACTATTTTCTAGTCCATCTATATTAGTAAAGTTAACATTTATAAATAAAAAATGTGATTTTTCTTGTATTCTTATATTTTCTAATTCTCCATCTATCCATTTTAATATTCCATAGAGACGTTCTTCTTTAGTATCTATTATTTGTTTTAATATTTTTCTATTTTTATATAATACAAATATGAGTGCAGATATATATTCTAAATAATCATTACTTCTATTTGGAATGTTTTTTACTTCACTACATATTTGCTCTAATTTATGGTTTATCTCTTCTTGTAAAAGAGCATATTTGTCACTCATAATTATTCTCCTTTTTGTATCATTTTTTCTAAATAAAAATTATATAGTTTTTCTTTATCATTTAATATTTTTTTATGGATTTCTTTTTCTTTTTCCCACAATTTAATTAGCTTTTCCATGTCTTTTTGTTTTTCTTCTTCGATTTCTGGAATTTCTAATTTTCTTATACTAGAAACTTTTGTGTTTTTTATTATTGAATTGCTAGCTTTTATTTCTAATTCTTCTCTTACTTTTTGGCTTTCTAGATACCATTTCAAAACTATTGGTCTTATTTTTTTTGTTCTTATTATACAAAATTGTGATGGGATTAAAAGTCCTTGTATTGTTCTATCTACAAGTATTATTTTATTAGGATATACTAATCTAAAAAGTAAATCTCCTTCTTTTGAAATGCTATTATCTAATTTTTTTTCTGTTCTTATTTCTTCAAATTCCAATTTTTCCTCATAGTTTTTTAGAGAAAATAGTTTATACCTATTTTCTCCTGTTTCTTTTCTTTCTCTTTTTACTAAAATTCCTATTGATATTTCTGTTAAATCTTCTAATTTCATTTATATCATTTCCTCAATCTTCTTTTTTATAAAATATTTCTTTGCAGCAATAGCTACAACCACTTACATTAGAGTAATACTCTTTTGCTCGATTTTTAGCTTCTATTGGACAAATACATTCTTTCAATCTGATAGAATTTTCTTCTTTTGGTCTTTTCTTACAATCTTTAGTATGTATCTTATGATATCCAGTAGATAACTGCGCATTTTTATTTAATATATATTCCATTTATATCACCTTCTTATTTATACATATTTTAGAAGAGATACTTTTTTTGCATTTATTTATAATATATGTTATAATATATTTGCAATTTAATTTTATTAAATATTTGCATAAGTTCTAAATAACTGCTATTTATTTAGAACTTTCTTTTATGTATTCTCTACTAATTTTTTTTCATCTCTCTAATTATTTTTGCTAAATTTCCGACTTCTTCCATTAATGTAAGCATTCTATCGTTTAATTCTTCATATGTAATGGTAGATGAACTATTATTAATTGGTTGGTCTTTAGAAATTACAGCATGTTCAAATCTTACCTCATATGCTTTATATAAATCTGCTATATAGTTTAAGTCTCTTTCAAATTCTTTTTCATCGAAGTCAGACATTTGTATATTTTTCTTTATAAACACAGCTGTATTTTCATATTCAAAATCATATTTTAGAGTAGGTTCTATTAAAGAATATTTTATCCTATATTCTTTTGATAAATCGCTTATTTCTTTTTTCTTCATTGAATTTTTACCAAATCCTACCCATAATTCTATTGTTCTTGTTTCTTTTATAAATGAAATTCCTATATATCTTCCGCTTCATTCCGACTACGATTTTCTTCAGAAAATATTTGAATTCGAGGAAGTTCCAACCTGTTATAAGCCGGTCCTAGCTTTAGTTCTACTGATAAATCTCTTACTTTAATTAGTTCTTTTGTTGTTTCTTTCAAGCTTTTTTCCAACTCTTCGTCTCTTAGTCTTTTTTGTACTCCTCTCTTTGTTCTTACATCTTCTAGCATATATGAATATCCATACATCAAATATTCAAATAGTTCTAACTTATTTCTAAATTGTTTTACCATTCTTTCTACCTCCTTCTTTTATTTTTTGAAATATATTTCATAACGATATTACCATTCTTTTTTATATTTTGTCAATAGCGTTTTATACTTTTTTAATATATTTTCTAAAATTACACTTAGTATTTTTGTTCTAGTAGGAATAGAACAATTTATTCTTAAAGATAAATATGCTTCTTATCTTATTAGTCTATATTTGAACAAAGTAAGTGGTAAAATTCCAGAAGATGTTATTCATTGGAATTTTTGATGTAATTATAGCATTTTAAGGTAATATATGGTATAATATATTTAGTTTATTTTGAGGAGGAACTTGATATGAAAGATAAATATAATATAACAAAAGAACAAAATGTTTTTTTAGCTAAAAGATGTATTGTTGATAGCATATGGAAAAGTTCTCATATTGAAGGAATAGACGTTACATATCCAGAAACTCAAAGAATATTTGATGGTGGAAATGTTGCTCGTCTTAGAATAGATGAAATTCAAACTATTAATAATTTAAAACACGCTTGGTTATTTGTTTTGAACTCTATTGATGCAGAAAATGACCTAAATTTACTAAAATCTATTAACAGTTTAGTTGGTAATAACTTAATTGATAGACCAGGACAAATTAGAATTTATGAAGTTTCGATTGGTGGAACAACTTGGAAACCAGGATTACCTAGTGAAAATAAAACAAGTAAGGATTTAGAGGAATTTAATAATATTAAATGTATTACAGAAAGAGCCATTACAATTATGTGTTATTTAATGAGAACTCAATTCTTCACAGATGGAAATAAAAGAACGGCAATGTTATTTGCAAATAAAATAATGATACAAAATGGAAAAGGTGTAATAAGTATACCAGTTGATGAAGATATTACTTTTGGAGAAAAATTAACAAAGTATTATGAAACAAATGATATGGAAGATTTAAAACAATTTATATATGATAAATGTATTAGCGGAATTGTATTTCCAAATAAATAATAGAAAGCAGGATTAGGAAATATTACAAACCCACCCATGGTCTGTATAATAGCTACTCAAACCTGCTTTTTCTATTTCTTCTATTAATGTATTTTTAGTTAATTGGTTTACTCCTACCATTTCTAAGTGTGCTAATTCTTCTGTACCACAATGTTGTCAATTTAAAAATTTATACTTATTTATTATTATTTTCTTCTAAATATCTTTGATACATTTCATCCATACTAGAAATATATTGCATATCTTGTTTTACTCTAAACTTTTCATACTCTTTCTCTGCTTTTTCAACAGCTTGCTTATGAGATATTTTTCCTGAATCTTTTAGTATCTCTTTTTTTCTGAATTTTAGAAGATTGTCTGTTTCATCTATCCAGTCCTTCATTGTCATAACTTGATTTTCTTCTGCCATTTGTTCTGCATAATCTAAAAAGAAATTTGTTAAATTATTTAGCTTTTTTAATTCATCTTCATTTAAATAGTTTTTCGCTATGCTAACATCATATTTATATATCATTCCGTCTGGTGCTTCTTTCCAAGTGGTTAGTCCCATATTTTCTTTTCTTGCATCTACTCTGTTATAAATTAATTCTGCTGCGGTATGACCTGTTATTGCATAATGCAATTTATTTTGAACTATTTTAAAAAATGTATATGCTTCTTCTGATTTTTTATCATAGTCAATAGATGTTGCTATAAATAAGTCTGTTATTTTTTGATAAGCCATTCTTTCGCTGGTACGAATTACTTTAATTCTTTCTAATAACTCGTCAAAATATTGCCTATTTACTTTGCCACCTTTTAAAAATCTATCATCATCTAAAGCAAAACCTTTTACCATATATTCTTTTATTATTTTGTTTGCCCATTGTCTGAATTTCACTGCTTTTTTTGAGTTGACTCTATAACCAATTGATATAATCATATCTAAATTATAGTATTTCGTTTTATACTTATGTCCATTTTTTCCAATAGTCTCCAAAATGGAGAATGTTGAATTTTCTTCTAGTTCCTCTTGTTCATAGATATTTGCTATATGTTTATAAATTGCTTTATCATTGACATCAAATAATTCTGCAATAGCTTGTGCATTTAGCCAAACATCTTCATTTTGTAAAATTACTTCTATATTAGTATTTCCTTCTTCATCTGTATAAAATACGATATTATTTTTATTTCCAACTAGTTTGTTATTCATAATAAACCAACTCCATTCTTGTTTGTTATATATTATCAAACGATTGTTCTTTTGTCAATCGGCTTATTATATTTTTATAACTACACTAAGGAAATAGCATAGTAAGTACTTTTTAATTTTAATACCTATTTAAAACTCCTACATTTTAATATAGGAGTTTTACTCTTAATTATTACAATCACAATTATTATTAAGTGGTTTCATATCATTCATATAAAATTTTTTCTTTTCTGCAAGTTTATCTTGTACTCCACGAAGTGCTTCTCCAAATCTTTGGAAGTGTACTACTTCTCTTTCCCTTAAATATCTTAGTGGGTCTAATACATCTGGATTGTCTCTACATAAATCAATTAATTTTTCATATACAGCTCTTGCCTTTTGTTCTGCTGCTAAATCTTCTTGTAAGTTTGCTATTGGATCACCTTTTGCTGCAATATATGCTGCTGTGAATGGTACTCCTGCTGCACTTTGAGGATACACATCTACTCCATGGTCTGTATAATAGCTACTCAAACCTGCTTTTTCTATTTCTTCTATTGATGCATTTTTAGTTAATTGGTGTACTATTGTTCCAACCATCTCTAAGTGTGCTAATTCTTCTGTACCAATATCATTTAAAATTGCTTTTGCTTTTTGGTCAGGCATACCAAATCTTTGCGATAAATATCTTAAAGAAGCTGCAAGCTCACCATCAGGCCCTCCATATTGAGAAATAATTACTTTTG
>CALXZC010000022.1 GCA_944393135.1 uncultured Clostridia bacterium | reverse complement strand
AAATAAAAAAAGGAGGATTTTTTATGAAAAAAATAGTTAGTATAATAAGTATATTATTAATAGTAAGTTTAGCTATTTTTACAGGGAATGTGTATGCAGCCCCACTAAATTCAGTAAGTGTAGAAACTTCTAAAAATTTAGTAAGACCTGGTGAGGAAGTAAAGGTGAACATAGAATTCGGTCAAGCTTTGGGTTCATATACATTTGATATTGCTTATGATAATAGCATATTTGAATATGTATCAAACGAAGGAGGAACACCAAATGATATGGGAGATAAAGTAAGAGTTGTTTTCTATGATAGTTCTGGGGGAACAAACCCACGTAATAATATGAGTGTAACATTTAAAGCAAAATCTGATATTACAACTTCAAACCCAACAGAATTTAATGTAACAGCAGAAGGTTTAGCAAACTCTGATGCATCTGTAACTTATGATGATATAACTACACCTATTACTAAAAATTTAACAGTAGAGCCACAATATGTAGATTATACATTAAGTTTAGTTCCAGTAAATGGAACACTTACAAAAGATGAAGAAAATGAAATGAAATTAACTTATTCATCTCCTATGGGAAGATATTATGAAAAAGCAAGGCTTATAGCAGAAAGTACAGGAACAGGTGATGTGAAGTTGTTAGGAACAGATGAGCAACAATTAGAACATGACATAATAGAAAGTGGTTGGGGAGAAGAACAAGGATATAAGATAGGTGGAAAAGATGTATCTCAAACTTTAAATGTAAGAGGTGTATTTAGTAAAGCAGGAAATTATAAAATTACATTAAAATTAATAGATAGAGAAAACTCTGATACAGTAATCGCAGAAAAAACATTTGATTTTACAGTAGAAGAAAAAAGTGAAGTAGTGCCACCTCAAACAGGAGAGACAGAAAGTGGAACAACTGAAAGTAAACCAGAAGAAATAACACCACCAGTTGAAGTTGAAGAAAATGTAACTGAAAATAAAGTACCAACTCAATTACCAAAAACAGGTATAAATATTTATATTCCAATATGCTTAGTATTAAGTATATTATTAGGAATGGTTATTTATTATAACAAAAAGAAAAAATAGTAAATGAGATTTTCTCATTTACTTTACATAGAAAGGTAAGCAAATGAAAAGAAAAACTAAGAAAAAAATTATTAATACATTTTTAGTAGCAATTATTTTAGGAATTTTTACTTGGCTTGGTATAGAAGAACACAAAGAAAAAAATATTGATAAGAAAAATTATGAAGTAGAAAATATTAGTAGAAATGTAGCTGTTAATGAGAAAATTAAAAAAGAATATCCAAAAGAAAATGTGATTTTAGAATATAAAGGTTATGATGTTATATCAAAATTAGAGATACCAAAAATAAATTTAGAAACATATATATTGAAAAAATATTCAGTCGAGACTTTAAATATATCAGTAGTTAAGTTTTGGGGAGCAAATCCTAATATGCCTGGGAACTTTTGTGTAGCAGGTCATAATTTTAAAAATAAAAATATGTTTCATGACTTAAAAGATTTACAAATAGGGGATAATTTATTTGTGATAGATAATAACATAGGAAAAGTTGAATATGAAATTTATAAAATATATAAAGTATTGCCAGAAGATGTAAGTTGCCTGTCACAGAAAAAAAATGGAGAAAAACATATTACATTAATAACATGTACAAATAATTCTAAAGAAAGAATTATAGTAAAAGCAAAGGAGAAAATATAGATGAGAATTTTAAAAAATAAAAAAATATATATAATTCTTTGTATAGTCCTTTTTTTGAGTTGTTTAATTTCTAAAATAAATGCACGGAGAAAGAACAAATGGGATTGAAAGCTTTCCAGATAGTTATAAGCCATATTTGGAAGAATTAGTAAATAAATATCCTAATTGGAAATTTACAGCATTATATACAAACTTAGATTGGAATTATGTCATAGATGAAGAAAATGTTTTTGGAAAAAATTTAGTACCTAAAAATTATTCAGATAGATGGAAAAATACCAAACCACGGAGAATATAATGTGGAAGTAGATAGTGGTTGGGTTGATTGCTCAAGACAGGCTGTAGAATATGCAATGGATCCTAGAAATTTTTTAAATGAGGTTAGAATATTCCAGTTTGAAGGTTTATCATTTAGTGAGCAAACAGACAATTTAGACGGAGTAGAAAAAATACTTTATGGAACAGAATTTTATAATATGAAAGTTTCTTATTTAACAAGCAGTGGAGAAGTAATAAATATGCAAGAAAAATATTCAGACTTAATTTTAAGAGGAGGAAGGACATCCCTTGTTAGCCCATATCATTTAGCATCTAGGATAAAACAAGAAGTAGGACCGTTTTTATCACATAGTTCAATAAGTGGAAAAGTAGCTGGTTTTGAAGGTCTATATAATTTCTATAATATAGGAGCAACAAGTTCATCTGAACCCATGGGAGCAATTAAAAATGGACTTAGGTACGCAAAAGACGGAAAAGGTGCTAGTGAAGAAACTAAACGTAAATTTATAATACCGTGGAATACAAAAGAAAGAGCAATAACAGGTGGAGCTATCTTTATTGGAGATAGTTATATAAATCAGGGACAGGATACAGTATATTTACAAAAATTTGATGTAACAGGAGATAGTCTTTTTTGGCATCAGTATATGACAAATGTGTTAGCACCTTATAGTGAAGCAAAGTCTATATATAATGGATATAAAAATAGTAATTTATTGGATATTTCAATGAACTTTATAATACCAATATATAATAATATGCCTCAAATACCTACACAAAGCCCTAATATAGAACCTAATAATTTTGTAGATGATAATAGTAAAGTATATTGTAATGCAACAAATGTAAACCTACGAACAGGACCACGGAACTAGCTATGAAGTAATTACAATGATGCAAAATGGAAACCAGATGACAAGACTAAAAAAAGGAGTGGGAACAGGTGAAAGATGGGATATGGTAAGACTTAGTAATGGAATTATAGGATATATATCACAAAATTATGTAACAGAAGTACCAGATGTAACTATAGAAAAAATAGAGATTTCGATTAATGGAAATGTAATAAATAAAGGAGAAACTAAAAAATTAGAAGTAAAAATAATGCCAGAAGAAGCAAAAGACCATAAAGTAATTTATACATCTAGTAATCCTAATATAGCAACTGTAGATAGTGAAGGGAATATAAGAGGAATAAAAAGTGGAAAAGCTAAGATGATAGTAAAAGCAGAAGAAAATAGTGTCCAGTCTGAAATCGAAGTAGAAGTTTATAGTAAAGTAACAGATATATTAGTAGATAATAATAATGTATATATGCAAGTAGGAGATACATTTAAAATAAATGCTAGCATAGAGCCAGATGATGCAAACGAGAAAGGAATTATATATGAAAGTAGTGATACTAGCATAGTAAAAGTAGATGAGAACGGAAACCTAGAAGCAATAAGAGAAGGAGAAGTTAGTATAATTATAAAATCAAAAGAAAATGAGGAGATAAGAAAAGAATGTAAAGTAATAGTTGTAAGAAAAATGGAAGATTATGAGATACACTTTGATAGTTCACTAAAGATAGAAGCTTTAGAAATATCAGGAATAGATTATGATAAAAACAGAGTACAGGATTTAAAAGATTTAATTACAACAGATTTAGATATAGAGTTTGTAAATTATAAAGATGAATTGTTAAATGATACCGATATTGTAGGAACTGGAAGTAAAGTAATTGTGAAAGAAAACGGAAATGTCTTAAGAAAATATACAATTATAATATATGGAGATGCTAATGGAGATGGAAAAATAAATAGTGTAGATTTATTATTGTTGCAGCGTCATATATTAGAAATAGAAAGATTAGAAGATATATTTATGAAAGCAAGTAATGTAAGGAAAACATCAAATAAGCCTAGTTCAGTTGATTTATTGCTGATACAGAGACATATATTAGGACTTCAAAATTTAGAACAATAAAAGGAGGATAGAGTGAAAAGGAAAATTTTAGTTTTTTTTATTACATTTTGTATGTATTTAAGTTGTATTTGTGTAACATATGCAAATACGAGAGGAAATCTATATATAGAAAGTAACAAAGATATTTTTGATGTAAATGAAGAAATTGAAATAAGTGTAAACTTAGAAGGAATTAAAACAGCAGCATTTACTTTATATTTATATTTTGATAGTGATAAATTACAATATATATCAGGACCAGAAAATATAAATATAGAAGGAAATAAAATAATATATCTTTGGTATGATGAAAAAGGTGGGAGTGGAGCAAAAGATGGAAAAATAGTAAGTTTTAAATTTAAAACGATTAAAAATGGAACAGCAAGTTTTAATGTGGAGGGAGAATTTTATACAGATAAAGCCCAAAAAATAGAAATGAATTTTAAAGAAAAAGAAATTAAGATAGAAAAAGATGAAACAAAATTAGAAAAACAAGCAAAAGAAGAAAGAGGAAACAGTAGTGATATTAATAATTCTAGATTACAGAATTTAAGACTTAATATAGAAGGAATGGTCCCAGCTTTTAATAGTAATGTTTATAATTATTACTTGACTGTAAAAAGTGATATTAAAGATATAGATGTTCTAGCAATAGCAGAAAACAATGATGCAAAGACCCAAGTTACAGGGAATGAAAGCTTGAAAGATGGCTTGAATTTAATAAAAATAGAGGTGAATTCAAAGGATAATGCTAGCAGTAGTACTTATACCATAAATGTCACAAAAACAGATGATATAGAAGCGGCAAATACAAATTTAGAAACATTAGCAATAGAAAATGAATTACTATATCCTGCATTTTCTACAGATATTACTAATTATAAAGTAGAAGTTGGGAA
The DNA here is from genome assembly GCA_944393135.1 of uncultured Clostridia bacterium. Taxonomy (GTDB): domain Bacteria; phylum Bacillota; class Clostridia; order TANB77; family CAG-508; genus CAG-269. The sequence continues at coordinate 14,075 of CALXZC010000022.1, read as the reverse complement.
TAGTGTAGAACAAATAAGAATTCTTGCAATTCCAGAAGAAGAAAATGCAAGTGTGGAAATAATAAAAGATGATTTTTTAAAAGAAGGAAATAACGAGATTAAAATAATAGTTACAGCTAAAAATGGTTTTACTAAAAAAGAATACTTAATAGATGTATATAAAAGAAATAACAGTGAAGAAGAAATATATAATATTGAACTTCAAGATAATAATGAAAGATTAAATGAAATATATGAAGCATCAAAAACTAGCATAGAAGAGAGGAAAAAAATTGAACAAGAAAGAAGTAAAGAAAATAAGATGGCATATATAGTAATTATTATTTCAATTATTTTTATGGTTTTATTAATAATATATATAAGAAAGAAAACATCCAATAGCAATTAAAGTTATTGGATGTTTTTAAATATAAAATTAAATAAATATTAAAAGGAATTATTCTTCTAATGTCATCTTTCTAGAACGTGGATAGGGGTCTTTTATATCTGTAATTCCTAGTAGATAATCTACTGATGTATTATAGTAATATGCTAAATCTATTAAAATTTTTGTTGGTATATCATTTTCTCCTGTTTTATATTTTGAATATCCTGTTTGTGACATGTTTAAAGTAGAAGCAAGTTCTTTTTGAGTTAAGTCACTATCTTCTCTTAAAGATCTGATTTTATCATAAGATTTTACATATTTTTTATTCATTATTTTATCTTCTCCTTTGTAGTATGGTTTAAAATTCAGTTTTTATTAAAAAATCTTGAGGAATTCTTTATAAAAATGTAAAAAGTTTATGAAAATACGCAAAAAATACAATTTATAAAAATATTTTAAAATATTTTGAAATTACTATTGACTTATAATCTGAATTAGGTTAAAATAATAGACGAATAACCTGAAACAGATTAAACAAAAGTAAACACTAACAAATAAAACAGCTTTTAAGTGTTTCAGGAAAGAGGCTGTTTTATTGATTTCTTAACCATAAATATAGTTAAGAAAATAATAACACTAAGAGAAAATAAGGAGGTGAAGGAGGAAGATGTGAAAAGAGTTATATATCATCAAGGTAAAAGAATGATCAAAAAAAAGGTAAATAAAAAGAAAGTATTTGGATTAATACTTGTAATCGCGATAATTGCTTTTTCTATTGTGTACGCAAGTAAAGAGAAAGAAGAAGATGGCGAAAATACCATAGATACATCATCACAAGTAGCTAATAATACTCAAGATACAAATATTATTTCTGAAGAAAATGTGGTAGACGATAAGAAATATGAAGATGTTGATATTCCTGAGAAATTAGGTGGCTATGATGTTATGGGACAATTAGTTATAGAAAAAATTCGGTGTAAGGCAAAATGTTTTAAGTAAAACAGAAAATGCTTCATTGAAATTAGGAGTAACTAGATTTTATGGACCTAAAGATATAAATCAAAGTGGGAATTTTTGTATTTGCGGACATAATTGGAATAACATTTTAAAAAGATTAGATGAAATGAATGTAGGAGAACAATTTTATTTAATCACAAGAGAAACAAAGGAAAGAGTAGATTATGAGATTTATGATAAATATACTTGTGATCCAACTGATTTATCTTGTTTAGATCAAAACCAAGATGGGAAGAAAGAAGTAACTCTAATAACATGTAATCCTGGGGGATTAACTAGACTTATATGTAAGGCAAGAGAAGTATAATGCTAAAATAGCATAAAAAAAGTGTATTAATAAAGGTACATAAGATTATAAAAATAAGAAAGGAATGATATTAAAAATGAAAATGAAAAATAAAATTTTAGGAATATTAATAGCGTTAGTAGTAATGATAGGAGTAATGGCATGCCAAGTTAATGCTGCCGATATGAGTGCAAGCTCAACAGAAGTTAAAGTAGGAGACACTGTAACAGTAACATTAAAATTAGATAAACCAACACAATCAATAGGATTAGATTTAACATATGATGCAAATAGTTTTGAATATCAATCAGTTTCATCTGATTTAGGAGATTTAACAGTAAATCCTAATAATCCAGGAACAGTAAAAGTAGCAGGTTCACATGCAACTAATTATGCAACATATGTAACATTCACATTTGTTGCTAAAGCAAATACAGATGCAGCAGATTTTGTAGGAAGCAGATTTTTCTCACATGAAGATGAAACATTAAATACATCTACAGTAACAGTAGCAGTTGCTGAACCAACAGTAGAACCAGAGCCAGAACAACCAGATGTAGAAGTACCAGATGAGAACCAACCAAGTGATGTAACAGATACAGTAGGTGGAGCTGATACAGATACAAATGTAAAAGTTGACGATGAAGGAAAAGTTATTACAAAATTACCTCAAACAGGAACATCAATAATAACAGTAGCAGGAATTGTTGTAGCAGTTGTAGTAGCAGGAGCTATAGCAGTTAGAAAATTAAGAAAATAATTATTTCAAAAATATTCAAAATATAAGGGAGGAAAAAAAGTTGAATAAGAAATTTAAAATAGTATCATCAATAGCATTAGCTGGAATGTTATTAACAGGTAGTTTAGGAATGAACAGAGTAAATGCAGCAGAACAAACATCAGTAGAAGATAATTACACAACAAATCCAGTAGGCATATACAGAAAATTAGTAGAAGGAAAAACAGTTGTACCTTTCATTTTAGCTAATATAGATGACGTATTAACTGTAAGAGATATTGTAAACAGCGAAAAATTTGAGGGAACAGTAGAAAGAGTTAATGGAAACACTGTTTCTGCATTAGATTTACCAGTTGGAACAGGAGATACATTTACAACAACAGACGGAACAGAATATACAGTTGTTGTATATGGAGATGTTGATGGTAATGGAAGAATTAATCCAGATGATGCATTAGAAGTTGATAAATATTATCTTGATTTAGTAAGCTTAAATGATGCACAAAAAGAAGCAGCAGATGTTGATGATGGAAATGCTGGTAATATAAATCCAGATGATTCATTAAGAATAAGAAAATATTATGTTGATTTAGAAACTTCAGTTATTGATAACTTACCACCAGCAGAAGAAGTTGTTCAAGAATCAAACTATAGTATGACTGTAAATAAAGGTGGATATATTAATAATGTAAATGAAAAGAATAGCTCAGTTGAAATAAGTTTAAAAGAAACTTTAGATAAAAAAGCAACATTAAAATTAGTTATATCTGATCAAGATGAGGATACAGCTGATAAAGAGCAAAATATAAAAATTAAAGCACATATGGATTATGTTCCAGTTTCAAATATTGATTTATCAGGTTTAAAAGATGGAACTGTTACAGCAAGTCTATATGATGGAGATACATTAGTAGCAAAATATGAAATTGTTAAAAATTCTAAAGTTGCTCCAAATACAGCAAATGTAAGCACAAATCGTGTAAGTACAAGAGAAGCAACACTTTCATTAGAAAGTATGGGAGAAAGTAATGTAACAAAAGTAAGATATATTTTATTAGATAAAGATGCTACTGAACCACAAGTAAAAGAATTAACAAATTCTTTAGATGTTCAAAATAATAAATTAACAGATGCAATAATAGCAAGTGAGTTAGAAACTAATACAGTATACAGAGTATGGTATATCGTTGAAAACGAATATGGTTCAATTTCAGGAATGAATTCAGCTCTTATTACAACTGATAAGACTTTAACAACTGAACCAAAATTAGCAGAAGTTGAAGCACCAGATTTAACAGAAAGTGCAGAAGCTAAGTTTGAACTTGTTAAAGATGAAAAAGATACAGCATCACATGAATATGTAGTAACTTTATATAAAGATGGAGTTGCTATAGCAGAAAAAGATGATGTAGCAGTTACAACTGTTTCATTCACAGATGAAATAGCAAAAGCAGGAGCTGGAACATATAGAGTTTCTGTAGTAACAAAAGGAAATGATGAAGGAACAAGTGAAGCTTCTGAAGCTGTACAATCAGCTGAAGTAACAGTTACTGCATTAAAAACTATAGAAAACTTAACAATAGAAAACTTAGAAAACGATGCAGAAGGAAATGCTATAATATCTTGGGAAAATCCAAATGGAAAAGATGATTTTGGAGCATATGAAATTAATTTATATACAGTAGATGCAGAAGGTGAAGAAACATTAGCTCAAGATAATGTTGCATGCGATAATGATAAAAATGAAGTTAAAGTAAGATTAACTCCAAATACTATCTATGTTGCAAAAGTAAAACTTGCTGCAAAAGCTGACCAAATGGCTGTTATAAATTCTGAAGAAGTAGTTTCTGATCAATTCTATATTGTAAAAGCTCCAGATGTATCTACAGCAACAAAAGGTTCAACAAGTATTAAGTTTGATGTAAAACCTATTGAAATAGCTAATAAAGAAGTAACATATAAAGTAGAAGTATTTACTTTAAAAGAAAATGGTAATATGGAAGATGGATTTTATCAAAAAGTAGCTACAAAAGATGTAACTATTGATGAAAATGACCAAGTAACAGTTGACGGTTTAAATCCAACAACTGATTATGCATTTAGATTAGTTGCAGTTGTAGATGGAAATGAAGTAAAATCTGGATATAGTAGAAGATTATATACTACATTACCAGTATTTGAAGGTGTTACAGTAACTAATGATGTAGATGCTGCTATGGTAGAAGGTTCAAACAAAGTTGCACTTAAAAATACTAATACAATAGTAATGAATGGTGCAGAATATGATACAACATATATAACTGAATTAGCAAAAGCTAGAACAGTTATCGATAGCCTAGAAGCTGGAGATGTTGTAACAATGAATGATGATGCAACAGACGTTTCTATAGTATTAGATGGTAGAGCAGAAGATAGAACATTTACTACTGGAGATATATTCAAAGATTCAACAGTAGAAATTACAAGTAATGCATTTACAAAAACATTAGTAGGAAAATTCAAAGCATTAACATTAGGAGGAGCTAAATCAATATTTGATGTTGATGGTGTAGAAATGAAAGGAGAAAATAAAGATATAGTTTTAACTGATGCTATTGAAGTTACAGCAGAAACTAAAGCTATAGAATATAAAGTTGAAGCTGGAGCTAATGTTGAAATTAATGATGTAAAAGTTTCAACAGATGAAGAAATGACTTTAAAAGCTCAAATAGGCAAAAACTTAGAAGTTGATGCAAATACAACAGAAAATGATGTAACATTTGAAAATACTACTGCTGGAGATGCAAAAATAACATTCATCGGTAGTGAAGATAATACATCAGAACAAAGAGGAACAATTACAATTAAAACAACAAATGGTAAAGTAATTGTTGAAGCACCACAGGTAAATGTAAGTGCTGAAATGACAGTTGAGGTAACTAATGGTGAAGTTGATATCAAAGATCCTTCATTAACTGGAGATAAAACAGTTACAGTATCAGCTGACAAAGATAAATCTTCAAAAGTATTTGCTAATACTGTAGTAGCAGCACCAGAAGTATTAAAAACGAATAAGAAATTAACTGAAATAGAATTAAAAGATTATAGCGATGAAGAAATAAGAAAAACATTTGGAGATGAAAATGGAGAAATGGCACAAAATGATGTGATCGCTGTAAGAGAATACATTAATTCTTTCGGAGTAAATGGTAAAGGTGTTAAAGTTACAGTTGATGCAGACGACTTAAACCTAGTTACAATAGAAGTACCTGAAAAAGTTCAAGGAATTACTATTGGAAACTTAAAATAATATTAGCTTACCTAAAAATTTCATATATATATTAAAAGAGTAGGATTTATAGAAATTCTACTCTTTTTATGTGTATTGTAAAAATAAGTTACTATTCACAGCCATTTTATAAATCGAATTAAGTAATTTCAATGGTTGTAGCAATTTTAAATTTTAGAAAAATTAACATTAAATGAAATTTTTAATATTTTTTTCATTTATGTTAATAAAGTCCAATTAGCAAAATCCTTAACCTGTTGAAAATACAGCTTTTTTATTTTAAATTAGGCTGTGAATAGTAACAAAAATAATGGTTCTATAATTAAAAATTAATATAAACTTCTTGAGAAAATTTAATTTATGTGATATAAATATTGTTATAATGTAAATAAATAACAATAGCATATGGATAATAAATAGAAAATAATAAGAAAATTTTAATTTTTTGAAAAGAGGTGATTAAAATAGAAATATATGTATATTTAGATGAGAGTGGATCAATACATAAAAATAGTAAAACAAGATATTTTGCCATTGGTGGTTATTTTTGTTTTAATCAAGATAAAATGAAAATTAAATCAAAATATCGAAAAGAAAATTTAAAATTGAAAAAAATAAAAAATATTGCGTTAGAAAAAGAAATAAAATCATATGATATGGAACAAACAGAAAAGATAAAAATATTTAATAAAATACAAGACATAGATACTTTTCAGGGGTGTGTAAAAGTTTTTGATAAACAGGCAATGAAAAAAGAAATAGTGGATTCCAATATTTTTTTTAATTATGCTGTAAAAGTATTAATAAATGATTGTATTATACCAGCCTTAAATATACAAAATATTAATGAAACTATAGATTTTGTTATTAGCATAGATAATAGAAATATACGTGTTGGAGAGTTAAATAATTTGGAAACTTATTTAAAAACAGAATTTTGTGTATATGATGATGATTTTAAAATTACATATTATGATTCAAAAACAAATTATGGAATACAGTTAGCTGATTTAATAGTAAATACATTTTACAATAAATATAAGGATATTACAATCGTAAATGATGTAATAAGTGAACTTAAACCCAAAAATTTTAGAGTTAGTCTGTTTCCAAGAAAGAAATGTAATAAAAAGTGAAAAATTACATAAAATATTAAAGAAAATACATTTGACATATAACTTTTTATATGTTAAAATATTTTCAGTAAGACCTAGGTATGGTAGCTAAATGCTAAACGTATGTTAAGTACGTTGCCACCTAGGCATTTTTGTTACTTAAAAACATATAAAAATAGATACATTATAAAAAATAAAGTAGGAGAAGCAAGATGAACTATAGAATAATAAATGGTGCTGTATCTTATGGAATAGATACCATACTAGAAGAAATAAATTTTGAAATAAATGAAAAAGATAAAATTGCAATAGTGGGAAGAAACGGAGCACGGAAAAACCACTTTACTTAAAGCTATTGTAAATAATTCTATGTTAGAAGAAGGAATAGGAACAACTAAGTTTGGAGTATATAAACAAGGAAATCCTGTAATTGGCTATTTAAAACAAATAGACTTTGAAGATGAGACAAAAACAATGATGGAAGAAATACTAAAAGTATATAAAAATATAGTAGCATTAGAAATGAAAATAGAAGAATTACAAAAGAAATTACAGGAAAAAAATGATGAAAAAACAATTAGAAATTATACAGAAAGTTTAGAAAAATATGAGTTACTAGGAGGATATACATATAAGAAAGAAATAGGAATAGCAGTAAAGAATTTTGGGTTTACTAAAGAAGATGAGAAAAAGAAAATCTCGGAATTTTCAGGAGGGCAAAGAACAAAAATTGCATTTTTAAAACTACTTTTAAGTAAGCCAGATATATTACTATTAGATGAGCCAACAAATCATTTAGATATTACAGCAATAGAATGGCTTGAAGAATATTTAAAAAACTATCCTAAATCAGTAGTTATAGTATCACATGATAGAATGTTTCTAGATAGAATTGTAAATAAAGTATATGAAATAGAATATGGAAGTATTACAAAATATAAAGGAAATTATAGAGATTATGAAATACAAAAAAGAGCAAACTATGAAAAAAGATTAAAAGACTACGAATATCAACAAGCAGAAATAAAAAGATTAACAGATATTGCAAATAGATTTAAGTACAAACCAACGAAAGCCAAAATGGCACTCTCAAAATTAAAACAAATAGAAAGAATGGTAAAAATAGAAGAACCAAATAAATATGATTTAAGAACTTTTCATGCTAATTTTAATATACAAGAAAGTGGAAAAGAAGTATTAACAGTAAAAAAATTAAAAATAGGATATGATGAAGTTTTACAAGAAATAAACTTTACACTATATAGGGGAGAAAAGCTTCGGAATAATAGGAAAAAATGGAATTGGAAAATCTACATTATTAAAAACATTAATAGGAAAGATACAAAGCTTAGGAGGAGATTTTCAGTTTGGTTATAATGTGTCTTTGGGATATTTTGACCAACAGTTAGACTTTAAAAATGAAGAAAATACAGTGCTTGAAGAATTTAGTACTATTTTCCCAGAATTAACAACAACTAAGTTGAGAACAATACTTGGAAATTTCTTGTTTTCAGGTGAAGATGTAGAAAAAAAGATAAAAGTATTATCAGGAGGAGAAAAAGCAAGGCTAAAACTCTGTGAAATCTTTAAGAAAGAGCCTAATTTATTATTACTAGATGAGCCAACAAACCATATGGACATTATAGGAAAGGAAAGTTTAGAAACAATTTTAAAAGAATATAAAGGGACATTAATATTCATATCTCATGATAGATATTTTGTGAATAAAGTAGCAGATAAAATATTAGAATTTAAAAAAGGAAAAGTTACATTTTTCGATGGTACATATGAAGAGTTCCAAGAGTGGAAAAAAGATAAACAAGAAGAAAATGAAAGTAAAATGGAAAAAACTAATATAAAAAATAATGGAAAAGCAGAACAAACAAATTCAAAAAAAGAGTATTTAAAAAATAAAGAAAATACAAAGAGAAAAAATAAAATGAAAAAAATCGAGCAAGAAATACAAGAAAAAGAAGATGAAGTAAAAATAATAAAAAAAGAAATGGAAAAAGAAGAAAATTTAACAGATTATATTAAATTAGAAGAATTACAAAGAAAAATAGATAAGTTAAATAAAGAAATAGAAGAAAAGATGATGAAATGGGATGAACTTAGTAATTTAACTGCAAAATAAATCTAACAAATTCAGGTAAAATATGGTATAATTATATTATAATAGATGTAATAAGAAATGGTGGTGGTAATCATGAAAGAAGTATATATAGTAACAGGAGCAAATGGATTTTTAGGAAATAATATAGTAAGAAAATTATTAGAAAAAGATTTAGAAGTAAGATGTTTAGTACTGCTAGACGATAAAATAAAAGCTATAGAAGGTTTAAATTGTAAAATATATAGAGGAGATGTAACTAAAAAGGAAACATTAGATGAAATATTTAAAGTAGATAGTGATACAAAACTTTATGTAATACATTGTGCAGCAATAGTATATATAAAATCAAAATACAATCCAAAAGTAATGGAAGTAAATTATGATGGAACAAAAAACATAGTAGAAAAAGTATTAGAAAAAAATGCAAAATTAGTATATGTAAATAGTGTACATGCAATAACTGAGAAACCAAATAAAGAAAAAATGACAGAAATATATGACTTTGACCCAGATAAAGTAAAAGGCTTGTATGCAAAATCAAAAGCAAAAACAGCAAAAATGGTATTAGAAGAAGTAAAAGAAAAAGGGTTAGATGCATCTATAGTACATCCTTCTGGAATAATAGGACCAGGAGATTATAGTGATACACATTTAACACAATTAATATTAGACATAGCAAATGGGTCTTTAAGAGCATTTGTAAAAGGTGGATATGACTTTGTAGATGTAAGAGATGTAGCAGATGGAATAATAAGTTGTTGTAAAAACGGTAAAAAAGGAGAATGTTATATATTATCTAATAGATATGTAGATGTTAAAGAATTAGTAAATTTAATTACTAAAGCAACAAATACCAAAAAAATAAAAACGATTTTGCCTATGTGGATTGCAAGAGTTACAGCACCACTTTCAGAAATATATTATAAATTAAGAAAAGAACCACCATTGTATACTAGATATTCACTTTATACATTAACATCAAACTCAAACTTCTCTAACGAAAAAGCAAAAAAAGAATTAGGGTTTAAAAATAGAAGTATGGAAGAAACAATTAATGATACTGTCAAATGGTTAAGAGAAAATAAAACTATTAAATAATAGAAAAAATTAATATAAGGAATACTTTTTAGTATTCCTTTATATTAATCACCAAAGATGTCAAAGATATCTTCTAAAAAACTTTCTTTTTTTCTCTTACGAAGATGTTTTCCATTATTATAATCTTCATTTCTTATTTTTTCTCTTCTTTCATAATGACTTTCATTATAATTATCTTCTTTTTCAATTAGTTTTTCGAGCTCACCTCTATCTAGCCAAATACCGCGACATTCAGGGCAATAGTCAATTTCTATACCTTTCTTTTCAGACATAAGTAAAGTAACATCTTTACATATTGGACATTTCATATTAGCTTCCTCCTAACATTTTTGCTGATTATAACATGAAAATAGATGAAAAATCAATAAAAACATGTGAAATCTATATGAATTTTTTATATAAAAACTTGACTTAGAGTTTACTTTAAGTGATATATATAATATAGTAAAAATAAGGGATAGGAGGAATGTATTATGGTAAAACAGACAGCAGGACGTGATAGATTAGGAAACTTAGCGCCTAAATTCGCAGAATTAAATGATGATGTATTATTTGGAGAGGTATGGTCAAGGGAAGATAAATTATCATTAAGAGACAGGTCAATGATAACAGTAACAGCATTAATAGCAAAAGGAGTGTTTGATAGTTCATTAAAAAGCCATCTTATGACTGCTAAGAAAAATGGAATAACAAAAGAAGAAATGGTTGAGATGATAACACATTTAGCATTTTACTGTGGATGGCCAAATGCATGGGCAGTATTTAATATGTTAGGAGAAATTTATAATAATGAAGATGTAAGTGGACATGGAGGAATATTCGGAATAGGAGAGCCAAATACAGCATATTCTAAATATTTTATAGGACAAAGTTATTTAAAGCTACTAGCAAGGATAGAAGAAGCTAAAATATCAATATCAAATGTAACATTTGAACCAAAATGTAGAAATAATTGGCATATTCATCATGCAAAATCAGGTGGTGGTCAAATATTAATATGTGTTGAAGGAGAGGGCTGGTATCAAGAAGAAGGAAAAGAACCATTGAAATTGCATAAAGGAGATGTAGTAACAATTCCAGCAAATGTAAAACATTGGCATGGAGCTGCAAACTGTTGGTTTAGTCATTTAGCAGTAGAAGTACCAGGAGAAGAAACTAGTAATGAATGGTGCGAACCTGTAAGTGATGAAGAATATGAAAAATTAAGATAAGAGGTAGAAGTATATGACAATAGCAGAAGTGAGTAAGAAATATGAATTAACAGCAGATACAATAAGATATTATGAAAAAGAAGGATTAATACCAAGAGTTCCAAGAAATAAAAGTGGAATAAGAGATTTTGATGAAGTTTCTTGTAGATGGATAGATTTCATAAAATGTATGAGAAGTGCGGGGCTATCAATACAAGTATTACAAAAATATGTGGAGCTTATGAATAAAGGACATAGCACAGCAAAAGAAAGACAAGAGTTATTAAACTTACAAAAAGAAATTTTGGTAAAAAAGAGAGAAGATATAGATAAAACGATAGATAGACTAAACTATAAAATAAAAATATATGATGAAATAATAGGAGGAAAAAGAAAAGACTTTATGGAAGAGCCATAGAGAAAATTAAGAATAGTTTTTTAAAAAAGACTGTTCTTTTTTCTTGTTTTATGATATAAATAAAAAGTACAGATAAAAAAATGTAAGTTTAGGAGGAGCTATGAAAGAAGGAAAATATTATGGATTATCATCTAAAGAAGTGGAAGAACTAACTTCCCAAGGAAAAGTAAACGTAAGTGATAATAATAATTTAAAATCAAATTGGCAAATAATAAAAGATAATGTATTCACATTATTTAATCTATATAACCTAATAATAGCAATAGCATTATTAGCAGTTGGAGCATATACAAATACATTTTTCTTTTTAATTATTACGATAAATGTTTTAATTGGAATTATTCAAGAAATACATGGAAAAAATTTAGTAAAAAAATTATCAATACTAACAGCATCTAAAGCAACTGTAGTAAGAGATGGAAAAGAACAAGAAATTGAAATTGAAAAAGTAGTATTAGGAGATACAATTATTCTAAAGCAAGGAGACCAAATACCATCAGATAGTTATGTAATAAATGGTGAAATAGAAGTAAATGAAGCACTTCTTACAGGAGAATCTGACTTAATAGAAAAAAAACAAGAAGATAAATTACTTTCAGGAAGCTATGTTGTTTCAGGTAAATGTTATGCAGTAGTAGAAAAAGTTGGAGAAGATAACTTTGCAAACCAAATAATAAGTGCAACTAAAAAGCATAAAGATAATAATTCAGAATTAATCAACTCTATGAAAAGAGTTACAAAATTTACAAGTTTTGTAATAATACCAGTTGGAATAATTTTATTTATACAAAGTTATTTCATAAGAGAAACAATAATTCCAGAAGCCGTTGTTGCAACGGCAGCAGCATTACTTGGAATGCTTCCAAAAGGATTAGTATTACTTATCACAATAGCATTAGAATCTGGAGTTATCAAACTTGCAAAAAAAGAAGTATTGGTTCAAGAATTATATAGTATAGAAAGTTTGGCACATATTGACACAATATGTCTAGATAAAACAGGAACAATAACACAAGGAAAAATGAAAGTATCAGAAGTTAAACTATATGAAGAAAATGTAATGCCAAAGCCATTTAACGACATGATGATAGCATTTGTAAATGGAATGGATGACACTAATTCTACATTTAGAGCATTAAAAAGTCATTTTAAGGGAGATATAAATTATGAGAAAATAGATAATGTACCATTTTCATCAGAAAGAAAATGGAGTAGTATCTCATTTAAAAAAGAAGGCTCTGTAATAGTAGGAGCACCGGAAAGATTATTTGAAAAAGCAGATAAAAAAATGCCAGAAAGAATAATAGAATTACAAAAAGACGGAAAAAGAGTATTAGCAATAGGATATTCTAAAGAGCAAGTTAAAGATGATGAATTACCACATTTAGAAGTAATCGCATCTGTCATATTAGAAGATCCATTAAGAAGAAATGCAAAAGAAATGCTAGGATATTTTAAAGAGCAAGGGGTAGACGTTAAAATAATCTCAGGAGATAATGCGCTTACAGTATCAAATATAGCAAAAAGAGCAGGACTAGAGGATTATCAGTCATATATAGATTTATCAACAATAAGTACAGATGCCGAAATAGTGAACTTAGTAGATAGATATAGTATTTTTGCAAGAGTATTGCCACATCAAAAAAGCATAATAGTAAAAGCACTTCAGGCAAAAAATCATAAAGTAGCTATGACAGGAGATGGTGTAAATGATGTCATAGCACTACGTGAAGCTGATTGTAGCATAACACTTCCAGATGCAACAGACAGTGCAAAACAAGTATCACAAATAGTACTTTTAAATTCAGACTTTAGTGTACTTAAAGATGTATTAATGGAAGGAAGAAGAGTTGTAAATAATATAACAAATGTTGCAAGGATATTTTTTATAAAAACAATATACTCTGTACTACTATCATTGTTCTGTATATTAACAAATACAGCATTCCCATTTATACCAATACAAATAACATTAATAGACTTAGTAATTGAAGGTTATACATCATTCTTTATTACATTCGAGAAAAATAAAAAGCCAATAACAGGAGCATTTCTGCCAACAGCGCTCACGAATGCGGCACCTTTTGCTATTGTAATTATGTTTAATATAATCATTTTAACTTTTATAGGAAATGTAATAGGAATAGAGCAAGAGGTATTAACAACAATGATGTATTTATTAATAGGATTTGTAAGTATTTTAGCAGTACAAGAAGTTTGTATGCCATACACAAAAATTCATATATTTTTATTTACAACAACAGCACTTGGATTTTACGTAGCAGCATTATTATTCCATAAATTACTAGAATTATCAGCAGTGCCTAATAGAGAAATTGCAATTATCTTAATTTTAGTAGTAATAGACTATTTATTGATACATATAAAGAGAAAAATATATAAGAAAAAGCAAATATGAGAATTTTAGGGACGGGCAATTTCTGTCTCATTTGGCAAAAAAATG
>CALXZC010000021.1 GCA_944393135.1 uncultured Clostridia bacterium | reverse complement strand
ATATGATATCATATATTTATACATTATAAATAATTTTATTTTTTGTTTACTAAATCTTTTAATGCTTTACCAGCTTTGAATACTGGAGCTTTTGATGCAGGTATTTTGATTTCTTCTTTAGTTTGTGGGTTTCTACCTTTTCTAGCTGCTCTCTTTCTAACTTCAAAAGAACCAAATCCAACTAGTTGAACTTTATCTCCTTTTTTTAGTGAATCTGTTACAACTTCTACAAAAGCGTTTACTGATGCTTCAGCTGCTTTTTTTGTTTCACCTGTTTTTGCAGCCATTGCTGCGATTAATTCAGCTTTGTTCATTATAATTACCTCCTATAAAGTATGATGTTTATGTACTCTATTGCCTGAACTAAGCAATAAATGTACTACTAATTAAGATAATTCGCCAAAAATACTTAAAATCCTTCTTTTTTTCGTATTTTTTTTATTAATTTTTGATTTTAATATATTTTTAATTTTGCAAGTATCTTATAAATTTTATCTCCAGCTGGCATCATTTGTACTTCTTCTTTCGTAAATACCTTTAAAACTACTATTGACAAGCCATAAATAACTACCGCAAATACTATTGCTAATATTGTAGCCAATTTTCCCGCAATTATTCCTGAAAGTATTTGATAAATAAAATATGAACAAATTGCCATAATTATAGTTGCTAAAACAGGTTTTAATACAAATTTATTAAATGGTAATTTTAAATTAAATGCTTTTTTCAGGCAAATAATTGAAATAGAAAATGCGACTACATGACATGCTACAGAAGCCCATGCTGCTCCATTTACACCAATAGATGGAATTGGTACTAAAACTAAGTTTAAAATTAATTTTACTAATACTCCGCACTCCTAATGAAATTGCTGGAACCCTTAACAAGCCATATCCTTGAAGTGCTCCATTTATAGTTTGATCTAATATTGTAAACAATATTGTCAAAGAACTTATTTGAAGTATTAAAGTTCCATCACTTGCATTTGGATATAATAAATCTAGTATTGGTCCTGCAAATATACACATTCCTACAGTACATGGCAATCCAATAAGTAAAGAAACCAGAAATGAAAAAGTAGTTTTTCTTTTTATTGTTTTTTTATCTCTTTTTGCTTTTGCCGCTGAAATTGCTGGAACTAATGCTGTTGCAAACGCTACATTTATAGAAAGCGGTAAACTCGTTAAAGTATCTACTTTTCCACCTAATATTCCATACTGTGCCACTGCCACATCATCTGGTAAAAATTCTTTTAAGCTTCTTACTACTGTAAAAGAATCTATATTTTTGTTTACTGATGAAAGAATGGCTGTTATTGCTATCGGAAGTGATACCAATACTATTTTCTTTACAATACTTCTCACACGTTCATATTTATAATTTACTGTAGACTTAATTTCCAAAGCTATTTCTTTTCTTCTTACTTTATAATAAAGATATAAATAGCCAAATCCAGTCATCGTAGCTAGAGTAGTAGCAAGAGTTGCTCCTGCTGCCATCCATTCTGTTGATACATCTGAAATTATTGCGACTATTTCTACTAATATAATAGTTAGAGCTGTTTTAAATACTTGTTCTAAAGTTTGTGATCTAGCTGTTGCTTTTATATGTTGCCTTCCGTTAAAGTATCCTCTCATTACAGATGCTATAGAAACAAAAAATATAGCAGGTGACAATGCAACTAAAGTCATTTCAGCCTCTGGTATTTGTAACCATTCTACTGCTATTAAATGTGCTCCAAAAAACAACATTAATGTACCAACTAAACCAATAACAGCAAATGTTGCAAATGCTATCTTGAATATTCTATGTGCACCTTTATGGTCTCCTATAGCTACTCTTTCAGATACTAATTTCGATATTGCATTAGGTACACCTATTGATGAAATTGTTAATAGTAAAGCATATATCTGATAGCTTGCTGAAACAATTCCATTTCCCCTATCTCCAAATCCTTCTCTATTTGTTAAATATAAATTATATACTAACCCTAATAACTTTATTAGCACTTGTGAAAATATTAAAGTTATAACACTTTGCATAAAAGTTTCTTTTTTGGCAGTTTTTTCTCTTGTTTTCATATGTTTTGGCATCAAATCACTCCAATTCTTACATGATTCTTATTACATATTTACTTAATTATTATAGATTTAATTACTAAAATATTCAATACTTTTTTAAAATTTATGTCGCATTGGGTGTCGCATTGGGGACGTTTCCTATGCCTATAAAATGTCGCATGGGGACTGTCCCCATGCCTACAAAATGTCGCATAGGAAACGTCCCCAATGCGACATCTTATTTTAAATATTTTTATCTATATTAGGTAATAACTGTTTTTTCCTAGATACTACTCCCTCTAAAAATGCTCTATTATTATCTAATTTCTTTCCAAATGCTTTTTCTATTATGTCTGCTTTTTCTCCTAATGCTATTATTTCTGAATTGCTATTTAATATATCTGTAATTGCAAATACAAATAATTTTAATTCTTTTTCTTTTATTTCTTTTTCTATGGCTCTTTCCAATTCTTCTTGTCTTTTTAAAACTTCTGATATATTTACTGTATTTACTTGTGCTATTATAAATTTTGTACCATCTTTATCTAAACTTTTTGCATCTAAAGATATTAATTCCTCTACTGTAAAGTCATTTAAATCTGTTCCCGCTTTTAACATTTCTAACCCATATTCTTTAAGATTAATTCCTGCTACTTTTTCTAACTCTTCTAAAGCTTTTTTATCGTGGTCTGTTGTTGTTGGTGATTTTAATAATAATGTGTCTGACATTATACTACTTGCCATAAGTATTGCTTCTTCCTCACTTATTTGAACCTCATTTTTCTTATATTCTTCAAAAAGAATTGTTGATGTGCATCCAAATGGTTTTGCTGTATAATATAGAGGTTCTGATGTTTCAAAATTTGATATTCTATGATGATCTACAACTTCTAATATTTTTGCTTTTTCTATTCCGTCTGCACTTTGATTAAATTCATTATGGTCTATTAAAATAACTTCTTGCCCTTCTTTAATAACCTCTATTAATTCTGGCTCTTTTATTTTTAAATAATTTAATACATATTTTGTTTCTTTATTTATTTTTCCTAATCTTACTGCCACACAGTTTTCTTTTCCCATTTTTTTGTTTAGTTTTTCTTTTACTAGACTTGAACATATTGAATCTGTATCAGGGTTTTTATGTCCAAATATTAATACTTTATTTTCCATGTTTTTTGCTCCTTCTCTATTTTTTATATTTTTCACATTATATCTACTATAATTTTTCTTGTCAATTCTATTCTTCTATTTTTCTTTTTATTTCTTCTAATTCTTCTTTATTAAAATCATATTTTTTATTACAAAAATGACAAACTAGTTCCGCTTTTCCATCTTCTTTTATAATATCTTCTATTTCTTTTTTTCCTATACTTATCAATGCTGTTTTCATCTTCTCTTTAGAACAATCACATTTATAAACCGGCACTTTACAATCTTCTATAACTTTTATGTTTTTATCTCCTGTTACTTTTTTTGCAATATCAATTAAACTTAGTTTTTCATCTAACATTTTTGATATTGCTCCTGCTTCAAATATTCCTTTTTCTACGTTTGAAATATCTTCTTCTGTTGCATCTGGCATTGGTGTAATAAGATATCCTCCCGCTTCTCTTACTCCATTTTTATCGACTAATACCCCTAAGCTAACTGCTGCTTGTCTTTGTTCTGAATTTACAAAATAGTTTGTAAAGTCGTCTGCTATTTCACCTGATGTTAAGTTTGATATTCCTATATATGGCTCTTTTAATCCAATATCTTTTATTACATGAATATATCCATCTTGCCCTACTGCTCCTCCTACATCTAATTTACCGAATTCATTTAATGGTAGGTCTACATATGGATTTTGTACATATCCTTTTACTTCTGGCACATTGTTTGCAACAGCAAGTATTGTGCCTATCGGTCCATTTCCTTTTATTTGTACTGTTATCTTATCTTCTTTTTCTTTCATCTCATTTGCCATAAGTGCTGTTATTGTAAGTACTCTTCCCAATGCTGCCGTGGCTACTGGACTTAAATCATGTACTTTTCTTGCTTCTTCTACCATTGATGTTGTTTTTATACATGTAATTCCTATTCTCCCATCATATGCTAAAAAGTTTGTTATTTTATCTTCCATTTTTTTCTCCCATTTCTTTTATTTTGTATTTTGCAATTTTCCTAAAGTATTTTTCCATATCACAAATAGTATTTTCCCAATTAAATCTCTCTGCTGTTTTTATTCCATTTTGAGCTATCTTATGAATTAATTTCCTATCATTTATTAACATTTCTACTTTTTCCATCATATCTTTTTTATCGTGATGTTTTATAACTAATGCATTTTCCCCATCTATAACGAAATCTCTCATTCCCCCTGTATCTGTAGTTGTTATTGCTGCACCGCATGTCATTGCTTCTAATGTTGGTAATCCGAATGACTCATATTCTGAATTACATATATATATATCTGTATCCCTTAAAATATCGCCTATTACTTGTTGTTTAGGATTTACTATTGCTTCTTCATGATTTATTATTGGTTTTGTCTGAGTTATCCAATTTAATTTAATTAGATATTTTTCTTTTAACTGTCTTATTACTTCTAATATTTCTTCAATATTTTTAAATTTAAAGTCTTCTGAACCTATAATTGTAATACTTATTTCTTTTTCATTTCTTTCTTTTTCTTTTGGGTAGAATATACTTTCTTCTAAAGCATTATAAACTACCTCAGAGTTTCTTCCATATATTTCTTTTATTTTTTCTGCTGAATATTCTGAAACTGTATAGATAAATGCTGGCAATTTCATTCTATCAAACACTACTTCTTGTTTTTTATTGCTTAATTTTTCTAATTCAAATAAATGTGAACCACCTTGTTCAAAAAATGCAACAGGTCCTTTACTACTTTCTACTGCTTTTCTAATACATTTCCAACTGGTTGGAACTACTACATCTGAATTAGGTATATAGTTTATAATATCTTCATCATCTGGCACTCTTATGAAGTTTACCTTATCTGATAATGGAAACCAATCTGGCTTTACATCATAAGTAACAATATTTATTTTATGTCCTTTTTTAGCTAATCTATTTGCATATTCTAATATTATTTTACTTCCACCACATACTTTTGTCCATACCATTATATATGTTATCTCTAGTTTATCTTTATCATCACTTTCTGCTATTTCTACTTTTTGTGGATATGTTTTTTGTTTTGTATCAAGTTCTAATTTTTCCCATTCATTAATATCCATACTTATTCTCCTATATTATAATTAATATATTTTCCATTTTTTAATATGAATTTTTTAAAATTACTTTCATTATAATTTTTATCTAGTAATTTATTAATTATTTGAGCAACTCCTCCATGAGTTACGACTAATATGTTTTTATTGCATGAATTAATTATGTCTTTTAAAAATTTTTTTACTCTTCTTTCTAATTCGTCAATACTTTCTATATTAAATTCTTCTATTCTTTCCTCATAATCTATAATTGTTTTTTTTCCTTCTAATTTTCCAAAACTTCTTTCAATTATTCTATTATCAATTTCTAATTCTTTATCTGGAACTACAATTTTTGCTGTATCTATTGCTCTTTTTAATGGCGATACATAAACTTTATCAAAATTTATATTTCTTAATAATTTCGCAGTTTTTTTAACTTGTTTTATTCCTTCTTCATTTAAGTCGATATTATTTTGTCCTTGAAATCTACCTTCTTTATTATAATCAGTTTGTCCATGTCTCAAAACATATAATTTCATCTAATATTACTCCTTTTAATTATTGCTTTCATTACTTCACTACACATCGTTTGCAACAATCTCCAGTCTTTTGAAACATTTTTTATTTTTCCTATATATACTTCTTCAATTCTTAAATTCATGTTTATTACATCTAGTAACAAACCTATATCTACACCATAATCTTTTTCTAATTTTATCTTTTCAAATACCTCTTTTTTTCCTGCTATCATTCCACTTAGTGGTTGGCTGTATTTTTTCATGTTTGGAAATAAGATATCTAATAATGGTTGTGCTACTAAAAATGTAACTCTTCCATGTTCTCTATCAAATGCTGCTTTTACAAAATCTGCTTTATTTTCTAAAATTGGACTTGCAAGTAATTCTACTACATTTTCTGAATAGTCATTTATATCTCCGTCTAAAAATACTATGCAATCATTTTTTGCATATTTTATTCCTTCTTCCATTGCATATCCTTTTCCTTGTTTTCCACAAAAAATAACTTTTGCACCTTCTTTTTTTGCTATTTCTTCAGTTCTATCTGTACACAAGTTATTTACTACTATTATTTCATCTACAATTTTATTTTTTTTACATATATCTATTATATTTTTAATATTCTCTTCTTCATTATATGCTGGTATTACTACTGTTACCATTATTTTATCATCTCCTTATTTACATAACAATTATATCAATTTTTAATGGTATTTGTCAATTAAATTTTCCTTAATTTTACAAGAAAAAACACCAATAATTTCTTATTGATGTTCTTTGCTTTTTTAATCTTCTTTTTTTTGGAACATATCTTTTCCAACTCCACATATTGGACATACCCAATTATCTGGAATATCTTCAAATGCTGTTCCTGGAGCTATTCCTCCATCTGGATCTCCTTTTTCTGGATCATATATATATCCACAAGCTAAACATACGTACATTTAATTCACCTCCTAACACAATAATTATTGATGTATTTGAAACATGTCTTTTCCTTCACCACAAACTGGACATACCCAAGTATCTGGCAAATCCTCAAATGGTGTTCCTGGTTTTATACCAGCTTTCTCATTTCCAAACTTTGGATTATAAATATATTTACATTCAACACATTCATATCTTTGTGTATCTGAATGCTCCTCTTGGAAATTCTTGTACCCTAATCCTATTGCTACTATTACCATAAGCAAAAATGACAATGCTTTCCATATTCCGCTATCTAATAGTATAACCGCAAATATACCAAATGTTGCACTAATTCCATATAAAATTAAAACTGCCTGCTTTTGGCTAAATCCTCTTGCAACTATCCTATGGTGTAAATGTCCTTTATCTGCTTTAAATATTGCTTTTATTGATTTTCCCTTTATTAATCTTCTAATTATTGCCCAGATTGTATCAAATATAGGAAGTCCAAGTACTATTAAAGGCAATATAATAACTGCCAATGTATACGTTTTAGCTACACCAAGTATTGCAATTATTGATATTGTATAGCCTAAAAAGTTTGAACCAGTATCACCTATAAATGTTTTGGCTGGTGCAAAGTTGAACGGTAAAAATCCTACTAATGCTCCTGCTAGTGCTGTTATTAAAATTATTGCTATCGTTGGAGAACCATTTAATACAAATATTACAAGTAATGAAATTGCAGATATTACAGATATCCCTGCTGCTAAACCATCTAGTCCATCAATTAAATTAATTGCATTAGTCACCCCTACAATCCAAAGAATTGTTACAATTACTGATACTGCTTCTCCTAATTCGGATGTATTAATAAAACCAAAGTCTATACTTTCAATTCTTACTCCAAATGAAACTGCAACAATAGCAGCCAAAACTTGTCCTGCTAATTTTACAATCGGCTTTATTGTTATTATATCATCAAATACACAAGTTATACTAATTACCAATATTCCTAAAAACATTCCGTAACAACTGCATACCATAATTTTCAGTACCTGCTAAACTAATTGTACCTTCCATACTCATTACAATAAGTAAATATGTTACAGATACTAAAAATCCAAGTATAACTGCTGGACCTCCGAACTTTGGCATAGCTTTTTTATGCATTCTTCTTTGATCTTTAGGGACATCAACTGCACCTATCTTTTGTGCTATTTTTATTGTATAAGGTGTTGCCATAAATGCTACAATAAATGCTAGCAAAAAGGCAATAGCTACGTCTCCCCACATAAGTTATGCCTCCTTATTTCATGTTTTTATCTTCTATTTCTTCTATCAATTTTACCCTTTCAAGATGCCTTCCACCTTCAAAATGAGTAGCAAACCACATTCTTAAAATGCATATTGCTTCATTAGTTGTTAAATCATCTGCTCCCATTGCTAAAACATTACTGTCATTGTGTAATCTTGCATATTTTGCAGTATATTCATTATGACAAAGTGCACATCTAATTCCTTTGAATTTATTCGCTACTATTGACATTCCTATTCCTGAACGACATATCAATATCCCTTGTTCACATTCTTTGCTCTGTACTTTCTTTGCGACTGCTGATGCTATATCTGGATAATCAACACTTTCTTCAGCATGACATCCTAAATCTAAATATTCTATATTTTTATCATCTAAATATTTTTTTACTTCTTCTTTTAATCTATAACCACCGTGGTCACTTCCTATTGCTATCATATGTATCCCTCCATTCTATTCTATTAAATCATAACATAAAAACATCTCTTTTACAATAATTTATCGAAAATTACTTGCTTTTTCCCTTTATTTATGGTAAAATATTACATGTTAATAATGTAATACAAACTAAAGGAGGTGCTTTAAGAAATGCCAAATATTAAATCAGCTAAAAAAAGAGTTAAAATTATCGAAAAGAAAACTTTAAGAAATAATATGATAAAATCTGCATATAAAACAGCTGTTAAAAAATTTGAAGAAGCTGTTAAAGCTGGTAAAATTGATGAAGCTAAAGTATTATTATCTGAAGCTACAAAGAAAATTGACCAAGCTTGCAGTAAAGGTGTTATTGTTAAAAACACAGCTGCTAGAAAAAAATCTAATTTATCAAAAAAATTAAATGCAGCTATTGCTTAAAACTAAATAAAAATTATGCATAGTTTTTATTAAGAGTTATTTTTGAAATCAAAAATAGCTCTTTTATTTTTCACAATTAATTTATATTATAAATTATATTTTATCAATACTTTATACATTATTAGAAATAAAAACAATAAAGTAATTTTTAAAATCAGGCAATTTGCGTAGGGAATAAAAAGGGCAGCAAAATGCCGATAAACGAAACTTAAATTTAAAAATTACTCCTTTTTCTCTTTTCTATGGCTATAATTTCCATTGCATTTGCTTTATTTACATGGTAACATTTTAATAGATACAATTTTATTTTTAGAGAAGAGGTATACTATGATAAAAAAAATATGTACATATTATAAAACACTTGACAAAACTACATATAAAATATTATATAAAGGACTTGAATTTTGTCTTTTAATTGCTTCTTTTTCAGCATTTATTTTACTTAGCTATATATTATTTTTTAAAATACCTTTAATATATTATATCGGTATAAATTTATTCAGGCTAAGCTTAGTATTTAGTGTTGAATTTATTATTTGTAGTTTCATTGTAGATAATATAAAGAAACAAATAATTTGAGACTTTAAGGGACGGGCAATATTTTTCTCACATGAGACAAATATTGCCCATCCCTTTTTTTTTAACTTTTTTTATTTTAACTCTTCTTTAAACATCTGATTAAGCATTTGTGGGTTTGCCTTACCTCTTGTTTCTTTCATAGCTTGTCCAACTAAAAAGCCTAATGCTTTTTCTTTTCCTGCTTTATAATCTTCTACTGATTTAGGGTTATTCTCTAAAACTTTTAAAACGACTTCTTTAATAGCACCTTCATCAGAAATTTGAACCCAACCTTTTTCATCTATAATATCCTCTGGGTCTCTTGGGTGTTCAAACATCTCTACTAAAACTTTTTTAGCAATAGAAGAACTTATTGTTCCTTTGTCTATTAGTATTACTAATTTTGCTAACTGTTTACTATCAAATGGAATTTCAAGTGGATCCATTTCAGTCTCATTTAATATTCTTGATATATCTGATATTATCCAGTTATTAACTGCTTTAGGATTATTACATATCTTACTTGCTTGCTCAAATAAATCTGATAAATATTTAGATGAAGTAATAATATTTGCATCTTTTTCTGAAAGTTTATATTCTGTTAAATATCTTTGTTTTCTACTTTCAGGAAGTTCTGGAAGTGTGTTTTTAATATTTTCTATATATTCATCTGAAAGTTTTATCGCAACTAAATCTGGGTCTGGGAAATATCTATAATCTTGTGCATCTTCTTTATCTCTCATTGAAAATGTCTTTCCAGATACTTCATCCCACCTTAAAGTTTCTTGTTCTATTTTTCCTCCATTATCTATTACATCTACTTGTCTATCAATTTCATATTCAATAGCTCTTGTAATACTTCTAAAAGAGTTCATATTTTTCATTTCAGTACGTGTTCCGAATTCTTTTGTACCCTTTTTTCTAATAGATACGTTTACATCTGCTCTTAAAGAACCTTCTTGCATTTTACAGTCTGATACTTCTATATATTCTAATATTGATTTTAATTTTCTTAAATATAAATCAACTTCTTCTGAACTTCTTAAATCTGGTTCTGATACTATTTCTATTAATGGAACTCCTGCCCTATTTAAATCTACTAAACTTCCTCTACCGAAGTCATCATGATTTAACTTTCCTGCATCTTCTTCTATATGTATTCTTGTAATTCCAATAGCTTTTCTTCCAGTAGATGGTTCTATTTCTATTTTACCATGTTCGCAAAGTGGCTTATCATATTGTGATATTTGATATGCTTTTGGTAAATCTGGATAGAAATAATTTTTTCTATCATTTTTACTGTCTTGTGATATTGTACACTCTGTTGCTAGACCTGCTCTTACTGCATATTCTACTACTTTTTCATTTAGAACAGGAAGTGTTCCTGGCATTGCCATACAAATAGGACACACATGTGTATTAGGTGCTGCTCCAAAACTTGTTGGACATGAACAGAATATTTTAGTTTTTGTTGACAATTCTGCATGAACTTCTAACCCAATTACTACTTCATAATCTTCTCTTGCCATTATTCTTCCCCCTTTCTAAATGCTGGTTTATGATTTTCTCTAAATTTTATTTTTTGTTCAAATGTATATGCTGCATTTAATATTGTTTCTTCTTGGAATTTATTTCCTATTAATTGCATACCTATTGGCATGTTTTCCTTATTCACACCACATGGCAAAGATATTCCTGGAAGTCCTGCTATATTTACAGACACAGTACATATATCTGCTAAATACATTTCAAGTGGATTATTTGATTTTGAACCTATATCAAATGCAACTGTTGGTGATGTTGGTGTAAGTAACACATCATATTTTTGAAATGCTCTATTAAATTCATTCATAACAAGTGTACGTACTTGTTGTGCTTTTTTGTAATAAGCATCATAATATCCTGATGATAAGACATAAGTTCCAAGTATTATTCTTCTTTTAACCTCTTTACCAAAACCTTCACTTCTCGATTTTCTATATAGATCTTTTAAATCTTTAAATTCTTTTGTTCTATATCCATATCTAATTCCGTCAAATCTTCCTAAATTTGAACTTGCTTCTGCACAGGCAATTATATAATACGTAGCTAAAGAATATTTTGCTATATCTAATGAGAATTCTTCTACTTCTGCTCCTAGTTCTTT
The DNA here is from genome assembly GCA_944393135.1 of uncultured Clostridia bacterium. Classification (GTDB taxonomy): domain Bacteria; phylum Bacillota; class Clostridia; order TANB77; family CAG-508; genus CAG-269. The sequence continues at coordinate 7,491 of CALXZC010000021.1, read as the reverse complement.
ATATGTTTTTATTGCCTCTTCCAAAGATGCCTTAACTTCTTCATTTATTCCTTCTCCAAAAAATTCTTTTGGTACTCCTATTTTTAAGCCTTTGACGTCATTTTTTAAAGCTTTTGTGTAATCTCTTTTTTCTTGCTTGCTAGATGTTGTATCTTTTTCATCATATCCTACTATTATATTTAATAACATTGCACTATCGTAAACGTCTTTTGTAATTGGTCCTATCTGATCCAAAGATGATGCAAATGCTACTAATCCATATCTTGAAACTAGACCATAAGTTGGTTTTAACCCTACTACTCCACAAAAACTTGCTGGCTCACGAATTGAACCTCCTGTATCTGAACCCAATGCCCAAGGTACCATATTAGAAGCAACTGCTGCTGCAGATCCTCCTGATGATCCTCCTGGTACTTTATTTAAGTTCCATGGATTTCTTGTTTTTTTAAAATATGAGTATTCTGTAGAACCACCCATAGCAAACTCATCCATATTTAATTTTCCTAAATTAATCATTTTTTCATCATTTAATTTTTCTACTACTGTTGCATCATATGGTGAAATAAAATTTTCAAGCATTTTAGAACTACAAGTTGTTTTAACACCTTTAGTACAAATATTATCTTTTATTCCTATAGGTATCCCTGCAAGGTTTCCTACTTCTTCTCCATTTTTTATTTCTTCATCAATTTTCTTTGCTTTTTCTATAGCTTCCTCTGTAAGTATTGTTACAAATGCTTGTACATCTTTTTCATTTTCTTCTATTTTATCTACATATGCTTTTGTAATATCATATAATCTTAATTCTTTATTCTTTACCTTTTCTTGTAACTCATGTACTGTAAGTTCTGTAATATCCATTAAAATTTCTCCTTTCTATTTTACTCAATTACCTTTGGTATTCTAAACATATTTTGGTCTTTATCTGGTGCATTTTGTAATAAAGCTTCTTTATTGTTAAATACTTTTACTTCATCTTTTCTAAATACATTTTTTGCTTCATTTGCACCTATTGTTATATCTAATCCATCTACTGGTGCATTATTTACTATATTAGCAAAATTTAATATATCTTCTAAATTTGCTAAATAATTATCAATCTCTTTTTCTTCTATTTCTAAATCTGCTAGTTTTACTATATGTAAAAGTTCTTCTCTAGTCACTTGCATGCTTATCACTCCTTAATACAATTTGGTTATTATTATATACTTTTTTAAACAAAAAAACAAGCCTAAATTGGCTTGTTTTCTTAAATTTTCCAGTTTTTAGAACTATTTTAATTCTACAACAGCTCCAACTTCTGTAAATTTAGCTTTTAAATCTTCAGCTTCGTCTTTGCTAACTCCTTCTTTAACTGTTTTTGGAGCTCCATCAACTAATTCTTTAGCTTCTTTTAATCCTAATCCTGTAGCATCTCTAACTACTTTGATAACTTTGATTTTTTGTTCTCCTGCTTCTGTTAATACTACATCATAAGATGATTTTTCTGCAGCTGCTTCCCCAGCTGCTCCAGCTGCTGCAGGTGCTGCTGCAGCTACTGCTGATACTCCATATTTTTCTTCGATTGCTTTAACTAAGTCATTTAATTCAACAACTGTTAAGCTATCGATTTCTTCGATTAATTTTTCTATTTTTTCCATTTTAAAATCCTCCTAAATTTTTAATTTTTTTATTTAATATTAAATTTATTCTGTTGCAGGTGTTTCTGCCTCTTCTTTAACTGCGGCTCCTGCTTCTGTTGTTTCCCTACTCGCTACTGAAACAGCAACTTTTTCTTCTGCTTCTTCTTTTAGTTTCTTTACCTCGTTTAATGCTACTGCTACTTTTGAAATATTTGATAATAATGCACCAGCAAGCATAGATAGTAATGTTTCTCTTGAAGGTAATTTTGCAAGAGTAATAATCTCATCAGCTGTCATTACTTTTCCATCTATAACTCCACCTTTGATTTTATAAAAATCATGTGTTTTTGTGAAATTATAAATTACTTTTGATGCTTCTAGGTAATCATCATTGCTCATTATAACTGCTGTTGGCCCTACTAATTCTTTATCCAAGCCTTCAATACCATTTTCTTTCAATGCTCTTCTTGTTATATTATTCTTAATAACATTACATGTAGCATTTATATTTCTTAAGTCTCTTCTTAAATCTGTGTCATCAACAACACTGATTCCTCTGTAATCTGTTAGAAGTATTAATTTTGCTTCTTTCATTTTTTCAGATAGTTCTTTTACTTCTTCTTTCTTCTTGTTTAATGATTTCTCACTTGCCATTTATTTTTTCACCTCCTAAATGATTTATATATAAAAAATAAATAACACTTTTTTTAAGTCTCTCCTAAGCTACTTAAATAAAAGTGTTATAACTCTCATTTATATTTGCCTAGGTAGGACTTATTTTTGCCTACTGTCTTTGGCTATATTTTATTGATTTACAAATATACTTGGTCCCATTGATGTTGCTATTGCTATACTTCTTACATATTGACCTTTAGCTGCTGCAGGTTTTGCCTTAATTATAGCATTCATAATAACATCATAGTTTTCTGCTAATTTATCTACTCCAAATGAAACTTTACCAAATCCTAAGTGAATAATATTATTTTTATCTAATCTATATTCAACTTTACCTGATTTAATTTCATTTATTGCTTTTGTTACATCCATTGTAACTGTTCCTGATTTAGGGTTTGGCATTAATCCTTTTGGTCCTAATACTTTACCTAATCTTCCAACTACACCCATCATATCTGGTGTTGCAACTACTACATCATAGTCAAACCATCCATCATTTTGGATTTTTGGTATTAATTCTTCTGCTCCTACAAAGTCAGCTCCTGCTTTTTGAGCTTCATCTGCTTTTGGTCCTTTTGCAAATACTAATACTCTTTGAGTTTTACCAGTACCATTTGGAAGTACTACTGTACCTCTAACTTGTTGGTCAGCATGTTTAGAATCTACACCTAATTTTACATGTAATTCTACTGTTTCATCAAATTTTGGTTTTGGCATTTTTTCGATTAATTCCAATGCTTCTTTAATGTCATAAGTTTTTGTCTTATCAATTAACTTTACACTTTCTGCATATCTTTTTGATAATTTCATTTTACTTTCCTCCTTTGGTAATAACGAGCTTTGCTCTCCCATAATTTTATTTATAAATATTTTAATATTTATCTTATTCTACAACTACTATTCCCATTGATCTAGCAGTTCCTTCAACCATTGTCATTGCTGTTTCTATAGAAGCTGCATTTAAATCAGGCATTTTTTGTTCAGCAATTTCTTTTACTTGCGCCTTTGTTATTTTACCAACTTTATCTTTATTTGGTTTTCCTGAACCTTTGTCTAATTTAATTGCTTTTTTGATTAAAACTGCAACTGGTGGAACTTTTGTTATAAAATCAAATGATTTATCTTTATAAACTGTTATAACAACTGGTATAATCATTCCTGGTTGATTTGCTGTTCTATCATTAAATTCTTTTACGAATTGCATAATGTTTACACCACTTGAACCTAAAGCTGGTCCTACTGGTGGAGCTGGTGATGCTTTTCCTGCTTCTATTTGTAATTTAATAACATTTGTAATTTCTTTTTCTGCCATTTTTATGGCACCTCCTTAAAATTTTGTTATTTTACTTTTTGTACTTGTGAAAATTCTAACTCTACTGGAGTTTCTCTTCCAAACATAGATACTAGAACTTTTACTTTATGTTTTTCTTTATTTATTTCTTGAACTGTACCTATAAATCCTTCAAATGGTCCATTCATTACTTGAACTTGCTCATTTACATTATAATCTACATTTATAGGAACATCTTCAAATCCCATATTTCTTATTTCTTCTTCTGTTAATGGTATTGGGTCAGTTCCTGAGCCTACGAACCCAGTAACACCTCTTGTATTTCTAACAATATACCAAGTAGCCTCTGTTACTATCATTTTTATTAAAACATATCCAGGGAATACTTTCTTTAAATTAGTTTTTCTTTTTCCATCTTTTATTTCTATTTGTTCCTCCATAGGAACAACTATGTCAAAAAAATACTCTTCTAATTCTCTATTTTTTATAGTTTTCTCTAAATCTGTTTTTACCTTATTCTCATATCCTGAATAAGTATGGACTACATACCATCTAGGTACATTATCATAATCTTTTTGAGACATCAGTTTTAGCCTCCTCTATTTTTTTTACTCTGCTATATTTTCAGTAACATTTCCTGTATTTTCTGTATTATCAGTTGTGCTATCAGCAGTATTATTTACTGTATTTTCTGATGAATTTACGTTTTCATCTGTTGTTGTGTTATCTGTTGATTGTTCATCTATTTGTGTTATAGATTCTTTTACCTTATCTACTCCATATTTATTTAAAGATTCAAAAGCTAAATCTAATACAAAAACAATCGCAGCTGTAATTAGCACAATAGTAATTACTGCTACTGTGTTATTAACTAATTGTTTAGGTGTTGGCCAAACAACTTTTTTTAATTCTGCTTTAAAGTCTTTAAAGAAACTTTTCTTGTTTTTGCTATTTTCTTTTTTATCTTTCTTATTGTTATTTTTAACTTCTTTCTTAGGCATTTTATATCCTCCTCAAAATTGCCATACTTTTATTTAGTTTCTTTATGTGTTGTACGTTTTTTACAGAATTTACAATATTTTACTATCTCTAATCTATCTGTATTATTTCTCTTGTTTTTTGTTGTAGTGTAATTTCTTCTTTTACACTCTGTACACTCTAATGTTATATTCTCTCTTGGTCCTTTTGCTGCCATTTAATAACACCTCCGTATTTATACCTTACTTTTTTTGAAACGATGTGAGCATATGTACGTAATTACATATGCTCAAATATTTTATCATTATTTTCCTTGTCTGTCAATGGTTTTGCAAAGAAAAAATTAATTTTTTTGCTAAAAATACATTGTTTTAAAGTTTTACCTGCCTCCTGGTATCATACCTGCTATTCTACCAGCAAAATCCATAAAATTTTGTGATTGAATAATGACTTTCCCTGGTCCTATTAATCTAGTTAAAAATAATCCTTCTCCTCCTAAGAATATATTACCAAGTCCTTTTACTGTCTCAATTTCATATGACACTGATGGCTCAAACCCTACTACATTTCCAGTATCTACTTTTAAAACTTCTCCTGGTGCTAATTCTCTTATTATTGGGTCTCCATCAACTTCCAAAAATAGCATACCATTTCCTTTTGCTTCCTGTAAGATTATTCCTTCTCCTCCAAAGATAGCTGCTGATATTTTTTTAGCAAACTTAATACTTAAATTCACATCATCTTCTGCACATAGAAATGCATTTTTTTGTAAAATCATTCCCTGTGGCATATTTCTTAAGTCTATTGGCATGATATCTCCTGGCACTGTTGTTGCAAATGCTATTTTAGCTCCATCTACTTCTGCTGTAAAAGAACTCATAAATATACTTTCTCCTGTAAACATTCTCCCCAGACTTTTCATTACTCCACCACGAGCATTTGTAGACATTTTAATTCCATCTGTTTGCCAAGACATACCTCCACTTTGAGTAAACATTGTCTCTCCTTGATTTAAAGTAACCTCAACTACTGGTACAGTTTTTCCTAGAATTTCATATTGCATATTTTATTCCCCTTTCTTTTTTATTATATACTATACGATTTTCTATTTTTCTGTCAATGTAAAATTTGATTTTTTCACATTTTTTTAGTATAATATATTTATGTCTACAAGGCAAACATTGAAAGGAGATTTATGTTTAAGTCCATTGGCATCGAAGACGTTCGTAATTGCACTGTCCCAAGAGAGGAGCACATAAAGCGCATTGATTTTCAAAAGGAGGCTTCAGATAAGTTTATTCAATCTGTAAAGGAGCTTTCAGGCAACTACTCAATCTTCAATGATTTAGATTGTGGTGCTGAACTTCCTGATGCAGTTCCTTTTGCATCTAATCCTAAGTGGAAGGATATGCCGTTTGGAGCTGCTAACACTTTGGGAAACGCATCTTGTGGTCCACTTCAGGCTGCTGTTGTTATAAGCTATTTTAACAAAATTGCAAGTCCTAGTGCTAAGCATTTTTTTGAGCTCACACCTCCTGTTTTGTCGATTATCGATACTCTTGTAAATAAGGAGTATAGGAGTTGGAAGCTTCAAAAGAAGCCTGGAGCAATGAGTGCACCTGTTGCTACTCTTGATGTTATTAAGGAACGTTTTCCTGATGATGAAGAGGTTCAAGCTTGCACGTCTCTTAACGAGATTTTTGAAAAGTTTGGAGAGCCTTCTGGAGTTGGTACTAACTTCTTCTGGCTTGACAATGTTATCAAACTCTTTAATCTTGATGACAAACTTGAGATTGGAAGAGATACTAGGATTTCTTCAGTTGGCAAACTCATCCAAAACCTTGCAAGAGGTATCATAGTTCCCATTAGGGTTGAAAACTCTATTTACCTTGGTAATCCAAACCATAAAGGTGGGCACTATGTTACTTGGTTTGCTGTTGAGGACGGAAAGGCAGTAATCGTAGACACAGCTATGCCTGAGACTTGTGGCATATACACAATTCCTGTTCGTCAGGTTATTGATGCTATAGCTGCAGGTCCTGGTATGGCAGTTGTGTGGGATGTTGAGTCCGCAGTTTCTACACTGTCTACTCTTACCATCAACCAGTTCTTTTCATAAGTCTCTAAAAGGTGAGTACTAATTTGTATTCACCTTTCATTTTTTATTTTCTTGTTTTTCTCTTTTTTTGAACTGAAAACCCAAACCTACCTAATTTCTTTCCAAGTGTATAGTAATTCCCATTTGCATATGTAATTAAATTACATTTAGAAATATCAAAAGCCCCTTTTTCGTTTATATACTCATCTTCCGCGTTTATCGCTAATACCTCCGCAATAAACATATGATGACTTCCAAGTTCTTTTATCTCTTTTACTTTGCACTCAATAGATGCTGGACTTTCTTTAATAAGAGGACATTTGACAAAATTAGCTTTTTCCTTATGTAAGTTCATTTCTTTGAATTTATCTACTTTTGCACCTGTTCTTACTCCGACACCAATCAGTTGCTTTCGCCAATCTTTCGTTTGTTAAATTGATTACAAACTCCCCTTGATTTTTTATTAAATTATATGAATACCTATTTGGTCTTACTGATATATATACCATTGCTGGGTTTGTATTTAATATTCCAGTCCATGCAACTGTTATTATATTTGACTTTTCCATTGTACCGACAACTAACCATGACAGCTGGTAATGGATATATAAATGTCCCTGGTTTCCACATTATTTTACTCATAATATCCCTCCATAAAAAATAAAAAGAAATTAGAAAATAAAATAACCTTTATTCTATTTTCTAATTTCTTTTTATACCATATTTTTATATTTTTTTCAAATAAAAAAATCTAGCAACAACCTATCTTCCCAGCGGGGTAACCCACAAGTATTTTCGGCACATTTAGGCTTGACTTCTGTGTTCGG
>CALXZC010000020.1 GCA_944393135.1 uncultured Clostridia bacterium | reverse complement strand
TGGAATTCTGCAAATAACTCTGGAGTATGGTCATTTGTAGAACCATATTCATTAACTCCTACATGGGTTCATTTTGACAAAAGGTTTGGAAAATCAGCCTGCTCTTCTGGCGGATATCCTACTATTAGAAGAGGAAGTTTAAGTAACTATGTATTAATTGCCCAAGATGACTTAAACACTTTAGGATATAGAACAAATGGATTAGATGGAATATTCGGGCCAGCAACTCAAAATGCTGTAATAAGTTATCAACGTTCAAAAGGACTTGTAGCAGATGGAATAGTTGGATGTAATACATGGAGAGCATTGCAGGAAGATGTTGTAGGAACAGGTGCAACATCAACAACAATAAATTAAAAAAACTGGAAAATTCCAGTTTTCTATTTTCTATATTGCACGAGCTTTTACAATTACTCTCATTTTACTATTGTTTGTACAAGTAATCAAAGTAACTTCTCTTTTTCCATTAGTTAATTGGGAAGTACAACTAACATCATCTGGAGATACTTCATATTTATCATAAACCGAATATTTAACTGTTTTACCAGTCTCATCAGTTAACTCAATAAGATCACCATTTACTAAATTAAGAACTTGACTGAAAAATCTTGTATCTCTATAATTATGACCAACTACACAGAAATTTCCAATCTCATTAGGATTAGGTCCCCAGAACTTAGTAGGAGAAAGTTTAAGTAAAGCTTCTGTCTCTTCTGGAGTATCTGTTTTTCCATCTATTACAGGATAATTAACATCTATTTTTGGAATATTTATAATAGCTACAGTAGAATAATTATATCCACTACTTGTGGTTTGTTGCTTTGAAGTATTAACTGTTCTTTGAGGTTGATTTTGTGAAGCTGGAAGAGAACTAGAATTATTATCAGAAGAATTATCATTAAGAACAGCAATTAAAACATCACTATCTGCTGTAGTAGTATCTATTTCTTTATTAAAATTATCAAGTATTGCTTGAGAAGTTTCTTCACTTTTACTTCTATCAACTTCTGCATAAATGTAAAAAGAAATTAAAGAGAATACTAAAAAAACAGATAAAAAGAAATAAAATTTATATAATTTCTTTTTTCTCTTTAATTCAGGTGTAATATATAGTTTTTTAGTTACTAATATTTGGTTCATATAACTCTCCCTAATTCATACTTCCTTTATATTATAACATAAAATTAAAGCTTTTTAAATATATTTTTATAAATTTAAATATTCATCAGTAAGATTTGCAAAATCTTGTAAAGTAAGTTTTTCAGCTCTAATATCATAAGGAAGATTTAATTTATTTAAAATACGAATACCTTCTTCTTTATTTAAGAAAACTTTAGTGTTAGTAAGGGCATTTAAAAGTGTTTTCCTCCTTTGCATAAAGCTAGATTTAATAATCCTAAACATAACTTCTTTATTCTTTACAGATACAGGAGGAGTTTTCCTTAATATCAATTTAATAACTTTAGATGTAACTTCTGGTTCTGGAATGAAAGAGTTTTTTGGAACTTCTAAAATACTTTCAGATGTTGCATAATAATAAACAGAATATGTAATAGCACCAGCATCTTTTTCTCCAGGATTAGAAATTAATCTATCTGATACTTCTTTTTGAACCATAACAGTAATAGAATTTAAGTCTAATTCTTCTTCTAATAATTTCATGATAATAGGTGTAGTTATGTAATAGGGAAGATTTGCAACTATTTTGACTTGTTTAATATTAGAATTTTCCTTTTCTTTTCTAATAATTGAAGATAAATCAACTTTCAAAATATCACCATGAAGTAATTGGAAATTATCATATAAGCTAAATCTATCTTCTAATATTTTAATCATTTTCTTATCTAGCTCAATAGAAATAACTTTATTTGCTTTTTCTAATAAAAATTTAGTGAGAGTACCAAGCCCAGGACCTATTTCAATTATCAAGTCATTATTGTTCACATCACTTCCATCGATTATTTTTTCAACAACATTTTCATCAATTAAAAAATTTTGCCCTAAAGATTTATTTGCCCTTATATTATATTTTCCCATAATAAATTTGGTATCTTTTAAAATATCATTCATTTTCTTACCTCGTTAAATAAAAATATAATATATTTTATAACAAAATATGGGATTTTTCAAGAAAATAAAACTAAAACTTAAGTGATATTTCTGTGAATTTTCTTGACTTTTTGTATGTTTTTACTTAAAATAGTTGTATAAAATTTTAACAAAAGAGGCATGTAAATGAAAGGTAAAAAAAGTGATAATAAAGTAATAAAAATGAAAAGATCTTTAAATATGGTAGAGCCGAAGAAGTTTAAAATAGCTATAGTTGTAACTATTTTAATATTTGTTCTTCTTATAGGGAGAATAGGCTTTTTACAATTTGTAGAAGGAAGTTCTTTAAAAGAAGCGGCATATAATCAACAAGCAATAAATCAGATAATAAGTCCTAAAAGAGGAAATATTTATGATGCAACAGGAAAAGCTTTGGCAATAAGTGCACAAGTAGACACAATTACAATAAATCCACAAAAAATAGCCAAAGAAGGAGATGAAGGTGCAACAAAAGCATTAAAAGAAAAAGTTGCAAAAGGTTTATCAGATATTTTTGAACTAGATTATAACGAAACTTTAGAAAAGGTAAATAGTAATTCACAAGTGGAAACTATTGCAAAAAAAGTTGAGCAAGATAAGGTGGATGAATTAAAAGCTTGGATGGAAGAAAATAAAATATCAGTAGGAATAAATATTGATGAAGATACAAAAAGATATTATCCATGTAATAATGTAGCATCAAATGTAATAGGATTTTGTGGAACTGATAATCAGGGCTTGAGCGGAATAGAATTTCAATGGGACAATATCCTAACAGGTACACCTGGGAAAATAGTAAGCTCTAAAGGAAGTAATCAAGAAGAAATTCCAGATTCTGAAGAAACTTATATATCAGCAGAAAATGGTAGTGACTTAACTCTTACAATAGATTTAGAAATACAACGAATAGTAGAAAAATATTTAAAACAAGCAGTAGAAGAAAATAATTGCAAAAAAGGTGGAAATGCAATAGTGATGAACCCACAAAATGGAGACATCTTAGCAATGGCGTGTTATCCAGATTACAATTTAAATGAACCATATACACCAAATGAAGTTCTTGCACAAACTTATGATAGTCTATCTTCAGAAGAAAAAAATGAAGCTTTATATAAGATGTGGGCAAATAGATCGGTATCAGAAACATATGAACCAGGGTCTGTATTTAAACTAATTACTGCATCAGTGGCATTAGAAGAAAATATAACGACCACAGATAAGCCAGGAGATTTTGTGTGTAAAGGATATGAGAAATTTGAAAATGCTTATACAGGGGAAGTAACCAAAATATCATGTTGGACTAGTCCACATGGAGAGTTAACATTAAGACAAGCATTAGAAAAATCATGTAATCCGTCATTTATGCAATTAGGAGCTAGAATAGGAGCAACAACTTTATATAAATATTATGATGCGTTTGGCCTATTTGACACAACAAACTCAGGATTATATGGAGAACAAAGTAGTATCTTTTATAAACTAGAAGATATAAGACCTATAGAACTAGCAACAATGTCTTTTGGACAGAGGTTTAATATAACACCATTACAAATGATAACAGCAATTTCATGTATTGCAAATGATGGAGTGTTATTACAACCAAGAATAGTAAAACAAATAACAAATACTGAAACAGGAGCAGTAACAGAAATACCTGTAACAGAAGTAAGACAAGTAATATCAAAGCAAACAGCAAATCAGGTAAAATCAATGATGGAATCTGTTGTAACAGAAGGAACAGGTAAACATGCAGCAGTTACAGGATATTCAATAGGAGGAAAATCAGGAACATCAGAACCTATATATACAAATACAGACGCAGGATATGTTGCATCGTTTGTAGCAATTTCACCAATAGAGGATACACAAGTTGTAATATTAGTAACACTATATGACCCACCACAAAACAACCATCAGGGAGGAACACTAGTAGCACCAGTAGTATCACAAATGTTAACTGAAATATTACCATATTTAGGAATACCATCAACAGATACAGAAACAGAAGACGCAAGTAATTTAATAACAGTACCTGATATTAGAAATAAAACAGTTGCAGAAGCACAAAAAACATTAGAAAACCTTGGATTTAAAGTAAAAACATATGTAGAAGGGGATGTGAATTCTACTTTAGTTACAGATCAAACACCAAAACCAGGAGCAAGCTTACAGAAAAATTCGATTATAGTACTTTATGGAGAAGGAAGTGAAGTTTCAACATCTGTAGAAGTTCCGGATTTAAAAGGAATGAATGCATCACAAGCAACAGCAAGTTTGAGAGAGAAAAACTTAAATATTAATATAGAAGGAAAAGGTACAGTAATATTGCAAGATTATCTAGCAAATGAACAAGTGCAAGAAGGAACTATAATAAGAGTTACACTAAAACAGAAAATAAGTGGAGGTGCGCAATAGAAACAAGGAGGCTTTTTAAGCCTCCTTATTGCGATTTTCTGTAGCTTTTTGAAGTTTAAGAAGTTCATTTGCCAGAGCCTCTAAAACTATTCTGTTATAATTATTCAGTTTTATGTAATTTTCTAAGAAGCTTTGACTTACCACATCACTTACTTTTTTTGCATCTTTATTTTTAATTACATCTTCAAATAAGAAATCGGAATTAATATTTAGTGCATTACAAACACTTGTTATTGTAGTAGCACTTCCAAATGCAATTCCACGCTCTAGTTGACTTACATATCTCGGGGATAGGGACAATTTCTCTGCTAGTTCTTCTTGTGTGTATTCTGCTTTAGATCTTGCTAATTTAATTTTTCTTCCAATACTTCTTCTTAATTCTCGTTCTTTACTATTCATATCCTTCCCTCCTTTTAATTTGATAAAAAAAGTATATCAATTCCAGAGTTAAAAAAGAACGAACTGTTAATGTGAAAAAATAGCAGAATTCATATTTTTTGTGTGTTATTTCAAAAATGTAAAAATTTAATTAAAGAAATATATAAAAAATCTGAAAAAATTTTTAAAAAACTATTGCAAAATGTAAAAACTTATATTAAAATTTAAGAGAAGTGGAGAGAAGTGGTACAAAGTGGTAACAAAGTGGAAAGAGGTGAAATTTAATTGCTAATTGGTGAATATGAGCATTCTCTAGATACAAAAGGTAGATTAATAATGCCAGCAAAGTTAAGACAAGATATGGGCGATAAATTCATCGTAACAAAAGGATTAGATGGATGTTTATTTGCGTTTTCACAAAATGAGTGGTTGAATTTCGAAACTAAATTAAAATCATTACCTCTATCAGACAGAAACGCTAGAAACTTTGTAAGATTTTTCTTATCAGGAGCAACAGAGTGTGAAATAGATAAACAAGGAAGATTTTTAATTCCAAATAATTTAAGAACAGCAGCAAACCTAGAAAAAGAAACAGTAATAATAGGAGTAGGCACAAGACTTGAAATTTGGGATAAATCAACATGGGATAAATGTGATGAAAATATATCAGCAGACGAAATAGCTGAAAACATGACAATGCTTGGTATATAACTTTTTATAAAAAAAGTTTATATAGATACAAAAGAAAAAAGTACAAAAGAAGAAAAATTAAAATACAAAAGAAAAACTAGCAGAAGAATTAAAATAAACAAAAGATAAAAAACAAATGAAAATTTTACAGAAGAAAAAAATGTACAAAAGATAAATGTACAAAAGAAATTTAAAAATGAAGATTTTACTTAAGAAAAGCCAAAAGAAAGTACATATAAAGAAAAACAGCTGGTAGTTAATAAATTGCCAGCTGAAATTGCATTATAATTATTTAAGAGGTGTAAGATTGGAATTTAAACATGAACCAGTAATGCTAGAAGAATGTATAACTGGGCTAAATATAAAAAAAGATGGTATATATGTAGATGGAACTCTTGGTGGAGCAGGTCATAGTAAAGAAATTTTAAAAAGACTATCAAATAAAGGAAAATTAATTGGAATTGATAGAGATGAAGAAGCATTAAAAGCGGCAAGAGAAAATCTAAAAGAATTTACTAATGTTATATATGTACATGATAATCATGATAATATAAAACAAATATTAAATAATTTAGGTATAGATAGAGTAGATGGAATATTATTAGATTTAGGAGTTTCTTCATATCAATTAGATGAAAGAAATAGAGGATTTAGTTATTTAGGCGAAAACGAATTAGATATGAGAATGGATAAATCACAAAAGCTTACTGCAAAAGAAGTGGTAAATACTTATAAAGAAGAGGATTTAGCAAATATAATATATCAATATGGAGAAGAAAGATTTTCAAGGAAAATTGCTAAAAATATTTGTGAATATAGAAAAGAAAGAAAAATAAATACAACAAAGGAATTGGTGGAAATAATAGAAAAATCAATACCTAAGAAATTTCAAAATGACGGACATCCAGCAAAAAGAACATTCCAAGCAATTAGAATTGAAGTAAACAATGAAATAAAACCATTATATGAAACAGTTAAAAACTGTATAGAGTGCTTAAACCCAGAAGGAAGGCTCTGTATAATAACATTTCATTCACTAGAAGATAGGGTAGTAAAAAATGCATATATAGATGCAAGTGGAAAATGTATATGTCCGAAAGATTTACCATATTGCGTATGTGGTGCAAAATCTCTAGGAGAAATAATTACAAGAAAGCCAATTATTGCAAAAGAAGAAGAAATAATAAGAAATTCAAGAAGCAAAAGTGCTAAACTAAGAATTTTTAAAAGAAGATAGTAGCAAAAGAGGAGGTGAGGTAACTTATGGCAAAGAGTGGATACCAATATACTACAAGTCCAAGAAAACTAGAGCCAGATTATAGAAAAGATAAACAAAAGAGAAAAATAAAAGTAGTAGAAGATTTACCAAGACAAAGGGTAGCAATATCAAAAGAACAAAAAAGCAAGCAAATAAAAATAACTTTATTTGTAATTGCTATTTTTGGAATATTATTAACAATAAGTTATCGAAACTCTCAGATAGATGAAAAATTCGCAGAAATGAAAACATTAGAACAAGAATTGGCATCACTCCAAAAAGAAAATGAACAAACAAGGGTAAGTATAGAAAATGGTTTAAATTTAAATAATATAGAAAAATTAGCAAAAGAAAAATTGGGAATGCAAAAACTTACAAATAGACAAACAATATATGTTAGCTTGCCAAAGAAAGATTATGTGGAATCTGCTTCTGAAAAAATTGTTATAGAAGATGACAAAAATTGGTTTGAAAAATTAATAGATAAAATATTTAAGTAAAATGTAGTCTAAAAATCAAATAAATAAGACTACATTTTATATTTAAGAATAAATATAACACTTCCTAATAGAATTAAATAGGAGGTTTTTTTTATGATTGAAACTAAACTATCAAGCAAGAGAAAAATGAGAAATATGTTATTTATTTGTTTCTTAATTTTTATCTGTTTGCTTCGGAAAAATTGGTTTTATTCAGTTTGTAAATGGAAGTGAATTAAAAGAATTAGCATATATGCAACAAACATTAGACAGAAGCATTAATCCCAAAAGAGGTACAATATATGATGCGACAGGAAAAAATATTTTGGCAATTAGTAGTAGTGTAGAAACTGTAACAGTAAACCCAGGAAATATAAAAAAAGAAGATAAAGAAAAAGTTGCAAAAAAATTGTCAGAATTATTTGAACTAGATTATGAAACAGTGCTAAAAAAAGTAACAAAGAGAAGTTCTATAGAAACAATAATAAAAAAAGTCGATAAAGAAAAAACAGATGAACTAAGAAGATGGATGGAAGAAAATAATATTTTAACTGGAATAAATATAGATGAAGATACAAAAAGATATTATCCAAACTCTAATTTAGCCTCACAGGTTATTGGATTTTGTGGAACTGATAATCAAGGATTAGACGGAATAGAAGCTAAATATGATGAAGAATTAAAAGGAGAAAAAGGAAGTATTAGAAGGCAGACCGATGCAAAAGGAGGAGAAATAGGAGAAGAAGGAGAAAATTATATTCCAGCAGTAGATGGTAATGATTTAGTACTAACAATAGACCTAAATATACAATCAATAGTAGAAAAATATTTGGAAGAAGCCTGTATTGATAATAAATGTACAGATGGCGGGAATGTAGTAGTTATGAACCCTCAAAATGGAGATATATTAGCTATGGCAACATATCCTTCATATAATTTAAATGAACCATTTGAAGCCTACACAGATGAATTAAAACAAAATTGGGAAAACATGTCTCAACAAGACAAAACATTAACACTTCAAGGAGTGTGGAGAAATAAAGCGATTGCAGATACATATGAACCAGGGTCTGTATTTAAATTAATAACGGCATCTGCAGCATTAGAAGAGAAAATTACAGATACAGATAATGAGGGAGAATTTAGTTGTAATGGAGGAATAGAAGTTGCGGGAGTTAGAATAAAATGTTGGAGATATTATAGACCACATGGCCAAGAAAGTTTAAGGCAAGCACTAATGAATTCATGTAATCCTGTTTTTATAGGACTTGGACAGAAATTAGGAGTAGATACATATTATAAATATCTAGAAAAGTTTAAATTACTTGAAATTACGGGAATAGATTTACCAGGAGAAGCTGGAAGTATATTTCTAAAGCAAGATAAGGTAGGACCAGTAGAGCTTGCGACAATTAGTTTTGGGCAAAGGTTTGAAATAACACCAATTCAACTAGTTACAGCAGTATCAGCAATAGCAAATGGAGGAACTAGTATAAAGCCAAGAGTTGTAAA
Source organism: uncultured Clostridia bacterium (assembly GCA_944393135.1). GTDB lineage: Bacteria > Bacillota > Clostridia > TANB77 > CAG-508 > CAG-269. The sequence continues at coordinate 10,384 of CALXZC010000020.1, read as the reverse complement.
GCAAATAATAAATAGTGAGACAAATGAAATAACTAATCTACCAGTAGAAAAAGAACAAACAGTTATTTCAAAAGAAACCTCTGAAAAAGTATTAAGTATGATGGAATCTGTTGTATCTGAAGGAACAGGAAAGAATGCAAAAGTTGCAGGATATAGAATAGGAGGAAAAACAGGAACATCAGAAGATGGAGTAAACACTAATAAATATGTTACATCTTTTTTAGGAGTAGCACCAATAGATAATCCACAGGTTGTTTTATTAGTTACATTATATAATCCGACAGGTGAAGGAGGGCACCAAGGAGGAGGAGTTGCAGCACCTGTTGGTGGGCAAATATTAAGTGAAGTATTGCCTTATCTAGAAGTAAATAAAGTAGAAGAAAATGAAATAGTAGAAGAAGTTCAAGCACCAGATGTATTAGGAAAAAGTTTAGTAGAAGCAGAAAAAATCTTAAAAGAAAATGGACTAGAAGCGGTATATGAAATTGAAGGAGAAGAAATAGATAAAGAAAATACATATATAAAAGAACAAACACCAAAAGCGGGGATAAAAGTTAATAAAGGTAGTAAAATGTATCTAAAATAATATAAAAAACTAAAAAAATAACTATACAAAAATCTATAAAAGATGTATAATGTATTGGAAATTATAAATAAAAGATAGTTTTTGTTTATAAGTGAAAGGATTGAAAAAATGAAATTAAAAGATTTGTTAATTGGTTTAAATGGCTTAAAGGCAAGAGGAGACCTAGATATAGATATAAAAGGAATTGCATGTAATTCCAATGATGTAAAAGAAAGAGATTTATTTGTTGCGATAAAAGGATTTGAATATGATGGACATAAGTTTATAAATGAAGCAATAGAAAAAGGAGTAGCTGCAATATTAATAGAAGAAGGATGTGACTTAAAATCTTTTAAAGTAAAAAAAGATACAGTTGTTATTATGGCAAAAGACACAAGAGAAGCTTTAGCAACTGTTTCATGTAATTATTATAAAAATCCTTCTAAAAAGTTTAAATTAATTGGAATAACAGGGACAAAAGGAAAAACAACTACTTCATATATGATTAAAGAAATTTTAGAAAAAGCAGGTAAAAAAGTTGGATTAATTGGAACATTAGAAACTTACGTAAATGGAAAGAGTATAAAAACAAATGATAGGACTACACCAGAAAGTCTAGAATTACAAAGACTATTTAGTAAAATGGTAGCAGAAAAAGTAGATGTTGTTATAATGGAAGTATCATCACAAAGCTTAAAACTTCATAGAGTAACGGGATGTGATTTTGATATTGTAGTATTTACTAATTTTTCACATGACCATATAAGTAAAATAGAGCATCCCACAATGGAAGATTATTTACAGTCAAAACTAAAATTATTTGAGATGTGTAAAGTTGGAATTGTAAATAACGATGATGTTCAAGGAGCAAAAATACCGAGAATATTTCCAGAAAGTAATATTACAACATTTGGAATAGACAATTATGCAAATGTAATGGCAAGAGATATCACAGTAACAAATACATATGCGGATTTTAAAGTAAAATTGACAGATAGAAATGAAAGAGTAAAAGTTGGAATCCCAGGAAGATTTAGTGTATATAATGCACTTGCATCTATTTGTGTTGCAAAGAAATTTCAAATATCTCCTGAAATCATAAAAGAAGCTTTATTGGAGGTAAGAGTACTTGGAAGGTCTGAAATGATAGATAATAAACTTGAAATACCTATTATGATAGATTATGCACATACACCAGAAAGCTTAGAAAATATATTAAAAGCAGTAAAAATATATACAAGAGGAAAAGTTATTTGTGTGTTTGGCTGTGGAGGTAATAGAGATGAAACCAAAAGACCTATAATGGGAGAGATAGCAGGAAGAGTAGCAGACTATACATTTATTACAACAGACAATGCAAGAGGCGAAGATCCAGAAGATATTGCAAAACAAATAGAAAAAGGAATAAAGAAAACAAAAGGAAAATATGAGATAATTTTAGATAGAAAAGAAGCTATAAGAAAAGCAATAAAAATGGCAAATAAAATAGACATAGTTGTAATTGCAGGAAAAGGACATGAATTATATCAAGAAATAAATGGTAAAAAAATACCATTTGATGAGAGAGAAATAGTAAAAGAAATAACAAATGAAATAAAATAAAAGATATATTATTTATCTTTGGAAAGGTTAAGAACAATGAAAATAGAGACATCACTATTAATTATATCATTTTTTGTAACATTAATATTAGGAATGATTATTATACCTATACTTAGAAAATTTAAGGTAGGACAAATAGAAAGAGATGATGGACCAAAATCACATTTAAAAAAACAAGGAACACCTACAATGGGTGGAATTATGATGATTATTTCAATGATAATAGTAGTAACAGGAGCATATATTTATTTAAGTATAGATAATGAAGGAAATTTAGCAAATAATTTACTTCCAATACTTATGCTGACAATAGGCTTTGGAATAATAGGATTTATAGATGATTTTAAAAAATTAGTATTAAAAAACACAAAAGGCTTAAAGCCAAGTTATAAAATGCTAGGTCTATTAATAATATCAGTAGCATATGTTATATATTTAGTATATGGATTACATATAGGAACAGATACATATATTCCAATAATGAAAGAATATGTTACAATGCCAATATATGTATATATTCCATTCGCAATACTTGTAATACTTGCAACAACAAATGCAGTAAACTTAACAGATGGAATAGATGGGTTAGCATCTAGCGTAAGTGCAATAATAATAACAGCGCTTACTGCAATTCGGGATATTATTTGGAAAACCAGAAATATCAGTATTTGGAAGCTGCGTAATAGGAACAGTTTTAGGATTTTTAATGTTTAATATTCACCCAGCAAAAGTTTTTATGGGGGATACAGGTTCACTTCTTTTAGGTGGAGTAATATCAGCGATGGCTCTATATTTAAAAATGCCTTTATTATTAATAATAATAGCACTAGTACCAGTAATAGAGACATTATCAGTAATTATACAAGTTGCATATTTTAAAAAGACAGGAAATAGAGTTTTTAAAATGACACCAATACATCATCATTTTGAATTATCAGGGTGGAAGGAAAATAAAGTAGTAATAGTATTTAGTTTAGTAACTCTAATATTATGCATAGTTGGACTAAGGATTATATAAAATTATATTAAAAACAAAAGTTAAGGAAGGAAGAAATTTATATGGCAAAAAAGAAGAACAAAACTTTTTCAAGTTTTGTAAATAATCCAATAGATTTTACTCTTATAATAACAATACTTTTGTTATTATCAATCGGCTTAATAATGGTGCTTTCAGCAAGTTCGCCATCAGCATTAGCAGAAGATGGAAATAGTTATTCATATTTTACAAAACAGCTTATATTTGCAGTTTTGGGAATAATTGCAATGCTATTTATATCAAAGATAGATTATAGATTTTATCAAAAATTTTATAAACATGCATGGATAATAGCTTTTATTTTATTAGTATTAGTGTTGTTATTTGGTAGAACTATAAATGGTGCTAAAAGATGGATTTATGTCACAGATACATTATCAGTTCAACCATCTGAACTTGTAAAAATATTAATGATTATTTTCTATGCAGGAATATTAGTAAAAAATAGAGATGAACTTTCAAATTATGGAAAAGGTTTTATAAAACATATGATATTTCTAGCACCTATAATAGGATTGTTATTGTTACAACCTCACTTTAGTACATCTATAGTAATAATTGGAATTTGTTCAATTATGATGATTATGGCAGGATGTAAATTTTGGCACTTTTTAGCAACAGGAGGAGCGATTGGAATACCAGCGATAATTGTATTAATAATAACATCACCATATCGTTTACAAAGAGTAGTAACATTTTTAGACCCTTGGAAAGATGCAACAGATACAGGGTGGCAAGTAATTCAAAGCCTTTATGCAATAGGTTCAGGAGGTTTATTTGGTGCAGGATTAGGAGAAAGTAAACAAAAATATTTATATATACCAGAGCCAGAAAATGATTTTATATTTTCAATTCTAGGAGAAGAATTAGGTTTTATTGGCTGTGCAGTGGTATTAATATTATTTGCAATATTAATATGGCGAGGAATACTGATTGCAATGAAAGCACCTGATATGTTTGGAAGTCTACTTGCTATTGGTATAACAGCATTAGTTGCAATACAAGTAATAATAAATATAGCAGTTGTAACATCATCAATGCCAGCAACAGGAATGCCACTGCCGTTCTTTAGTTATCGGCGGTACAGCATTATTTATATTACTGTGTGAGATGGGAATTTTACTCAACATATCAAGAGCATCTGCAAAAGAGTAAATAGAATGAGGCACTTTCATTTTTAAGTGTCTCTTGTTTCACAAAATATGGAGGTGGAAAATGAAAGTAATAATTGCAGCGGCAGGAACAGCAGGCCATATTAATCCAGGTCTTGCAATAGCAAATAAAATAAAAGAAGAAGAAAAAAACTCTGAAATTATATTTATAGGAACGCAAAGAGGGTTAGAAAATGACTTGGTACCAAGAGCGGGATATGAATTGAAAACTATAGATGCATATGGTTTTAGTAAGGAAATTTCAATCGAAAACTTAAAGAAAATGTATAAAACTTTAAAAGGCTTTGGAGAAGCAAAAAAGATTATAAAAGAATTTAAACCAGATATAGTTATAGGAACAGGTGGGTATATTTGTGGTGCAACAATTACAGCAGCACATAGTTTAAAAATTCCAACGTTATTACATGAAAGTAATGCATTTCCTGGAAAAGCAATAAAAATGTTAGCTAAAAAAACAAATACAATACTTGTTTCTTTTAAAGATGCAATTCCAAGGATAAAAAATTGTAAAAATATAGTATTTACAGGAACACCTGTAAAGATTAGAAAAAGAGATTATAAAGAAGAGGAAAAAAATAGAATAATATATGGTGTTGATTTAGACATAAACAAACCAACTGTATTAGTGTTTGGAGGAAGTCAAGGGGCAAAGAAAATAAATGATGCTGTAATAGAGATTATAAGAAACGAATTAAATAGAGATTATCAAATAATTTTAGGGTCAGGTTCTAAACAATTTGAATTAATAAAGGAAGAATTAGAAAGATTAGGTCTAAATATAGATAAAATTAAAAATGTTAAAATATTACCATATATCTATAATATGGAAGAAATTATGAATGCTGTGGACTTAATAGTTGCAAGAAGTGGAGCAATGACAATTACAGAGATATCAAACTTAGGAAAGCCATCAATATTAATTCCACTTCCTAATGTAAGCCATAATCATCAATTATACAATGCTAAAGCGTTAGAAGAAGTAGGTGCTGCTAAGATAATTTTAAATAATGAGGTAGATGGAAGAAAATTAAATGAAAAGATAAATGAAATAGTCTTAGATAAAAAAACAGTTAAAGAAATGGGAGAAAATGCCCTTAAAATATCAGCACCAAATGCGAGTGAAAAAATATATTATGAAATAAAAAAATTAGTTAAATAGAGGTAGAACGATGATAAAAAATATACAGTTTAAAATCATATTAATATTTTTCTTAGTGGGAATAATCCTAATAGGAGGGCTTGGATGCTTTTATATGTATTCACTTAATATAATAAATGATGAAATAAATAATGGAACATTAGAAAATTTAGGAGAAATATCAAATATAATATCAAATATAAGGAATAATACGTTTGTAGCTTTAATAATAAGTACAGTTATTTTCTTAATTATAGGAGTGCTTATATTTATATTTTTATCAAAATTTGTAATATATCCTATTAATAAATTAATAAAAAGTGCAGAGAAAATAACAGAAGAAGATGGAACAAAAAGAGTAAAGTCTAAGAAAAAAACAGATATGGATAATTTAGAAGATGTATTAGGAATTATGACTACAGAGCTAAAAGAAAAGTTAAGTGAAGTTTCAACTCAGAAAAATCAAATAGAAACAATACTTTTGCATATGACTGATGGAATAATCGCATTTAATAGACAAGGAGAAATTATATTAATAAACCCAGCGGCTAAAAAATTTTTAAGTATTAGACCAGAAGATGAAACTTTTGATGATATATTTAAAAAGTTTGATGTAAATATTAATATGGAAAAGATTATATATTTAGAAAATTGGACTTCAACAGAGCAAAGAATAAAAGTTGATGATAACTATGTAAATGTATTTTTTGCACCATTTAAAAATGATACAGAAAGACCTGATGGTGTAATTGCAGTTATTCAAGATATTACAGAACATGTGAAGTTAGATAATATGCAAAAAGAATTAGTCGCAGATGTATCTCATGAATTAAAAACACCTATAACTTCTATTATGGGTTATGCAGACACATTGCTAGAAGGAGAATATGATAAAGAAACTGAAAAGAAGTTTTTAAGTGTAATAGCAACAGAAGCAAGAAGAATGGCAAGATTGGTTACAGATTTATTAACACTTTCAAGATATGATAATAATAATAAATCAGTAAATAAGGAATTATTTGATTTAGGAGATTTAGTGAAAAAATGTCAGGACAAGCTGGGAATAGAAATCAAGAAAAAACATCATACTGTAAATTGCTTTGTAACAGCAGACGTTCCGCCAGTATATGCAGATAAGTATGATATAGAAAGAGTAATTTTAAATATATTATCAAATAGCATAAAATACACACAAGAACGGTGGTGAAATAAAGATATATGTAGGATTTGTATATAATGATGCATATATCAAAGTATTTGATAATGGAATAGGAATTCCAGAAGAAGATTTAGGTAGAATATTTGAAAGATTTTACCGTGTAGATAAAGCACGTACAAGAGAAATGGGGGGGACAGGACTTGGACTTTCAATAGCAAAAGAAATACTTGATAAAAATGGCGGAAGTATTGATATTAAGAGTGTAGTAGGCCAAGGAACTGAAGTTGTAATTCGAATTCCTACAAAAGAAAATTTTTAAGTTGATAAATTTTTAAAAATAATGTATAATGGAAAAGTCAAAAACTAAAGTTAAAAAGGGAGAGATAAACTTGAATTCAACAGTAAAAGAAATTTTGGAATGGGTATATTGTATAGTAATTGCATTGGTATTAGCAATGCTATTTAGATATTTTATAGGAACACCAACTATAGTAAAGATGAACTCAATGCATCCAACATTGGAACAAAATCAAAGATTATGGTTAAATAGATGGGGAAGAACAACAAAAACTTTACCTGAAAGAGGAGATATAATAACTTTTGAAGAACCAGTACAATTAGACTATTCAGAAACAGAGATTGATTTATCAAACCCAGTTGCAAAATATGATAAGAGAAATGGATGGGGTTGGTTTGTTAAAAACTTCTTAGAAATAGGAAAGAGAAGCTATATAAAAAGAGTAATAGCACTTCCAGGTGAGCATGTTCAAATAAAAGATGGAAAAGTATTTATTAATGATGAAGAATTAGATGAACCATATTTACAAAATGGAATAGTAACAGATGTTGTAGACATAGAAACTAGAGGAAAAGTACCTTTTGACGATTTTGTTGTTCCAGAAAATTGTGTATTTGCAATGGGGGATAATAGAAATCATAGCACAGACTGTAGGGCATTTGGTTGTATTCCATTAGAGAAAATAGAAAGTACAGTTGCTCTTAGAATTTGGCCACTTGATAAATGGGGAAAAGTAGAATAAAAGGAGAACATTAAATGTTTCAAAATATTCTAGGAAATAGTAAAATAAAAGATTTATTAAAAGAAACAATAAGAAACGATAAAATTTCACATAGTTATATGTTTATTGGAAAATCAGGAATTGGCAAAAAAATGATAGCAGAAGAGTTTGCAAAAGCAATACTTTGCCTTAGTGATGATAAGTATTGTAATAATTGTAAATCTTGTATAGAGTTTGATGGAAAAAATAATCCGGATTTTTCAATAATAGAACCAGATGGTAATATAATAAAAATCGATCAGATTAGAGAGATGCAAAAAGGTGTACAGGAAAAACCTATTATATCAAATAGAAAAGTATATATTATAAATAATGCTGATAAGATGAAAAGAGAAGCACAAAATGCTTTGTTAAAGACTTTAGAAGAGCCACCTGAGTTTGTAACTATTATACTAATTGGTGAAAATGAGAATGAATTTTTAACTACTATAAAATCTAGATGTATGATACTACATTTCATGCCTATTAGTAATGACGAAATAGAAGATTTTTTAAATAGAAATTATGGAATGAATGTTACATCTAATATGTTAGAAGTATTTCAAGGAAGTATCGGAAAGGCAATAGAACTTAAAAGTAAGGAAGAAGAATACTTAAAAATAGAACAAGCAATTAATAGTTTAGAAAGTGAAAATTTAATAGATTTAATAAATAATTTAGATATATTATATATTTCAAAAGATGAAATATTAGATATGTTAGATTATATAAATATAATATTACTTAGAAAATCAAGAGAAAATGTAAAATACACAGGTTGTATAAAAATTGTGGAAAATACCAAAAGAAGAATTACTCAAAATGCTAATTATGATATGAGTATTGATAATATGCTATTTAATATTTGGGAGGAAGTAGTTTGAAAAATATAATAGGAGTTAGATTTAAAAAATTAGGTAAAATATATTTTTTTAATCCTAAAAATTTAAAAGTAAGAAAAGGAATGAAAGTAATTGTTGAAACAGCTCAGGGTGAAGAATATGGAGAAGTTATAATTCCTAATAGGTTTGTGGGAGATGAAAAAATAATTGAGCCTTTGAAAAAAGTGATTAGAATTGCAAATGGAAGAGATCACAAACATTATGAAGAGTGTAAAAGAAAAGAGAAAGAGGCTTTTGATACTTGCCAAAAGAAGATAAAAGAACATAGGTTAGCAATGAATTTAACTGATGTAGAATATAAGTTTGATGATAGTAAAATTTTATTTTATTTTACAGCAGATGGAAGAATTGATTTTAGGGAATTAGTAAAAGATTTAGCATCAATTTATAAGACTAGAATTGAATTAAGGCAAATAGGTGTAAGAGATGAAGTAAAAAGGATTGGTGGAAATGGTGTTTGTGGCAGAGAATTATGCTGCTGTACATTTTTAAGTGATTTTGAAGCTGTATCAATTAAAATGGCTAAAGAACAAAATTTATCTCTTAATCCAAGTAAGATTTCTGGAAATTGTGGTAGACTTATGTGTTGTTTAAAATATGAAAATGATGTTTATGAAGAAAAACTAAAGAAACTTCCAAGTATTGGAGCAATAGTAAAGACACCTGATGGTGAAGGAGAAGTTGATAATATTGAAACTCTAAGGGAGATTGTTAGAGTAAAAGTTAAAGATGGAGATAATCTTGTGTCTAAAAAATATCCAGCAAATGAAATTTCTATAATTAGAGATAATAAAACAGAAAAGATCGATGAAGAGGAAATTGAGCATAAAAAAGAATTAGAAGAATTAGAAAAATTAGAACAAGAAGATAAGAAAATAGAGACAAATGAAGACGAGTTTTAGTACTCGTTTTTATTTTGATATAATGTAACTAAAATCGCATTGGTTCAGATAATGGATAGTTTACAATAAGAATATAAGTAGCAATAATAAAAAACTTACTAGTCAATTTAGATAAATATTCTTGACATTGTTTAGTTTTGGGAATATACTAAACGTGTGAAATTTATATAAAAATTTAAAAGAAGGAGGCTAAATGAATATGAGTAACATGATAGAAATAAGATGGCATGGTAGAGGTGGACAAGGTGCAAAAACAGCTTCTTTACTCTTAGCAGATGCAGCATTTAACACAGGGAAATATATTCAAGGATTTCCTGAATATGGACCAGAAAGAATGGGAGCACCAATTACAGCATACAACAGAATAAGTGATGAACCTATTACAATTCATAGTAATATTTATTATCCAGATTATGTTGTAGTAGTAGATGATACTCTATTAGAGTCAGTAGATGTAACAGCAGGACTAAAAGAAGATGGAGCAATATTAATAAATACAACTAAACCAGCAGATGTTTTAAGAAAAGAGTTAAAAGGATATGAAGGAGATGTTTATACATTAGATGCAAGAAAAATATCTTTAGAAACATTAGGAAGATATTTTCCAAATACTCCAATGCTAGCTGGAATTGTAAAAATAAGTGGAATAATGACAGACGATGAATTAATAGAAGATATGAAAGGATCATTTAAACATAAATTTGCTAAAAAGCCAGAAGTAATAGACGGAAACATGAAAGCGTTAGAAATGGCTTTAAAGGAGGTTAAAAAAATATGACAAATATAAATTCTAATACACCAATGGAAAAAATGACACCTGGTGGAGATATTTATGAAGCTGGTAATGCTA
>CALXZC010000019.1 GCA_944393135.1 uncultured Clostridia bacterium | reverse complement strand
GAATATCAAGTTTTAATAATTTATATAGAAAAAACAAGGGTTGTAGAAGTTTTAACAGAAAAACTTTTTACAAAACCATTTAATAAAGGGGATGATTAATATGAAAAAAATAAGATTTAAAATATTTATGACAAATGTTTCAAGAATAATGATGAGTTTTCTATTTGTGAATTTGAGTTGGCTTCTTAATACTAAAGTGCTAGGGTTAGAGGTAGACATGACGCCAACAATTTGTTATGCGGCGGGACCGGGACCATCTTCACAGTCACCTTCAACCAGTGAACAATTTAGTAATATACTAATAATTTTAGTTCCAATTATAATTATTTTGGTAATTGTTTTAGCAATAATACATAGACATAGAAAAAATAAGAAAAAAGATAAAATAAAGGAAAATAATGAAAATGTTAAATAAAATAAAATTACCAGGCGTAATATATGAAATGACCACACTTTGTAATCTAAAATGTAAATATTGTTATAATTATTGGAAAAAACAAGAAGATAATATTCCAGAAATAGAGAAAATTAATCCTAAAAAAACATTAAAACAGTTTATGAAATCTGTTAAATGTAATGAATTTACTTTTTCTGGTGGTGAGCCCACAATCAATTTTGAAGAGCTATTGGATTGCATAATGTATGTAAAAGCAAGGAATAAAAAAGTAACAATTATAACAAATGCAACGTTATTAGACGAACAGAAAATAAAATTATTGTCTAATTTAAAAATTGATTTATTTGAAATAACAGTAAATTCATATGATAGAGAAATACACGAAAAAATAAATGGAATAAAAGGTTCTTTTGATAAAACAGTAGAAAACATAAAAAGAATACAAAATAGAGGGATAGAAGTAGTTGTACCTATTGTTATAACTAAGTATAATACTAAAGATATAAACAAAACTTTAGATTTTATACATAATTTAGGAATAAAAAGAATTATGGTAAATAGATATAATATTGGTGGAAATGGATGCAATGATATAAACAGTATCTTACCAGACATAAAAAATTTAAGAATGGCATATGCCAGATGTCAAGAATTTGCAATGAAATATAACTTAACATTATATTCTTTGGTTTGTTCTCCACATTGTGTGTTAAATCCAGATGATTATCCAAACATATATTTTTCAAACTGTGGATGTGGTGAATTAAAAAGAAGATATACATTATCAAGAGATGGTAATATACGATATTGTAATCATTCACCAGAAATTATAGGAAATATATATCAAAATACAATGAAAGAAATAATACAATCAGATAAATTAAAAAAATGGAATGAAATAGAACCTAATTTTTGTCAAAAATGTTCCCAAAAAGAAATATGTCAGTATGGTTGCAGAGCGGCATCACAGCAGATGGGATATAGTTTGGAAAAAGAAGATCCTATAGTTTCCATTTATAAGATTGATAAGACGTTATAGCGTAAACGATTAATGTTTGAAAAAATGAGATATTTCTCATTTTTTCATTTTTTAAAGCTTTAGATGAAAAAACGGAAATCTGGAAAACTATTGAAAATAATACACTTGAACGCATAGGATATATTATAATTGTCGCTTTATGTCGAATATTGCGACGAAAAGTTCTTTACAAATGAAAAAAAGTATGTTATTATACATAAAGAGTTAACTCATAACATTTTAGTCGATTAAATTATTTGAAATCTATACAATTTCATCAAAAAAATAATTTAGTAAGGAGGAAATATATAGAATGTTTAAATATACTTCTATATATGTTAATACGATTAGTCTTCTTATATCACTAATTGTTTTTATTGTCATTCAAACATTATTTTTAAATTATGGACTTTTTACCAAAAAAAGCTCACTAAAAGCAAGTTTTGAGGTTGAAAATGTAGTTCAGAATACTACAAATGAAATAGTAGAAAAAAAAACTAGTGAAAAAGAAAATGTATGGTTTTTAGAAATACCAAAGATAAATTTAAAAGCTAATATAAAAGAAGGGACAACAAAAGAGATAATGGAAAATTACATAGGACATTTTGAAGAAACTAATAAGGAAAAAGGAAATGTGGGGCTAGCAGCACATAATAGAGGTTATAAAAATAACTATTTTGAAAAGCTAAAAGAATTAAAAGAAGGAGATAGTATTTTTTATAACTATCAAGGAAGTACAAAAGAATATTTAGTTACAAAACATGTAATAATAAAAGATACTGACTGGAGTTATTTAGAAAAAACAGATACAAATATGATAACATTAATTACATGTGTAGAAAATGAACCAGAATATAGAAGATGTATTCAAGGCGAAGAAAAATAAAAAGGAGGAATAATTTGGAAAATACCAATGTAATAAAATTTAAGGAAAATAAAAAAATAAAAAATAAAATTAAAAAAATCTTCATAATAATTAGTTCTTTATTAATAAGTTTTTTAGGTCTTAATAGTATAGCATATGCTACAAATATTAATTCAGCACACATTTATATGGTAGGAAATTGTGGAAACTTACTTACATATAAAGGAAATCCAATAAAGGTAAGCTATGTAGAATATCAAGAAGGTGGAGTACATTATCCAGCATATTGTTTAGAAGCAGAAAAACCAGGGGCTGAAACTCAAGAATATACAGTTTCAGTAAATGGAGCTATAAAGGATTTAGGGCTATGGAAGAGAATAATTAATGGTTATCCATATAAGACAATCGAGGAATTAGGAGTTGAAACAAAAGAAGAAGCTTTCACAGCCACAAAACAGGCTATTTATTGTTACTTATATAGTCATAATCCAAGTGATTATGGAGCAATAGGTGTAGCAGGTAAAAGAACACTTAAAGCGTTTAAACAAATAATACGTGAAGCTGAATTATCTAATGAAACAAAAATATCAAGTACAATTACAATAAGTAAAGAAACAGAAGAATGGAAACAAGATGAAAAAGATAAAAACTATGTATCAAAAACATATAGTGTAACAGCAGGTGCAGAAATATCTAACTATAAAATAACTTTATCAAGAGAAAATGGCGGAGATCTAGCTGGCATAAAACTAACAGATGAAGAAAATCAAGAAAAAACAGAATATATGCCTAATGAAAAGTTTAAAATATTAATTCCTATTAAAAACTTAAAAGAAGATGGTAAAATTAATATAATGGCTGAGGCACAAGTTAAAACAAAACCAGTACTGTATGGAATGGCACCAAATAGTAGTTATCAAGATTATGCATTAACTACAGCAGTATTTGAAGATGGAACTGGAAGTATCTCTGATACATATTTTAAAAATGAAACAAAAATTGTAGTGGTAAAGAAAGACCAAGAAACAGGAGAAGAAATTCAAGGTGTTGAATTTGAACTATTAAATGAAAATAAAGAAACGGTTTATTCAGATTTAAAAACTAATGAAGAAGGAAAAATTGAAATATCTAATTTAGTTCCAGGAATTTATTATCTAAAAGAAACTAAAACAGCAAATGGATATGAAGCTTATGACCAATTAATTAAAATTGATTTAAGTTTAAATCAGGAAATTACTGTAACAGTAAACAATAGCAAAGAAGAAGTTCCAGAAATCGAAACAAAACAACAAACAAGTAAGGAGGTAAAAAGTTTAGAAGTTAAAAAATTACCTGTAACAGGTATGTAAGGCAAAAAATCAAATAGTAATTATAATTACAGTTACTATTTGATTTTCTTTTTAATATTTAGTTGAATTTATACTTTGTTTTTGGTACAATATATATGTAATATTTTAAGAAAAAGGAGAGTAGATTTTTTAATGTTGTCACAACTCGTTGTTTTAGTAATACTAATTTTTATTAATGCATTTTTTGCAGCAAGCGAGATAGCTTTTATCTCATTAAATGATGCTAAAATAGAAAAACAAGCAAAGGAAGGAAACAAGAAAGCAAAACAAATAGAAGGGATGTTAAAATCACCAAGTAAATTCTTAGCAACAATACAAATAGGAATTACATTGGCAGGATTTTTATCAAGTGCATTCGCATCAGATGCATTTGCAGAAAGATTATCACCAATTTTACATGAAATAATGCCATTTCTTAGTCAAGGAGTATGGAATAGTATATCAATAGTATTAATTACAATAATACTATCATTCTTCACATTAGTATTTGGAGAATTAGTACCAAAAAGACTAGCAATGAAACATTATGAAAAAATATCATTTGGAACGATTGGAATAATTCGTGCTATATCTATTTTAACATCACCATTTGTCAAGTTACTAACTTTTGTAACAAATACAATATCAAAAATGTTTGGAGTAGCTGAAACAGATCAAGAACAAGTAACAGAAGAAGAAATAAAAATGATGATTGACCAAGGTGAAGAAAGCGGAACTATTAAGGAAGAAGAAAAAGAATTGATAAATAATGTTTTTGAATTTAATGATATAACAGTATCAGAAATTATGAGACACAGAAAAGATATTTTTGCAGTAGATATAAATATTAGTAATGAAGAATTAATGGAAGAATTGTCAAAAGAAGAGTTCCGTTATAGTAGAATACCTGTATATGATGAAACAATAGATGAAGTAAAAGGTATTTTGTATGTAAAAGATGTTCTTAAAAACATAAACAAGAAAAATTTTAAAGTTAAAAATTTAGTAAAAGAAGCATATTTTGTATCACAAAATAGATTAATAAATGAAGTTTTCAAAGAATTACAAAAAAACAAAACACAAATTGCAATTATAGTAGACGAATATGGAGGAACAGCAGGATTAATCACAATGGAGGATATCTTAGAAGAATTAGTTGGAGACATATATGATGAATATGATAAAGTCGAAAAAGAATATGAAAAAATAGATGATAATACATATTTATTGTTAGGAAGCCTTCCAATATATGATGTAAATAAATTATTAGATGCAAAAATACCAGAAGGTGATTATGATACATTATCAGGATATTTACAAGAAGAATTAGGAAGAATACCAAAAGATGAGGAAAATCCTATAATTGAAACAGATAGAGTAACATATAAAATTGAAGAATATGAAGATAAAAGAATAGTAAAAGTAAAAGCTTGTAAAAATAATATAGAGGAAGAAGAAAAAACAGAAGAAATAGAAGAGTAAAGAAAGGACTTTTTAATATGAAAAGAAACTTTATAATTCGTAATATTATAATTGCGATAATAGTTATAGCATTAGTTGTTGGAATTTCAATATACTTTATATATAATAATGGTAAAAAATATGAAATAGAAAAAGTAAATACTTATAATTATTTTGTATTAAAAGAAAATAATTTATCAGGAGTAATAGACAGAAGTGGAAATAAAATAATAGAAGCAAACTATGATAATGTGATAATACCAAACCCAGAAAAAGCTTTATATATTTGCTATGAAGGAGAAAATGTAAAAGTACTAAATGAAAGAAATGAAGAAATATTAACAGAATATGAAAAAATAGAACCAATAGCATTGCAAAACATTTCAAGCAATTTAATGTATGAAAAAAGTGTATTAAAATATGAAAAAGATGGAAAATATGGACTTATAAACTTTGAAGGGAAAAAAATAACAAAACCAATTTATGATACAATCGAAGGGCTACCATATAAAGAAGGCGAATTATTAGTAAAAAAAGATGAAAAATATGGAGTAATAAATATAAAAGGAAATAAATTAGTAAATATCGAATACGATAAAATTGCAGTAGATGGATATTATACACCAGATAGCAATTATAAATATGCAGGATATATAATATCAAATACAACAGATGAAGGATATAGATACGGATATATTAATTATGATGGAAAATTATTATTAGAACCAGAGTACAATCAATTATCTAGAGTAATTGGAATAGAAGATAATGAAAATGCTTATATATTATGTGCAAAAAATGGACAATATGGAATTATAAAAAATACAGAAGAGTTAATAAAAAATGAATATCAATCTATTGAATATGATGAAAGCAGTAAAGTATTTACATTAGAAAAAAGCAAAAAATATGGAATTGCAGATTTAAATGGAAATATAATAGTACCAACAGAATATGATCAGATTGACATTACAGGAATATATCTATATGCACAAAATAGCCAAGGAATTACTGTATATAATAGTGATGGAACACAGGCAAATATAGATACTAATGTAGCAATATTAAATACATCTAATGAAAAATATAAAATAAGAATTGACAATAAAGAAGGAACAAAATATGGCGTAATAAATGAAGATGGAGAACAATTAATAGAAGAAAAGTATAATTATATAGAATACTTATTTGATAATTTATTTATTGCAAGTAATGAACAATCAAAATTAGGAGTAATAGATGATAAGGATAATATAAAAATAGAATTAAACAATGATGCTCTTCAAAAAATTGAAGGAACAAATGTAATACAAGCAAATGTAACAGAAAATAATATAACAAAATTATATTCAAAAGATATGACAGAACTTTGCCAATTAACAAATGCAAATGTAGAAATAAAAGATAAATTTATCGTAATAAGCAATGACACTGAAACTAGATACTTTGATAAAGATGGAAAAGAATTAAAAAGTACAGAAGTATATCCAAATAATACCTTATTTGCAAAAAAAGAAAATGATAAATGGGGATTTGCGGATAAAAATGGAAATATAGTAGTTGAGGCAAAATATGATAAAGTAACTGAATTTAATGAATATGGGTTTGCAGGAGTAAGATTAGATGGAAAATGGGGAGTTGTAAACTCAAAAGGAGAAGAAATATTAACACCAACATATACTTTAGATGAAGAAACAGAACCCTACTTTATAGGTAGTTATTATAGAGTAAAATATGGGTTTGGAGAATATTTTACCAACTTAAATAACATTATAGAAGAAAATACAGAAGAAATAGAAAACACAGAAGAAGAAACTTAAAAAATATAATGAAAATGTGGTTACTAGAAATAGTAACCTTTTTTCTGTTTAAAAAATAAAGAATAGTAAATAATATAAAAAAAGAGAAAGAAGTGGTAAATTGTTAGGAATAGCATTATCAGGTGGAGGAATAAGAGGAATAGCTCATGCAGGAGCATTAAAAGCATTTGAAGATAATAACATAAAAATAGACGTAATAGGTGGAACAAGCTCAGGAGCATTGGTAGCAACATTATATGCTTTAGGATATTCTCCTTATTATATATTTCAAACATTTAAAATATATGCAAAAGAAATAATAGGAATGAATTCAAGTTATGTATTATCAAAAATAAAAAGTAAATTTCTAGGAAAAGAAGAAGAAATAACAGGAATAAAAACAGGAGAAAGTTTAGAGAAAGTATATAATAAAGTAGCATTTAGAAAAGGAATAAAAGAAATAAGTGAAATAAAAAAAATGCCAATAGTAATAACAGCAGTGGATATAAAAGATGGAAAAGAATATATATTCACAAACTGTGTGCCAAAAGTGGAAAACAAAGAGAAATATATAACAGACATACCAATAGGAAAGGCAGTAAGAGCAAGTAGTAGCTTTCCAGCCATATTTTGTCCTTGTGAATTTAAAGAACACAGTTTTTATGATGGAGGTGTTTTAGATAATGTACCAGTTAAAGAAGTAAAAAAACAAGGAGCAAATAAAGTAATAGCAATAAATTTTAAAGCTGATGATGTAGACAACTCGAGTAATATAATGGACTTAGGAATGAGAACATTGGATATAATGGGAAATAAAATTTCAGAAAAAAACTTAGAAATAAGCGATTTTATATTAACAATAAAAACAGATAAAACAGGATTATTTGATATAGAAAAACTTGATAGTTGTTATAAATATGGATATGAAACGGTAATAGAAAATCTAGAAAAAATTAAACAAGTTTTAGGAATTGATGAATATAATAAATAATAAAAAATATTTTAGAAAGGATTTTTATTATGAAAATTAGGTATTTTGACCATGCTGCAACAACTTGTGTAAGAGAAGAAGTATTAAATGAAATGTTGCCGTTTTTGAAAGAGAAATGTGGAAATCCGTCATCTCTCTATTCTTTAGGCAGAGAAGCAAAAAGGGCAATAGAGGAAGCAAGAAAAAAAGTAGCATTATTAATAAATTGTGAGCCAAATGAAATATATTTTACAGGAGGAGGCTCAGAAAGTGATAATATGGCAATTAAAGGAATTGCATATGCAAATAGTAACAAAGGAAAACATATCATAACATCTAAAATAGAACATCCTGCAGTATTACATACTTGTAAAAAATTAGAAAGACAAGGATTTAGAGTAACTTATTTAAATGTAAATAAAGATGGAATAATAGATTTAGAAGAATTAAGAAGAGCTATTAGAAATGATACAATTTTAATAAGTATAATGACTGTAAA
Organism: uncultured Clostridia bacterium; assembly: GCA_944393135.1. Taxonomy (GTDB): domain Bacteria; phylum Bacillota; class Clostridia; order TANB77; family CAG-508; genus CAG-269. Next base: position 12,828 of record CALXZC010000019.1, on the reverse strand, counting down.
TAATGAAATAGGAACAATAGAACCTATTTATGAAATCTCTAGAATAGCTAAAATGTATAATATTACACTACATTCAGATAGTGTGCAAGGTGTAGGACATATTCCAATAGACGTTAAAAAAATGGGAATAGACATGTTATCTTTATCAGGACACAAACTATGCGCGCCAAAAGGAATAGGTGCATTATATATAAAAAATGGAATAAAAATAGAAAAATTAATAGATGGTGGACATCAAGAAAGAGATAAAAGAGCAGGAACAGAAAATGTACCAGGAATGGTAGGATTAGGTAAAGCTTGTGAAATTGCAAGAATAGAACTGGATAGAAGTATGAAATACTTAAAAGATTTAAGAGATTATTATATAGATGAAATTGAAAAGAAAATTCCTAATGCAATATTTAATGGTTCAAGAAATTTAAGAGTAGCTGGTAATGCAAACTTCTCATTTAAAGGAATAGATGCTCAAAATTTACTTTTAAAACTAGATGAAAAAGGAATATGTGCATCTAGTGGTTCAGCATGTTCATCAGGAGACAGTAGTCCATCACATGTTTTAAAAGCAATAGGTTTATCTGATGATATGGCAAAAGTAGCATTAAGAATAAGTTTTGGAGAAGAGAATACAAAAGAAGATGTTGATTATTTAATAGAAAATATAATAAAAGCAATAAGAGAGCTAAGTTAAAAACTAGCTCTCTAGTACTGCAATAGCACATTTTATACCATCAACTGCAGCAGACATAATACCGACCAGCATAACCAGCACCTTCACCACAAGGGTATAGCCCTAAAATATTAGAAATTAAATTATTATCTCTTAAGATTTTAACAGGAGAAGAACTTCTAGTCTCTACACCAGTTAAGATACTATCAGGGTTTGCAAACTCTTTTAACTTAGTAGCAAAATAAGGGATACTAGCTTTAAGAGTATTTGTTACAAAGTCAGGTAAAATTTCTTGTAAATTAGATAAAGTAACACCTGGTAAATATGTTGGCTTTACTTCTCCAATAAATTCGGATTTTCTATCATTTAAAAAATCACCAACTCTTTGAATTGGAGCATAGTAATTTTTGCCACCAAGTACAAAAGCTTTTTCCTCTAAATCTTTTTGAAAATAAATGCCAGCAAGAGGTGAAGAATTAGGAAAATCATCTGGAGTAACATTTACTAAAACAGCTGAGTTTGCATTTTTACCATCTCTTAAAAAATTACTCATACCATTAGTAACAATAGTATTTTCTTCACTAGAAGAAGCTATAACAACGCCACCAGGACACATACAAAATGTATAACAAGAACGACCATTAGGCAAATGATATGCAAGCTTGTATTCTGCAGGAGGAAGATGCAATTTACTATTTCCGTATTGAGATTTATTAATTTTTTCTTGTAAATGTTCTATTCTAACTCCAACAGAAAAGTTTTTCTTTTCCATACAAACTCCTCTTTCATATAATTTATGAAAAGTATCTCTTGAACTATGACCTATAGCTAAAATTACATGTGAAGCTTGTATATCATAGATAGAATTCTCATCTTTACAAACAACAGAAGAGATTTTGTTATTATTAATATTAAAATCAATGACTTTAGTATTAAATAAAAACTTTGCCCCTTTAGAAATCATATATTCTCTCATATTTTTTATGATTTTAATTAACTTATCAGTACCAATATGAGGTTTGGACAAATATAAAATAGAATTAGGCGCACCAAAATTTACAAACTCTTCTAAAACTTTTTTACAAAAAGGACTATGAATACCTGTAGTTAACTTACCATCTGAAAATGTACCACTTCCACCTTCTCCAAACTGTACATTAGATAAATTATTAAGTTTCCCAGTTTTTCTAAATAAATCAACTTGTTTTTCTCTTTCTTCAACAGGAGACCCTTGTTCTATAACAATAGGATGGAGACCATTTTGAACTAAAGTAAGAGCAGCAAATAAGCCACTTGGACCACTACCAACTATAATAACTTTTTTATCATTTAAATTATTAATAGTGATTTTTGGCAGAACTTTTTTGTGCACTTTTTCAAACTTTTTATATTTATCTTCATTTTTTAAATTTAAATCAATAGAATAATTATAGTGAACATTGTCCTTTTTTCTAGCATCTATTGATTTTTTTGAAATATGCCAATCTATAATATCCTGTTTTAATATATTATATTTATTAGAGATAAAATTAATTAAATCTTCTTCGTCTAAATCTTCATACACTTTAATATTATTAATTCTTATCATATTTATTTAAACCCCATAATTTTAATAAAATGTATAACTATTATAGCACAAAAATAAAAACTATGCTATAATAAATCAAATGAAAAATTAAAGAGGAAGAATAATGATAAATGAAGAATGGAAAGATAGGACAGAAAAATTAATAGGAAAAAAGGCAATAGAAAAATTAGAAAATGCAAAAGTAATAATATATGGAATTGGTGGAGTTGGCTCATTTGCAACAGAAGGTTTGGCAAGAGCAGGAGTAGGAAATTTAGTGTTGGTAGATATGGATAAAATATCGATTACCAATATAAATAGACAAATACATAGTGATGTAAATACTATTGGAAAGCCAAAAATAGAAGTTATGAAAAACAGAATTTTAGAAATAAATCCAGCAGCAAATGTAGAAATTTATAATCCAAAAGATTTAACATTTGAAGAACAAGAATTAATAAATGACAGTTTTTCATATGTTATAGATGCAGTAGATACAATAAAAACAAAAATAAATATTATTGAAAAAGCAAAAAAAGTTGGAGTTAGAATTATATCAGCAATGGGTACAGGAAATAAATTAGATGAAACAAAATTTGAAGTAGCTGATATTTATAAGACTGATGTGTGTCCATTAGCAAGAATTATGAGAAAAGAATTAAGAAAAAGAAATATAGAAGATGTAAAAGTAGTTTATTCAAAAGAAGAACCAATAACAAAAGAAAAAACACCAGCTAGTATTTCTTATATGCCAGCTATTTGCGGATTAATAATTTCAGGAGAAGTAATAAAAGATATTATAAAATAAATATGAGGAAGTAAATGAAAGAAAATAAGATAGCAAAAATAATTAATTTTATAATAAAAATATTTTGGATATTTATAATAGGAAGTGTTTTTGGGTTTGTAGCAGAAATGTTATATGCAACAGTATATACAAGAACATTGGTAATAAGACAAGGACTAATTTATGGACCTTTTGTGCAAGTATATGGTATGGGGGCAGTGGCTTACTATTTCTTGATAAGAAAATTTAAAGAGCCTAAAGATGCCTTTTTTGCTGGAAGCATAATGGGAGGAATTTTAGAATATTTGTGCTCATTCTTTCAGGAGATACTATTTGGAACAATATCTTGGGACTATAGTAAATTTTTCTTTAATCTAAATGGAAGAATTTGCTTACTTTATTGTATATATTGGGGAATAATAGCAGTAGCATTTTTAAAAATAGTTTATCCTTGGCTTGAAAAAATTGAACCACTTATTTACAAGAAAAGTATTAGGATTTTAACAGTATTTTTGATGATATTTATGATATTTGATATAACGATATCAGCATTAGCAGCAAATAGACAACAAGAAAGAAGAAAAAATATAGAACCAAAAAATGAATTAGATGTTTTTTTAGATAAAAATTATCCAGATGAACTTTTAGATAGAATTTATAATAATAAGAGGAACATAGAATAGTCGGTACAAATTATACAATAAAGCTTTAAAACTCTTTTATTAAAATATATAATATGCATATATTTTATAAAGGAGTTGTTTTTTTATGGAATTAAAAGAAGAATTATTGGACAAAGAAAATGAGAAACTTTTGGACAGACTTGATTATACAATAGGACTAGGTAAAAACAAAAACGTTTTGAGAAATATAATCAGATTTTCAAAAGTTATGAATGAGTTTGGATGTAAAGAAAACTGTAATATAGTAATAAGAAATGAATCCGCATATAATTTATATGAGGAATTAATATCTGTAATTGCAGAAATTTATTATAAGAATAAAATAATTTTAAACTCTAATGTTTTATATCTAAATTTAGAAAAATTAAACTTAAATAATTTTAAAAAAATAGAAGAAGGTATTGTTGTAATAAATTTTAATAATTCTAGAAAAGATTTATTTTATCTTAAGAATATAGTAAAAGAATTTACTGAAAATGTACAAGGAAAAGCAGTTATTATTCTAGAAAACTATATTGTAGAAGGTGAAGTAAATGCAATATTATATAAATATGTATCTTGGGCGATGAAAATAGAAAGTATTTCTAAGCAAGAAAAAGAAAATTACATAAAAAAATTTATGGATTACAATCAATTTATTTACAATAAAGAAATAATCAAAACTTTTTCAGATAAACCATACTGGAAAATAAAAAATGATATGTTAAATATTTTTGTAAATTGTAAAATTAATAACGAAAAAAATGTAGTTAAGATGTTAAACAATGAAAATAAACAAACCTATAAAAAAGGAATTGATGAATTAAATGACTTAATAGGATTAGAAGAGGTAAAAACACAAATAAGAAAAGTAATTAATTATATAAAGATAAATAAAAATAGAAATATGCCAATGTTGCATATGTGTTTTAATGGTAATCCTGGAACAGGAAAGACAACTGTAGCAAGAATAGTGGGAAAAATATTTGCAGAAGAAAAAATTCTATCAGATAAAAATATATTTGTGGAAGTACAAAAGAAAGATTTAATAGGAGAATATGTAGGACAAACAGCTCCAAAAACACAAAAAGTAATTGAAAAAGCCTTAGGAGGAGTTCTATTTATCGATGAAGCATATTCTATAACATCAAGTAAAAAAGACGAGGAAGAAATGGATTATGGAGCAGAATGTATAGCAACACTATTAAAAGCGATGGAAGATAATAGAGATAATCTTTGTGTAATATTTGCAGGATATACAAATGAGATGGATAATTTAATTAATGCAAACCCAGGATTTGAAAGTAGAATACAATTTAGAATTAATTTTCCAGACTATACAGAAGATGAACTATATGAAATTTTTAAGCAGTTTTGTAAAGAGGAAAATTATAAATTGTCTAGCAATATTAAAGCATTTTTAATAGAACATTTTAAAAAAGTAAGAAAAGAAAAAAATTTTTCTAATGGTAGATATGTTAGAAATATTTTTGAGAAAATAAAAATAGAACAGGCAAATAGAGTAAGCTTAGATGAAAATAATGTTAGCCTAATACAAAAGGAAGATGTAAAAAATGTTATAACAGATATTGAAAATAGAAAGCAACATAAAAAAGTAGTTGGGTTTGCTTGTTAAAATATTAAAAGAAATGTAACCAAAATTTAAGTTATGTTTCTTTTTTTATAGAGTTCTAACAATAAAAATATAAGAATACAATTAAACAAAACTATTCTTGAAATAAAAGGAGAAAAAGCAGTATGAAAGGTATATCAATCGAAGAGCGTAGCGTAATACTTGCTCAATATATTATACAATCTAAAGATACAGTAAGAGGAGCGGCTAAAAAGTTTGGAATAAGTAAAAGCACAGTACATAAAGATGTTTCTGAAAGATTAAAAAAGATAAATCCAGCATTAGCAAAAGAAGTAAGAGTAGTCTTGGATGAAAACAAAGCAGAAAGACATATAAGGGGAGGATTAGCCACAAAAAGAAAATACGGACATTAGAATTTTAAAAATCACTTTTCTATAAAATTTACATAAAATATAATAGCCCTATTTTATGAGGTGAAACATTATGAAAGAAATTAGAAAAGGAGATATAGTAGGAAGAAAATCTTATGGTAAAGATATTTATTTTAAGGTTAATCATATAATAAAAAGAACAGATGAAAAAATAGCTATATTAAGTGGACTAATAGAGCGAATAGAGGCAGATAGTCCTATTGAAGATTTAGAAATTATATCAAAAGAAGAAGTTGTAAAAAGGATTAGAAATTTAGACAAAAGAATAATTTCAGTAAAAGAAAAAAGAAGTAACCAAAAACTAATATCAGGTAAAATATTACATTTAGATGGAGACAGAAAATATAGCGAAAAATCATATAATTATTATAAAAAAGTAGGATTAAATGCAACTGTAAAAAATATACCTGAATATAGACAGCCAAGAGTAGTAAAACGTTTATTAGAAATATATAATCCTGATATATTGGTGATTACAGGGCATGATGGAATGTTAAAAAGAGGAAAAAAATATCATGATATTTATAATTATAGAAACTCTAGATATTTTATGGAAACAGTAAAAGAAGCAAGAAAATATGATAAAGAAAAGCAAAAAAATTTAGTAATATTTGCAGGAGCATGTCAAAGCTACTTTGAGGCATTAATATCAGCAGGAGCAAACTTTGCATCTTCACCAGCAAGAATTTTGATAGATTTTCTAGATCCGTTATTAGTCGCACAAAAAATAGCAACTACTGAGAAATATAAATATATAACAATAGATGATATAGCTTATGAATTAAGAGATGGAAAAGATGGTGTGGGTGGAATAGGAGCAAATGGAAAATTGAAAAGTTAATTTAAAAATAAAAATAAACTAACTTAATATATATGTAATATAAATGTAATATAGTTGTAATATTAGAAAAATAAAATCTTGTAAGTGCTGAAATAAGAGAGTTACAATAAAACGACAAGAAAATATGTTCTTTGACATAAATCGCTAAAAATGCTATAATCTAGCTATCTTAAGGGAAGGTGATAGCATGATTTGTAGGTCAGATATAGCGAATTTAAAAACTGATATTTTACAAAAAGAAGGACAAAAGATAATAGTAAAAGGGTCTTTAGGAAGAAGCAAAGCCTTTGAAAAAGAAGCTACGATTGAAAAAGCATATCCTAATATTTTTGTAGTAAGATATGAGGAGAATAATAGAAATGTAACATATAGTTACACAGATGTTTTAACAAGAACAGTAGAAGTAGAAGTTTTTGATGGAGAAGCATATTCTCCACTTATACCACCAGCACCAGAAACAAAGCCAAGAAAAACATCATTATAAATTAAGAAAGCAGAAAAAAATTCTGCTTTTTATTTGTTTTTAGAATAAAATAGGAACTTCTTTAATATAAATGAATAAAGAAATATTAAAGGAGGGTAAATAAAAATGGTTGTAGAAACGATAAAAGAAAGCTTATCAGTAAATAAATTAGTTGCTACAAAGGCAGAAGTAATACTAGTAGAAGGAGATATGATAGTTCCAGATGCAAAACCAGATATATTAAATACAATTTGTACAAGTGGGGTAGTTTGTATTTATAAAAAAGAAATTATCGATGGAAAGGTTAGAATTGACGGAAACATTAATACATATATAATGTATATGGCAGAAGATCAAAATGATAAAGTAAGAGGACTTACGACCAATTTAGACTTTTCAGAAAATATACAAATAGCAAATATAAATGAAGAAATGAATTGTAAAGTAAATACTAGATTAAAAAGCATAGAAACAAAAGTGATAAATGGTAGAAAAATAGGAATAAAAGCAGCAGTTGAAATAGAAGTAAAAGTATATTCTAATGAAACAATCGCAATAGTAAACAATATTCCAAATGCAGAAGGAATACAAACATTGCAGGAAAATCTAAGCGTAAATTCATTAGTTGGAATAGGAGATAATAAGATATTCGCAAAAGACACAATAGGAATAAAAACAGAAGATAATTTAGCTGAAATCTTGAAAGTAAATGTAAATATATGTAATAAAGATGTTAAGTTAAGTTATAATAAAATCCTTACAAAAGCTGATGCAGAAATAAAAATAATGTATTTAACAGAAGATAATAGAATAGAAAATGTTGTAACAAGAGTACCTGTAGTTGGATTTATTGATATAGCAGACGTAACAGAAAATAATATTTGTGAAGTTGATTATGAAATAAAAAATATAGTATTAAAACCAAACTCAGTAGAAGAACATTCAATTTATGTAGAAATAGAAGTAGGAGTAATAGCAACTGTATATGAGGAAAAAGAGATTAGCTTAATTCAAGATTTATATAGTCCAGTAGAAAATTTAGAACTTAATCAAAGGAAAATAAGCACAATGAGAGAAAAAAGAGTAAATAGTGATATGATACAAATAAGAGAAAAAGTAACATTGGAAAATATAGGAGATAGAAGTATAATTGATGTAGATGTAATCCCTAGAATTGAAAAAGAACATAAAAAAGATAATAGAATTATTTATGAAGGAGAATTAGAACTAAACTTCATATTATCTAATAGTGAATTACAAGTGGAAACAAGAACAGCAAAAATTCCTTTTGATTATAGTAGAGATAATATAGAAGATATAGAAAATCTAGAAACATGTATGGAAATACAAGTTGTAAATCAAGATTTTATAGTTCAGGAGGGGGGAGTAGTTACATGTAATGTAGATTTAGAAATGACAATGAACTCATATAGAAGTTCAAACTTAAATGTTATAGATGAAATACAAACAAATGGTGAAAGAGAAGAAGAAGATTATAGTATAGTAATGTATATTGTAAAAAAAGGAGACAGTTTATGGAAAATAGCAAAAGCATTTGGTAGTACAGTTGAAGATATTGCAAGAACAAATGGAATAGAAGATGAAAGTATGATAATAACAGGACAAAAGCTATTTATACCACACTATACTAGAATACCAAGTACAAGTCATGTATAAAATATATTCAAGACCAAGATTAAAATTTATTAGTAATATGGATAATAGAAGCAAAAAAATTTCTAAAAAACTAATAATGATAATAATAGTTCTTATAATTGCTTTTAGTACTATGAAATATGTTTTAGATGCCGTTTCACCTATTTTTGATACTTTATGTGAAGGAAAAGCAAAATCAATAGCAACTACTATCTCGAATGAACAAGCATTAGAGGTTATGAAAAATTACACATATGATGATATGTTCATTGTTGAAAAAGATGCAAATGACAATATAACTATGATAAAATCGAATGTAACTAATATGAATGAAATAACATCTAAAATAGCATTAAAAATACAACAAGAATTAGATAATACCCAAAGAGAAGATATACAAATAGCACTTCGGAAGTTTTACAGGATGGAAATTATTATCAGGAAGAGGACCAGGAGTTAATATCAGAATTTCTTCTATAGGAAATGTTGATACTACTTTAAAAAGCGAATTTACAGCACAAGGAATTAACCAAACATTACATAGAATTTATTTAGAAGTTATATGTAATGTAAAAGTTCTTACACCATTTAGAGATATAGAAAGAAAAATAACAAACCAAGTTTTACTTGCTGAAAACGTTATCGTAGGTCATATACCAGATACTTATTATAATTTAGAAGGATTAGACGGGCAAAATGATGCCTTAGAAATGGTAGAATAGTATTGATAAATCTATATTAATATGGTAAAATAAAAAAGAAGTAAAAGAAAGGTTAAATGGTGGAGAATAATGAGCAGTACTAATAAATCAAACAAAATAAAATAGATAAAAATCATATTTTAGAAGATTTATTAGTTGTGCCTAAAATATAAAAATTTAAGTTAATATTTTTAATAATTTCTTCTTTAATGTGATTTAAAGGAGGAATTTTTTATGGAAAAAATAAGTATAAAAAATCTTGTAAAATATTTTGGAGATAGGAAAATAATTGATATAAACGAACTTAAAATATATCAAGGAGAAAAAATAGGAATTGTTCGGAATTAACGGAAGTGGAAAAACTACATTATTAAACATAATAGCAGGAAAAGAAGAAAAAGATACAGGCAAGATTGAAATAAATGGTAGTATTTCATATATAGAACAATTAGATATAGAAGATACATATTTAAGTGGGGGAGAAATTACTAAAAAGAAAATAGAAAACAAGTTAAAAAATGAGCTTGATATAATATTAGCAGATGAGCCATCTTCTAATTTAGATATAGAAGAAATAGAAAACTTAAAAAAGAAATTAAAAGAATATAAAGGAACTTTACTTTTAATTTCACATGATAGAAATCTATTAGATGAAATTGTAGAAAGTATATTAGAAATAGAAAATGGTAAAGTTATTAAATATAAAGGGAACTACTCTAAGTATAAATTACAAAAAGAAGAAGCAAAAAAAAGAGAGAATTTTGAATATATGCAGTATTTGGAAGAAAAGAAAAAACTAGAAAACGCAATACACAATGCAAAAAACGAAGCAAAATCTATGAGAAAAACTCCTAAGAGAATGGGAAATTCAGAAGCCAGACTTCATAAAAGAGGAGTTGAAAATAAAAGAGAAAAAGTAGATAAACACTCTAAAAGTTTAGAAACAAGACTTGAAAAATTAGAATTAAAAAATAAGCCGGCAATGGAATATAGTGTTTTTATGAAAATGCCAGAAAGTTTAAAAATAAAGAGTAAATATATATTAAATGCTGAAAATTTAACAATAAAAATTAGAGGTAGAATTTTATTAGATAAAGTTAGATTTAATATAATAACAAACTCTAAAACTGCACTAATTGGTAAAAATGGAGTTGGAAAAACAAGCCTAATTGAGGAAATTTTAAAAGGAAGTAGTAATATAAAAATTAACCCTAGTTCAAAAATTGCATATTTTAAACAGAACTTGAATAATTTAGATGAAAATAAAACAATCATTGAAAATATTTTAGACAACACAATCCAAGATGAAACTACAATTAGAAATATTTTAGCAAGTTTAAATATAAAAGGAAATGATATTTATAAAAAAATAAATATTTTAAGTGGAGGAGAAAGAGTAAAAGTTTCTATTGCCAAAATTATGACATCTAATAGTAATTTTTTAATATTAGATGAACCAACGAATTTTTTAGATATAAAATCTATAGAAGCACTAGAATATTTAATAAAAGACTTTAAAGGAACAATTTTATTTGTAACACATGACAGAAATTTAATTGATAATGTTGCAAGTAATATTATGATAATTGAAAATAATGGCATAAAAGAGTTTGAAGGAAATTATACTAAATATTTAGAGTTTAAAAATAACAAAGAAAAAACAACTAGTAATAATGATTTACTTATAGAAATAAAACTAGCAGAAATAACATCCGAGATTTCTATATGTAAAAATGAAGAGGAAAAACGAAAACTAGAAGAAGAATATGAAAAACTACTAAAAATGAGACAAAAGGGGACGGGCAATTTTTGTCTCAAAACTTAAATAATATTTAATATATAAAAAGATTTTCAGATGATTTTTGTTTATCAAAAAATAGCAGTTTTAAAAAACAATATTACTGTTTTAAATAATATTATGTTTGATTAAATTATAGAAAAATGATATAATGATATTATGTAAATATTTAAAAGCTTTACCTATAATTAGGGAAAGCAGAAGAGAAAGGATTTAAAATGACTTGTTTTCAAAATCTAACTTCTAGATTTAAGGGTGCTATTATTGTAGCTCTATGTATTTTAGGTGTCTTTGTGTGGGTGCTATTTTTAACTATAGAGTTAGCAGAGAATACTCCTACTGTAGAAAAGTATGAAGTGTTAGCTACAGTTGAAAGCAAGCGGTCAGAGACTAATGTAGAATATGATTTTGCTATGAGTTCTTTGCTTAAAATACCAATGACAAAAACTGAGGAGGAGTATTATTTGACCGTGATGCTAGATGATGAGAATAGTAGTTTGATAGAAGTTAGTGTAAGAAAAAATGACTATAACAGGTTTAATACGGGAGATTGGGTATCTATTGAGGTAACCGAAGAAAGTTTTAAATCTGGAGAGAAGTCTTACAAATACGCAATTAAAGATTAAAGGCGTTTTGAAATCTTTCAAAATGAGGTAAGCATTGCTTATCTCATTTTATATACTTTGCAAAAAAATAATTTTTATCATAAAAGTATAACCATATTTTTTGAAGTTTAAATAAAAAAATATTGACAGATACAAACAAATGTTTTATAATATTTGAAAACAAAAAGGATGTGAAAATATGGAAAATAAATTAAAAATAGTAAATAGTGAAGAAATAAAAAAATTAATATATACAATAAGAGGTAAGCAAGTAATGTTAGATAGTGATGTAGCTATGCTATATCATTATGAAACTAAAAATGTAAACAAAGCAATGAAAAGAAACATTGAAAGATTTCCAGAAGATTTTTGTTTTCAATTAACTAATGATGAATTTAAAAATTTAAGGTTCCAATTTGGAACCTTAAATAAAAAAGTTAATAATGGAAAAGTTACAAGAAAATATTTACCATATGTCTATACTGAACAGGGAATATCAATGCTTGCAGGAGTATTAAAAAATGATATTGCTATTCAAGTTAGTATTAGTATAATAAGAGCTTTTATAGAAATGAGAAAATTTATATCTTTGAATTCACAAATATTTGAAAGGTTAACAAATGTAGAATATAAATTATTAGACCATGATAAAAAATTTGATAAAGTGTTTAACGAACTACAAAAAGATGAGAAGTTTAAACAAAAAATATTCTTCCAAGGGCAAATATATGATGCATATAGTTTAGTAATAGATATTATAAGAAGAGCTAAAAGTAAAATTGTAATAATTGATAATTATATAGATGATAGTATTTTAAAGATATTAGTAAAGAAAAATAAAAATGTGGAAGTAGTAATATTGACTTCAAAAAATAGTAATATTTCAAAATTGGATATACAAAAATTTAATAAAGAATATCCCATTTTTAAAGTAGTAAAAACAGATAAATTCCATGATAGATTTATTATTATAGATAATAAAGAATTATACCATTGTGGAGCTTCAATAAAAGATTTAGGGAAAAAATGTTTTGGAATTAATAAAATGGAAGATAT
>CALXZC010000018.1 GCA_944393135.1 uncultured Clostridia bacterium | reverse complement strand
GACAATTCGTTGACAAAATATAAAATATAATTATCTGCTAACCTCTGTAATTACCTATTTTACTTGTTTCTACCGCAGCAATTTTTATATTTTTTGTTCGACCCACATGTAGTAGAAAATTTAGTATTATTAGTATTTACAATATTATCTATACTATTGGTATTTCTTAATTTAAATGATTTATATAAGAAAGTACATATAGTATTTATTGTATTATCCTAATTATCTTTTCTTATATTGTGGCAACAAATTGGCAACAATGTCGCCAACATATTTTTATTTACCATTTTTTTGTAAAACAACTAAATAAGCAAAACTTATTACATTTTACAAAATAATGTTATCATGTAAAATAATATTTGTCAATTTAATCTCTTTCTTTTAAATTATTCTTTGTTATTTCTAATTGTTTTGGTTCTTTTAAAACTTTATCTACAATACTTTCCGTAGACATTTTTTCGTATCTCTCATTTAATGTTTCTCTTAATTTGAATAACCTCTTCTTAGCTGTACTTACCAATTCTAAATAAGTACATGCACATATTTGTTTTGTCTCATCCATTTTAACATTTCTAGAAATATTATTAGACACTTTATCCCCTACAACATATGCATAAATTGTAGGTTTAGAAGGCAATGAAGAAGAATTATATAATGCATTAACATATGTCATAGCCTGATTTATTTCATTTTGTTCTATTGTAAAAAATCCTTTTTTCAATTCAATTATTAATATTTTTCTATATTCATTTAAACTTATTTCGTCATTCCAATCTTCAAAACCATATGGAGCAATTACGGATTCTTCAAATATTACTAAATCTGGTCTTTTATTTGGTTCCTCGAGTTCTTTGTATTTTATACTTTTAAAAACTTCTTTTACAATAGTACTTAGTCGTTTATTATATGTATACATTTCCGAATCATATTCTGGTCCAAATAACCATTTAGCTTGTGCAACAAGTGGGTGTAACGTATGAAGTTCATCCGTATGCCTATCAGAGCATAACCTTTCTATTGCTTCTACAACTAAAACCCTTTTATCTATTGTGTCTAATGTTAATTGTATATCTTTTACATTCCAACTTTCAAGAATATTATTTAATGTTTCTATATCATCTTCAGAGAATTTTGACAATTTTTCTAATAAATCTTGTCCAGTTCTTGCTTTTTGAATATTAATCATGGTTTCTACTGCTAAATCAACTGTTTCTATAGATAAATCTGGTTGTTCCTCCACAATATTATCTATAAATTCTGCCACTTCACTTTGAGAGGATTTATTCAATTCTTTAATTTCATTAATTCTATTTCTAACGATTTCTAATTTTGTTTCTTGCCTTTTTTCTTTACTAATTTCTCTTATATAATTATTCACATATATAGCAACTTTTTCAAATAGTTCTTTAGTTCTATCATTCTTTTTAAATGCTGTCCAGTCAGGTAATACATCATCATACATATCATCTGTTTGCACAATCACAGTATATCTTTTAGCCATTTGAGTTCTGCCATCTCTTATCATCCTATCACCTAGTTCCCAAGATGGTTCACCTACTAATCTTTTACCCACCCAAAAAGCAATGCCATGATAAACTGACTTTTTGGCTGTTTTATTAGAATCAATTATATAAATTTTTAACTTTATTCCGTTGCTCAGTACAATCTCTTCCTGTTTCTGTAAGCCACTATGATTAGATAAATCTATTATAACATTGTTTATTTTTACAATGAAACTTGGATCAAACAAATACCTTGCAGATAATACATCTGTAATCGTTTTTACATCTGGCAAATTTTGAGTCACAAATGTTGAAAGTTTTGTTCCATGTCCTTCTTTTTTAGTTTTCTTTACATTGTATATTTTAAAAGGAGTTACTCCAGATGATAAATCCACGTCACAACTAAAGCATTCTCCATTTTTCCATGTATCTATATGGTAAGAAGTAGAAAAGCAAAACATACTATGTCTTCCTATTCCATTTCGCCCATAAGCTTTTCGTTTTATGTCTTTTACTTCTGGAGGAAATTCAACATCTATTCCTTGATTTTTTACTCTATTATAGCTTAAAGTTAACCATCTTTGACTAAATTCTGCTTCTGACATTCCTATTCCATCGTCTTGGATTATCAACTTCTCATGCTCTTTTAACGGAATTGTAATCTCTACTAGTTTTGCACCAGCATCCCAGGAATTAGCTATAAGTTCGGTTAGTGCATTATCTGGTTTTTGGGTAACCGTTCCAGTAGTCCTTTGAATATAGTCTTCTTCAAATATTGTTATTTGTTTATACTCATTGCTCATAATTTGACTCCTCTTATCAAATAAAATATCATTTTTCTCTCTATTAATTCTATTTAACGAAACTATTAATTATCATATTGTCAATCTCTAGAGGGATATTTTTACTAGTTATTAATTTATTGTCTAATATTATTTCTTTTAAAATTTTACTAAAAATATCTAATGCAATATTATAACAACTTTTATTTAAATATTTTGAATAAGAAAATTTCTGTTTATTTATACTTCCATGCACAATTGCCGACCTATATGCATATAAATCTTTTAGCACTTTTCTGTAATCAATGTCTTTATTTAACCTATTCATAATGAATGATATTCTTATTGCTAATTTATATGTTACTTCTGTTTTTTCATTATCAGTCAACAATATTTCAATTCCTATTAAAATATCTAAAAAAGCATCTTCCTTATTATCTCTAACTAATGCTCTAATCAACCTATCTATTGCCATCTCAATTTGTTTGTTATTACAATTAATAACATTATTAAATATTTTTTTAACTTTTTTTAATTGTACTATACTTATTTTTGGTACTTCATTATTCCAAGTTCCTTTCTCTAAGTATATTG
Source organism: uncultured Clostridia bacterium (assembly GCA_944393135.1). Classification (GTDB taxonomy): domain Bacteria; phylum Bacillota; class Clostridia; order TANB77; family CAG-508; genus CAG-269. Next base: position 18,997 of record CALXZC010000018.1, on the reverse strand, counting down.
GATACATATTGACAGTTGTACCATGCATTTCAATTAAGTTACCTTCTGGAATATACAACATCCAGTTTTTGGGTATTGCAATAACTTGTTCATATCCATTATATATGCCTGTTTCAAGAAACAATGAAATAAAAAAACTATTTATTATGAATAGAGGAAAAGAATTATATCTGCTCAGTGCATCTTTAATATTCCAATAATTATTTGATGGATATTGTAGTGTGTAGCCATCTAAAGCAAGAGCGTGAGTTGCACACCCCTTTACAATCTTTTCAAATGTCCCTCTATCTGTTCCAATCTTATATCGTGAAAGTTGTATTTCTTTGTTCATTTTAATAATTTTTGTATTTTCGTTTATTTTATATGAGTTCTGTTCAAACTGCAATAATAAAATAGGAACAATTATATTTAATTTTATTTGTTCTGAATATAAACAATTTAATACTGGAAACAGTAGTTTATTATAATTTGATTTGTTATATCTTGTGCCATATTTGTAAATATACTTTCCAATGAAGTCTGATATAAACATATACAAAAAAGAATATTTAAAATCAGACTCACTAATGCAAAACATTTCTTTAAATTTTGTATTATTTTCAACAAGAGATATAAACTTATTTATTCCGTTTAAATTTCCAATATCTATTTTTTCATCTTTTTTTGTTATATATTTTCTAAATAAGCTTGAATAGTCTCTATATTCCACATTATCGTTCAAGAACGAAAGAAATGTTGTACGGAAATTTGGCATTTTGCTATTTTCAAAATCACTTTCGTAAATTGGATATTCATAAAATTGATCTATAGATGATCCATTCTCAATATTTATCTTTGCCTTTTTTAATCCATCCCTTACCACATTTTCAAATATTTCTTTAAACTTATTAGTTTCATCATTTATGTCCATTATAATTTCTCCCAACAATATTTTTTTAATTATATCATATTTTCTACTATTTCTTCAATTATTTCTGTTCCCATTATATGTTCAATTTTTTTATTAATATTTTTTGTTGCCTCTTCTGAACCTATAATATAATAATTTTCTGTAGTTTCAATTCTTTTATGTCCTAATATATCAGCAATATCCTTAATTTCAACACCATTTCTTAAACATTTTGTTGCATAACTTCCCCTTAAATCATAAAATCTACAATTTTCAATTTGTAATTCATGATGTATAATTTTAAATGGATATTTAATAACATCCGTTCCTGCATAACTTCCATTTTTGCGTGTAAAAACCATTTCAACATTATTTCTATTTTTATATTTACTTTCAATTATTTTATATTCAACTATTTTTCCGTATTTATTTTTTATTGGCTCTAATGAATACTTTTTATAATTATTACCATATTTTTTCTTGTATAATTGTTGTTGCTTTTTGTAATTGCATAATGCTTTATATAAAGTATCACAAATACAAACTTCTCTCCAACTTCCTTCAGTTTTGGTTGTTCCTAAAAACCATCTACCTTTTTCATCTTTTAATTTTGAATATACAGTTTTATTTATCATTATTAACCTATTTTTTAAATCAATATCATTCCAGGTTAGAGCAAATACTTCTCCGGTTCTCATTCCTGTATAACATGCTGTTAAAAATGCACAAGTGAATGTTGTGTTGTTTTGAAATCTTAATAATATTCTGTCAATTTCTTCTTTGGTATAAATATGTTTTGTTCTGTTTTTTTTAACTCGAATGATAAAACTCTTGGAATTTGCAAATTTCCTGCCGGATTACCTTCAATAAAGCCAAAATAGTTTGCAGCATCTCTTAATGAACTTTTTATAACTTTTTGATAATTTCTCAAAGATTCTTTATTACCTGTTTTTTGATATAATTTTAATAGTGCTTGATTTAGTAAATATGGTGTAATATTGCAAATTCTATACTTTCCAAGTATTTTCTTTATTGCATCAAATGATTCTCTATATCTTTTAGCAGTTGAATATTTATAGTTTATTTCAAAATATTCTTTCATCCAATAATCTAAATAGTCTGAATATGACATTTGAGCTTCTACTTTATTTTTTCCATTAATATATTCATCATAAGCTTTCATTCCTGCTAAATATGCTTCATTTTTTGTTCTAAATCCAGATTTTGAAATTCTAGTCCTTTTGTTATTTACTTTTGCTCCTTCAAAAAAGTATTCATACACCTTTCCTCTTTTTCTTACATTAATTCTTCTCATAATTATTACCTCCTTATTTTTTTATTTATATCATTTGTAAATTCTAATATAAAAAGAAGTGTCACCCTTTTTATTTAGGTTACACTTCTTTAATTTTAAGCTTTTCTAAATTTTTTATTTAAGTTTGGGTGACAACCTAATTTTGTCACCCAATTTTCGATTTTTGTAAAATGCTTTAAACACAGGTGCTATGCGTTCTTTCCACAACAGTTCTTATACTTTTTACCCGAACCACATGGGCAAGGGTCATTTCTACCAACTTTTGGTCCATCATTTCTTACAGTTCTATCAACATCTGTACCTATTTTAGAACCACCATCAACACTATGAATTGCTTCTAGTGCTGCACCTGTAATTCTTACAGTTTCCTGACGTTTTGCTTCTCCTCCTGCTCTTATATGCATTAAGATTTTTGTTACATCTACTTTAATATCATTTACCATTTCATCAAACATATCAAAACCTTCAAGTCTATATTGAACAACAGGATCTTTTTGACCATATGCACGAAGCCCAATACCATTTTTCAATTCATCCATACTATCAATATGGTTCATCCATTTTTCATCAACAACTTTAAGCATTACAACTCTTTCAAGCTCTCTCATTTGGTCAGAAGTAATTTCATTTTCTTTTGAAGCATATATATATAAAGCTTTTTTCTTTAATTTCTCAGCAATTTCTTCTGCATTAGCTTGATGTTCTTTAATATAATCATACATATCAAATCCAAAGATATTTATAATATCATTGTTTAAACTTTCAATATTTACTTTATTGCTTTCTGATTCAACATAAATTCCTGGTAAATTCTCTGCTACAAATTCAATCATGCTTATTATACTATCATGAATGTTCTCTCCATCTAAAACTTGCCTTCTTTGTTTATATATAATCTCTCTTTGTGCATTCATAACATCATCATATTTTAATACATTTTTACGTATTGTAAAGTTTCTACTTTCTACTTTCTTTTGAGCACTTTCTACAGCATTTGAAATCATCTTTGATTCTATTGGCATATTTTCATCAGCACCTAAAGTGTTATAAACTCTAGTTATTACATCTCCACCGAAAATTTTCATTAAATCATCATCTAAACCAATATAAAATCTTGATTCTCCTATGTCACCTTGACGTCCAGAACGACCACGTAACTGATTATCAATTCTTCTTGATTCATGTCTTTCTGTACCTATAATTTTTAATCCACCAGCTTCAATTACTTTTACTTTCTCCTCTTTAATCTGCTCATCAAATTTTTCGGCTAATTCCTTAAATTTCTTTCTTACATTTAGAATTTCTTCATTATCTGTCTCGTAATAAGTATTTGCTTCCTCTATTAACTCTGGAGAAATTTTCATTCTTCTCATTTCTTCTTTTGCTAAATATTCACTATTTCCGTCCTAACATAATATCAGTACCACGACCTGCCATGTTAGTTGCTATTGTTACTGCTCCAAACTTACCAGCTTGTGCAATAATTTCAGCTTCTTTTTCATGATATTTAGCATTTAAAACCTCATGTTTTATTCCTTCTCTTTTTAAAAGACTAGAAAGCTTTTCAGATTTTTCAATAGAAATTGTACCAACTAGAACTGGTTGACCTTTTTTATGACTTTCTTTAATGCTTTCTACTATTGCCCTATATTTTGCATTCTCATTTTTATATATTACATCATTTTCATCTTTACGAATCATAGGTTTATTTGTTGGTATTTCAACAACATCTAAGTTATAAATTTCCTCAAACTCAGCAGCTTCTGTCATAGCAGTACCTGTCATACCAGATAACTTATCATACATTCTGAAGAAATTCTGGAATGTAATTGTAGCCAAAGTCTTTGATTCGTCTGCTATTTTAACATTCTCCTTTGCCTCGATTGCTTGATGTAAACCATTATTATAACGTCTACCGTACATTATACGACCAGTAAATTCATCAACAATTAAAACTTCCCCATCTTTTACTATGTAATCTATATCCTTTTTCATAACACCATGTGCGCGTAATGCTTGATTAACATGATGAACTAAAGTAGAATTCTCTAAATCATTAAAATTTTCTAGTCCAAAAGCCTCTTCTGCTTTTTTAATACCCTTCTGTGTAAGAGTTGCTGATTTTGCTTTTAGGTCTACTATATAGTCATATTTCTCATTATCTTCTGCTTGCTCATAATTTTTTATATCCTCTTCAACAATTACTTTTGGTCTCAACCTTTTTACAAAATTATCAGCTTTCTTATATAAATCAGAAGATTCATTTGCTCTACCAGAGATAATAAGAGGTGTTCTTGCTTCATCAATTAAAATACTATCAATCTCATCAACGATTGCATAATGAAGTCCACGTTGAACTAATTGGTCTTTATAAATCACCATATTATCTCTTAAGTAATCAAATCCAAACTCATTATTTGTACCATATGTAATATCACTATTATATGCTTCTTGTTTTGCTTTTGGCTCCATTCCTGCAATTACTAATCCAACAGATAGTCCTAAGAACTTATATAGTTTTCCCATCCATTCGCTATCTCTTTTTGCTAAGTAATCATTTACAGTAATTACATGAACACCTTTTCCTTCTAATGCATTTAAGTACACTGGAAGTGTTGCAACTAAAGTTTTTCCTTCACCAGTTTTCATCTCAGCAATTCTACCTTGATGTAAGATAATACCACCAATTAGCTGTACATCAAAATGTCTCATGCCAAGAACTCTTTTTGATGCTTCTCTCACAACTGCAAAAGCTTCTGGTAAAATATCATCTAATGTTTTTCCATTTTTTAATTGTTCTTTAAAATAATCTGTTTTAGCTCTTAATTCTCCATCACTTAATTTTGAAATTTCTTCCTCTAACCCATTTATTTTATCAACAATAGGCATTACTCTCTTTACTTCTTTTTCACTATAAGATTTAAAAATCTTTTTAAAAATACTCATTTTGTTTTTCAATCCTTCCTTAAAGTTATTTATACACACTAATACTCATATAATATACCACTAATCCACTTCTAAATCAAGAAATTTTATAATAATTTTTTAAAATCATATTTTTATTTACAAAGTCATATATTTTAATAAAACTTAAATGAAATGAGGAATATCTATGTTTGTTTTTAATATTAAGGTAAATGGTAATAAACTTTTTAAAACATTTTTTATTTGTATACTTGTGGTTTTGCTTATAATTATTGGGATTGTGATATTTAAAATAATGTCAGGAGCAAAAAATAATTCAAACGCTTCCTCTTCTTGCCTACCTCAAAATAGTATAAACACGATAAAATCTTCTAATTATGCAAATATTTTAAAAGCTGTTCATGATAATATAGATAACTATGTTGGTGTTAAAATCAATTTTGTAGGATATGTATACCGTGTTTTAGATTTACAAGATAATCAGTTTGTTTTAGCAAGAGATATGATTATTTCTTCAAACTACCAAAGTGTGGTTGTTGGTTTTCTTTGTGAATATGAAAAAGCAAACGAATTTAAGGATAACACTTGGGTTGAAGTCACAGGAGAAATTTATAAAGGAAAGTATCACGGAGATATGCCTATTGTTAAAGTAACCAAAATTAATGAGGCAAATAAGCCAAATGATGAATATGTCTATCCACCTGATGAAAGTTATATTCCCACTTCCGGAATAGTTTAGAGTACACTTTAAAATTGTTTACATTTCTATTTTTATATGCTATAATACTAACCGTATGAAAAAATAAAAATGAAAGGTAAGGAATACAAATGAATGAATTTAAAGAAGGTTTACAAGTAAACCCTGACCATCTACTTGAAAATAGCGAATTGAAAAAAGCAAGAGAAGAAGCTATCTCTAAAGAAACAAGCTCATATAAGGAACTATATGATAATCCAGATTATAGAGAATATTTCAAATATCTAATGGCTACCATTATGTTCTATCAAAATAAGAGATACCCTTCATATGGAGTAAGTATGACATCTAGATTTAAAGCTTCTCAAAGTATAAGTAATAAAGTACGTAAAAGATATATAGAAGCTGATAAGTCATATGATGAAACTGGCGAAAAACTTTTGGGTGTAGATATTAGACCTTTTGCAGACGCTTTTGCCATTAAATTTATTTCTGAAAGTATGCCACCACTATTTTACTCTACATATCCTCATATAAGTGAATTAATCGAAAAAAGAGATAAAAATCAAGCTTTTTTGAAAGATATGCAGATATTTAAAAGTAAATTAATCTATGATGATTTTAGAGATAGAGAAGATTATAAGCCTAGACCTAATGTTCCAAAAATAGATTATTATAATAATTCTAAAAAATTACTAGAAAAACTATTAGATTTAGTAGATTCAGAAGAAATAGAACTAAGAAAGTCTTATCAGGCAAAAATAATGGATATTGATAATAGATTAAAACTATTAAAAGCTTCTCATTTGGAAAATTCATCTAAAGGAATGGTTGATGAAAAAGATATATCTACAAATAACAAAATAGATTTCTTTGCACTTCTTACTGATTTTGAAGAACGTTATAGTAATGAAGCAGAAATTCAAAATGCAACAATGCAATTCTTATCACTTTTTGAAACAAATCCAATTTTTGAAAAATTGGGAGTTTCTATTGATTATTCTAAATTAGAAGAAAAAAGAGCTAAAACTGGTTATGAATCTAATTTTATAGTTTTAAATACTCCCCTAGGTCCTGTAGAATGTCAAATTCAAACAGATAGTCAACGTAGATACGGTTCATATGGTGGCGGAGCTCATACAAAACTAGAAGGAAAAGCAATAGAACCTGTTGAAATTCCTGATGCAAATAGTGAAGAAGAGTTAAAAAGATTTATTGAACAAATAAATGAAATTTCTCCTAGATATTATGAAGTCAATATGGATCCAAATGAACAAGGAAGAGTTATGGTAAAACAACTAAGTGATTACCAAAATTACAAAGCTGTAACTTCACAAGTTGATAAAAGTGACCCCATAGAAGAAATAATTTATTTACATTTTGAAAGACTATCAGAACTAACCGATACAGAAGCTTTTAAAAATGCTGAAATAACTCATGAATTAACTGAGGGCTTTACTCAAATAGACATTGAGAAATATGCTAACAGCGAAAAACTTCAAAAATTAAAAGAGGAAGCTATAGAAAGAAAACAAAATAGTGAAGAACCTGAGAAATGAGAAAAAAAGGATGGGCAATTTTTCAGCAGCCTCGCAATTTTTGTCTCATTTTTATAGTTGATATTTTATTCTTCAAAAAATGTATAATAAAATAATAAAAACTAACCTTAAAGCAAAAGCTTAAAAGTTAGTTTTTATTTATTTTAGGAAGTGAGAAAAAAATTGCCCGTCTCTTTTTTTCTCATTTTCTATCGAATATTGTTTTAAATACTCCCCTGTCTATTAAGTTTGCAAATATATTTTTTACAATTATTAGGACTATTGGTCCTATGAGTAATCCTATTATTCCTATTAACTTAAATCCTGTATACATTGCAATTAAAGTAAATATCGGATGTACTCCTATGTTTTTACTCACTAATTTTGGTTCTAATATTTGCCTTACAACACTCATTATAATTAACAAAATAATTATTGCAATCCCTAAGTTTATATCTCCATTAATAGCACTAATAATTGCCCAAGGTATCATAAAGCTTCCCGAACCAAGTATTGGAAGTGCATCTACAAATCCTATTGCCAATGCCATAAGCAAGGGATATTTTATATTAAATTCTAAAAATTGTAATACATATAATCCGAATAAGTGATATTATAAATGAGACTACTATTAAACTTACTTGTGCTTTTAGATAACCTCCAAGTGTTCCTATTAGTTCTTTTACATGTAATGATATTTTCTTTACCCAAACTTTTGGCAGATGATGTTCTATTTGGTCTATTATATAGATTTTATCAACACATATAAAATATAGAGCAATTACTGTAATTCCAATACATATTGCTATTGATGGAATACTTGTTACTAATTCTATTAAACCTGTTAACCCTCTTTTCAACCAGCTTGAAATAGTTTCTAGTACATCTCCTGTAGAATTCTGTAATACTTGTAATAACTCATCTGATAAATGTATTTTATCAAAATTAAACCCAGATAGAAAATTTTGAAATTGTATGTATACTTTATCAAAATAGTCATTTATGCCTTGTAATAAACTAGATGCTTCTGAAAATATTGTAATAATTAACCATGTAAGCGTCCCTAATATTAAAGATGACACCAATATAAAGATGATTATAGAACTTACTCTTCGTGTAAGTCCTGTTTTTTTCATTATGAATTTTATTATTGGTTCTATAATTAAAGATATTATAAAAGCAACTAAAAATGGCATGTAAAAAATTGATAATTTTATTCCAAGATATAATCCTGCTAAAATTAAGACTACATATAAAATTCTTTTTAGTACTTTACTCCAATATGAAATATCCCAAACCATCTTTTTCTCCCTAATTTATTATATGCAAAAAGGCGGTTTTATATCCGCCTTTATCTTACATATTGTTTTGCTTTCCTTCACAATTACATATAGTTTCTAAAGTTGTACAAAGTTCTTTTTCATTGTTTTCATTATTTATGATATCTCCTATTGTTAATATTCCTACTACTTTATTATTATCGTCACATACAGGAAGCCTTCTTATTTGTTTTTGCCCCATTTTACTTTCTGCATTTGTTATGTCATCTGTTTTTTTACATGTGCTAACATTACAAGTCATTACATCACTTATAGGTGTTTGTTTTATATCTTTATTACATGCTACACATCTTAATATTAAGTCTCTATCTGTTACTATTCCACATATAGAATTATTATTATCACAAACAGGTAAACATCCTACATGATTTTGAGACATTAATTTTGCCGCTTCTTCAATTTTTGTCTCTGGTTTTATACAGCAAACATCATTACACATACAATCTTGAACTTTCATTTTTCTACCACCTTTCAAAATTTCTTAATATTATTTTTTACAAAAAACAAAATAATATTCTTCGAACAAGTGGATAAAAAATAAATTTAAAAATAGAAAATACTTTGGCAATATTTTCTATTTTTAAATTTAACGGCTTTCAATTTCATCTCTTTTATTTAATCTATCATATATTCCAGGATAGATATCATCGTATGAAAAATGTTTATCTTTTCCTTGTCCTTCAAATAATGGTTCGTGGTCAAATAGGTTTCTTTGTTGTATGCAAGATAATCTTTCTTTTGCTGTTCCTCCTCCATAAGGGATTTTTTCATCATCTTTTGCAACTACCTCATATGGTATTAATGTTTTCCCTAAACAGGCCATTGCAAAATTTCTATGATGTCCTTCAATTATTCCCTTATATCCGTTTGCTTCTGCCACTTCAATAGGCTTATCTGGTAAGTATCCATTTTTCTCAATTACATCTACCATTCTATCTAATGTATAACCACTTGAAGTTACTCCATCTGTTTCTCTTATTCCTTGCAGGGGCAAAAGCATTTTAGGACTTGTCCAATTTTTTGTGAATTTTTTATCCTCAATATAATAATCTAAACATGTAAGTATAGTATCTGCTGTGTCACCAATGCTTGCATACGAAGTATCAATTATTAAATCATAATTATCTGGATTTTCTAAATCTACTCCATATCTTTCTTTATACCTTTCTTGCTCTCCAATTCTTCTTTTTTCTCTTGCTATTTTTGCTTCTTCTAAAGAATTATATGAACTATCCTCTTTTCCCCTTGTTTTATCATTTATTAGTCTTTTGGCTGCAATTTCTGGTGTTGCAGTTAATCTTACAGAAAAGGCATCTGGTATATTATGAAATGCTAATCTAGAATCTACTATCCATAATTCGTCTGGCCTTTTAACTGAATTTATTTCTTTACCTTTTCTTACTATACTTTCATCTATTAATCCATCTACTACACTCCTTATTTCTTTCAATTCGTCTAAATTATTTGCTTGTTCTATCGAAAAGCTTGATAAATCAACTCCCGCCGTTCTTAATCTTGAAATAGTATTTATAATTGCCATTCTTCTTTCTAAAGATGACATTAATGCCTTCATTTCTGGAGTTTTTGATATATCTACTAATTTTTCATGGTTGTCTAAATTTTTTATAAAATCTATCAATATATTAAAATAACGTCTAAATTCATTACCTGTTGAAATAACATGTATACTATCATCACTATATCCTTTTTCTTTTAACTTCTCTATTAATGCCTTTGTTGTTGAACCTTTTCCAGTAACAGGTTGTCCTGATAATGCAATAATTTTATTTTTTATATCATTCATTATACAAAACCTCCTAAAACATTAATCCTACATCTTTATTTTACCATTTTATGTAAAATATGTCAATTTTTATAATAGTTCCACCTTTTAAGATTTTGATTTACTTCCGCTTCTATTTGGTCTATATCCATACTTGATATTTCATCGATTATACGACATGCTAATTCTAATGTTAAAGTTTTAGGTTTGCCACATTTAAAGAATACCTTATTTTTAACTTCATCTAACAATATAACATTATATTTTTGAATTATATCTTTATTGCTTAAATCATAATCATTATATAATCCATCTTTACCTATTTTAGTAATATAGTAATTATAAAAAAGATAATCTGTTATTAAATGTAAAAATATTCCCTTATTATAGCCATTATCTATTTTATTATTATCTAAAAATTTTTTTAAATTCGTATAACGTGGAGATTTTCCATAATGTGTTTTTGTTTTATCATCTGTAAAATCTGGAGCTATTGTTCCTTTTATAAATTCTTTTGAATATTTCATTTTGTGTTTTTTTAAATATTCTTGTCCTATTGCGATATGAATTACAAAACCTGGCATAATTAACCTCCTTTTAAATTATTTTATCATACAAACATTTAAAAAGATATGCTAAATTTAGATTTTTAGCATATCTGATAATTAATTTTCATATATATCCATATAATCATATCTTGGTCTAATTGGTGGCATTCCTGGTCCTCCTGGTGGAAATGGTGGTCTTGGACTTGGTTGCATAGGTAGACGTGGGCGAGGTCTCCTATTTCTTAGCAATTCTCTAATTAATAAAATTCTTATTAAATCTCTTAATCCATTTGCCTGCCTATCTTCCCTATCTTCCTTTTTGGTTTCGCTTTTCTTACTATCTCTATTATTACTATTACTTACTTCATTTTTTAAATTAATATTAAGATTTACTTCATTTGTTACTTCTATGGAAGAATAAATCTCGTTTGTAATATCATCAATTAAATCTTCTGTTATTGGTCCTGTAATACTATTACATCTGTTTTGTATCATTGGATATACTATTCTATATATTTCTGGATAACATTGTTCTAAAATTTCCACATCTTCGTTCATATTATTTCCTGTATAGTTTGCATAACTATTGTAATTATTACTTTCTGGCATATACATGGTATTAGGGTTTGGATAACCTAAAATAGACCTTATGTAATCATCATATGTTTCATTATACATAAAAAAACCTCCTTATCTTTTTATATAATATGGAGATTTTTTAAAATTGGTTATAAATTATTTACTAAATTTTTAAATATATTTCCTCTTTCTGCAAAATTTTTAAACATATCAAAACTTGCACTAGCAGGAGAAAATAATACCACTTCTTTTGCCTTAGCATATTTTTTTGCTAGGTTTACTGCTTCTTCTAATGTATTTGTCATATAAATATTTATACTTTTTCCTTCACTTTCTTCTTCTTTTTTCACAGCTTCAAATATTTTTCCAGATGTCGCACCTAATAATATTAAAGTTTTAACTTTTTTAAGTATTGGCTTTGCTATAGGTGTATAATCTAAATTTTTATCATAACCTCCTGCTATTAACACAATATCTTCATTAAATGAATTTAGTCCTGCTATTGTTCTTGTTGGTGATGAACTAACAGAATCATTATACCATTTGACATTATCTATTTCTCTTACAAGCTCTAGTCTATGTTCTACTGCTTTGAATTCTTCTATAGCTTCTATACTAGTTTCTTGGTCTACCAATGTTTTTGTGGCAGCAAGTGCTGCTGCAATATTTTCAAAATTATGATTACCTCTTAATAAAACATCTTTTGTATTTAATATATGTTTCCTAATTCCATCTTCACATTCTTTTATTATTCCGTTATCTACAATAAATCCATTATCTAATTTTTCTCTACTACTAAAATATATGACTTTTGATTTAGCTTCTTTCTTACATTTTCTAGTTATTTCATTATCATAATTTAACACTAGATAATCATCTTCATTTTGATATTTAAAAATTGTTTTTTTAGCTTCTATATATTCCTCATAATCTTTATGTATATTTAAATGGTTTGGTGTTATATTAGTGATAACAGCAATATTAGGACTTACTTTCATTCCCATTAATTGAAAACTACTTAGTTCTAATACTAATATATCTTTAGGGGTTATTTCATTTAATTTTGTAAATAATGGTATTCCTATATTTCCTCCTAAATATGTATTATATCCAGCTTTTTTAAGAATACTATAAATAAGACTTGTTGTTGTTGTTTTTCCATCACTTCCTGTAACTCCTATAACTTTACATGGGCACATATTAATTAACATTTCTATCTCAGTTGTTAAAATAGCTCCTCTTTGTTCTTCTTCCATCAATTCTTTTCTTGTTGGCAAACAACTAGGCGAACGGAATATTATATCAAAATTTTTTAAATTTTCAAAACAATCTTTTCCAAAAAAGGATTTTGCTTTATATTTTTCTAATTTTTCCAATAGTTTCCTTGGTATTTCATCTCCTTCTTTTTCATCAAAGACTGTGACAATCGCATTTTTTTCATACATGTATTTTAAAAGAGGCAGATTACTTACTCCCAATCCTATTATTGCAACTTTTTTTCCTTTCAAATATTTATTAAATTCTAATAATTTTTCATTTTTAAATTCCATTTCAATCCCCCAAAATTTTTTAGTCTATTTAATTTTTATTTATTTTTTAGGTATTATATAACAATTTATTTTAAAAAACAATTTATACCAGAATATTTTTTGATTTTTAGTTAACAATATTATTAAGATTTGATTGGAGGTGCTTTTCATGTCAGATAAAAATAATAAACAAAATAGAAATCACAAAAATAATCAAAACAACAACAACAATAATAACAATGAAAGACAAAACAACAACAATAGATAGTTAAGTTACAAAATAAACTGCTAATAAATTCATTTTATTAGCAGTTTGCTTTGTTTTAATTAAATCTATTATCTATTTCTTTTAATATAACATCATGTGCACTTCCCTCTGAAATACTGACATCAGATACTAATGTTAATCTTGCTTTTTTGTGTAATTCTGGAATTGTAACACTTCCACAATTACACATTGTTGATTTTATTTTTGCTACTGTTACTTCTAAATTGTCCTTTAATCTACCTGCATATGGTATATAAGAGTCCACACCTTCTTCAAATGAAAGTTTTTTATCTCCTCCCATATCATATCTTTGCCAGTTTCTGGCTCTATTTGAACCTTCTCCCCAGTATTCTTTTAGATAATTATTACCTTTTCTTACAAGTCTTGTAGGGCTTTCATCAAACCTTGCAAAATATCTTCCCATCATTACAAAATCTGCTCCTAGTGCTAAAGCTATTGTTATGTGATGGTCATGTACTATTCCACCATCTGAACATACTGGAATATATATACCTGTTTTCTTATAATATTCATCTCTTGCTTCTACAACATCTATTAGACTTGATGCTTGACCTCTACCTATACCTTTTGTTTCACGTGTTATACATATTGAGCCTCCACCTACTCCGACTTTTATAAAATCAGCTCCAGCTTCTGCTAAATACATAAATCCTTCTTTATCTACTACATTTCCTGCTCCTATTTTTACAGTGTCTCCATATTTTTTTCTTACAAAATCAATCGTATTTTTTTGCCAAATGGAAAATCCATCTGATGAATCTATACACAATAAATCCACCCCAGCTTCTACTAATGCTGGTATTCTTTCTTCATAATCTCTAGTGTTTACTCCCGCTCCCACTATGTATCTTTTATTTTCATCAAGTAAAGAATTAGGATTGTTTTTCCTTTCTTCATAGTCTTTACGAAATACTAAATATTTTAGCTTTTCTTCATTATCTAAAATAGGTAAACATGCAATTTTATTTTCCCAAATAACATCATTTGCCTCTATTAAACTTATTCCTTCCTTCTCCCATACTACTTTTTCTTTAGGTGTCATAAATTCGCTTATTGGCGCTTTCATATTATCTCTTGATAATCTATAATCTTTATCTGTAACTAATCCTAGGAATTTTCCGTTTTTTGTTCCGTCATCAGTGATTATTACAGTTGAATGTCCTGTTTCTTTAGTTAACTCAAGAACTTCTTCTAAAGTTGCATCTGGCTTTACATTGGAATCACTTACTACAAAACCTGCCTTATGCTTTTTTACTCTTTTTACCATTTTTGCTTGATTTTCAATGGTTTGTGACCCATAAATAAAAGCAACACCCCCTTCTCGTGCTAGTGCAATTCCCATTTCTTCTCCTGAAACGGATTGCATGATTGCAGATACCATTGGAATGTTGGCATAGTACTTTGCTTCTTCTCCTTTTTTAAATTTTACAAGTGGTGTTTTTAGTGATACTTTAGATGGTATACATCTTTCATCTGTTAAGTTTGGTAGTAATAAAAATTCATTGAATGTTCTTGAAATATCTTCTAATATTTTTGCCATTTGTGTTCTCCCTTCTATTCTATTTTTACTATTATATTATAATGGTATTTTAAAGTAAAGTGTTTTCGGAATTAATTTTGAAATTTTATGTAAAACATGCTATAATTAGCTTGTATTAATGGTACACAGTTGTTTGGAGGTAAAATGATTTCTGCAACAGAAGTTATTAATGAAAGGGCAAGACGACAACTTAGTAAGAGAACTTATCATAAACAAAAAAAGAGTGTATGAGAAAAATAAAGGATTGGATTAGAAATGGAGTTAAATCAGATTATGTCTCTGTGAGTTTTAACCTTCCCCCTCATCCACAATTATTAGTTGATCTTCAAGAGCTTGGATACAATATCAAAAAAATGGGTGATACTGCTTTTGGTTTTCATTACATAGATATTTCTCTTCCGAACTCAAATGAAGAACAAGAGTTCTAGCTTTTCGTCAAACCTCTAACAAGAATACTTTGTAAAGTATTTCTAAAGTGCTTTTGAGCCTAGTTAGCTTGAAAGCACTTTTTATGTAGTTTACTTCATTTTGTTTACTTTTATTGTCACTTGTGATAATATTAGTAAAAAGTTTGGAGGTAAAATAAATTTATGAAAAACGAATTAATCTTAATTTTAGATTTTGGAGGTCAGTATAATCAATTAATCGCAAGAAGAGTAAGAGAATGTAATGTTTATTCAGAAGTCGTTCCTTTTGATATTTCAATCGAAAAAATAAAAGAAAAAAATCCAAAAGGAATAATATTTACAGGAGGACCTGCAAGTGTATTTGGAAATGATAGTCCTAAATGTGATAGTAAAATATTTGATTTAGGCATTCCAATACTAGGTATTTGCTATGGTATGCAACTTATGACTGTAATTTTAGGAGGAACTGTTGAAAAAGCTTCTAAAAGAGAATATGGAGTAACTAATGTTAATATAGATAATAATTCTTTATTATTTAAAGATTTTGAAACATCTAAT
This sequence comes from uncultured Clostridia bacterium, assembly GCA_944393135.1. Classification (GTDB taxonomy): domain Bacteria; phylum Bacillota; class Clostridia; order TANB77; family CAG-508; genus CAG-269. The sequence goes on along the minus strand of CALXZC010000018.1, from coordinate 3,060 downwards.
AATTTCTTAATGAGCCACACAGATTTTGTAAAAACACTTCCAAATGGTTTCGACAATATTGCTCATACCCCATCTTGTCCAAATGCAGGTATGGAGAATAAAGAAAAGAAATTTTATGGTATTCAATTCCACCCAGAAGTTTCTCACTCAGAAAATGGTATTAATGTTATCAAAAACTTTTTATTTGAGGTTTGTAGATGTTCTGGAGACTGGGAAATATCTTCATTCGCAAAAGAAAAAATTCAAAGTTTAAAAGAAAAAATCGGAGATAAAAAAGCATTATGTGCTTTATCAGGAGGTGTAGACTCATCAGTTGCTGCTGTACTTCTTCATAAGGCTGTTGGGAAAAATTTAACTTGTATCTTTGTAGATCATGGTTTACTTCGAAAAAATGAAGGTGATGAAGTAGAAGAAGTTTTTAGAAAACAATTCGATATTAATTTAATACGTGTAAATTGTAAAGAACGATTTTTAAAGAAGTTAGATGGTGTTACAGACCCTGAGAAAAAAAGAAAAATTATAGGTGAAGAATTTATACGTGTATTTGAAGAAGAAGCAAAGAAAATAGGAACTGTAGATTATCTAGTTCAAGGTACAATTTATCCTGACGTAATAGAAAGCGGACTTCGGAAAATCTTCTGTAATAAAAAGCCATCATAATGTAGGAGGATTACCAGATTACGTTGATTTTAAGGAAATCGTAGAACCTTTAAGAGATTTATTTAAAGATGAAGTAAGAAAAGTAGGTTTGGAACTTGGTATTCCAGAAAATTTAGTTTATAGACAACCATTTCCAGGACCTGGCTTAGCAATTCGTATTATTGGAAATATTACAGAAGATAAATTAAACATTCTAAAAGAAGCGGACAGTATTTTTAGAGAAGAAATAGCAAATGCAGGACTTCATAAAAGTATTAACCAATATTTTGCAGTACTAACAAACTTAAAATCAGTTGGTGTTATGGGAGATGAAAGAACTTATGATTATACAATAGCACTACGTGCAGTCGAAACAACTGATTTTATGACAGGAGTTTGGAGTAAAATACCATATGAAATATTAGAAAAAATATCATCAAGAATAGTAAACGAAGTAGAACATGTCAACAGAGTAGTATATGACATAACATCAAAACCACCAGCAACAATAGAATGGGAGTGAGAAAAAAATTTTTGTCTCATTTAAATATCTATATTTATCCCATAAAAAAAGTACTTTTGCTTTTGCTTAAGTACTCTTTTTTAGATAAATTCTAGAAATATTTTGTTTTTCCAAAATGAGACAAAAATTGCCCATCCCCCTTATGTCTCAAAATTATATTTTTCTCTTTTTTCATAGTGTGTATGTAATAGTTTGTGTGCTTTTTCTCCTCCTGGTTTTCCTAAATAGTCTTTATATATTTTTTGAAGTATTGGGTTTTCGTGTGATTTTCTAATTGTTGATTTTTCATCTATTGTATATATGCTATCTGCACGTAGTTTTCTTATATCTTCTTCTGCTCTTGTTTTAGATGTTTTGATTGGTTGACCTCCACCCATTATACATCCTCCTGGACAGGCCATTATTTCTACGAATTGATAATCTGCTTTTCCTGATTTTACTTCTTCTAATATTTCTCTTGCATTTTTTAGACCACTTGCTGCAACTACTTTTATTTCTTTTCCTGCTATATTTACAGTTGCTTTTTTTATTCCTTTTTCGCCTCTTACTGCTTCAAATTCTATTTTTTCTAAGCTCTCTCCTGTTAACATATCTCCAGCTGTTCTTAGTGCTGCTTCCATTACTCCTCCTGTTGCTCCAAATATTGCTGCTGCTCCTGTTGCTTCTCCCATCGGGTTATCAAATTTACTATCTTCTAATTTTGTAAATTCAATATTTGCTTGTTTAATCATCCTTGACAATTCTCTTGTTGTTATTACATTATCTACATTATAAAGTCCGTCATTTTGCATTTCTGGTCTTATTGCTTCGAATTTTTTAGCAACACAAGGCATTATTGATATTACATATATTTTACTTGGGTCAATTCCTTGTTTTTCAGCATAATAAGATTTTAAAATTGCTCCAAACATTTGATGTGGTGATTTACAACTTGATAAATGTGTAAGTAGCTCTGGATAGTTTTCTTCTATATAACGTACCCATCCTGGACAACATGATGTAAACATTGGGATATTATCATTATTTTTAAATCTTTCTACAAATTCTGTTGCCTCTTCCATAATCGTAAAATCTGCTCCTGTATTTGTATCAAATACTTTATCAATCCCCATTCTTTTTAGAGCTGTTACCATTTTTCCTTCTACATTTGTTCCAATATCCATACCAAATTCTTCGCCTAATGCTACTCTAATTGATGGTGCTGTTTGTGCTATTACAAATGTATCAGGGTCTTTTATTTTTGCCCAAGCTTCTTTTATTGTTTCTTTTTCATGAAGCGCTCCTGTAGGGCAAGCCTCTATACATTGTCCACAAAATGTACAGTTTACATCATTTAAGCTATGGTCTCCAACTGTTGATATACAAGATTCAAACCCTCTATTTATACAGTCTATTGCTCCTATTCCTTGTACATTTTTACATGTTGCAACACATCTTCTACATAATATACATTTATTGAAATCTCTAACTAATGCTGGTGATTTATCATCTATTTTATGTTTTGTCATCTCTCCTGGATATTCTACGTGTAAGACATTAAATTTTGTAGCGAGTGTTTGTAATTCGCAGTTTCCTGAACGTGTACAAGTTAAGCAGTCTTTTGCGTGGTTTGATATTATTAAATCTAAAACTGTTCTTCTTGCTTCTAATACATTTGGAGTATGTGTATGTACTACCATTCCTTCTTCTACTGTTTGAATACAAGATGTTGCAAAACCACGTCTACCTTCCACCTCGACAATACACATCCTACAGTCTCCCATTTCATTTATGTCTTTTAAAAAACATAATGTCGGAATATCTATTCCTGCAGATTTTGCAGCTTCAAGTATTGTAGTTCCTGCTTTTGCTTTTACAGTTTCTCCATCTATTGTTAATGTAACCATTTTTTCTTCCAT
>CALXZC010000017.1 GCA_944393135.1 uncultured Clostridia bacterium | reverse complement strand
TTAAAAGACTCAAAATCCTGCGAAGTAACATTCGTGTGGGTTCGACCCCCACCACCTGCACCAATGACATTTCTGTTCAAACCAATAGAACAGATAGATACAAAAATCAATCAGTAAAATGGTTGATTTTTTTCTTTTGCAAAAAATCATTCTAAAATTATAATGAAAGGATGGTGTAAAAAATGAAGATAATTAGGCAAGAATTACAATTTGAGAAATGTCTAAAACAAAGACTAGAATTATATTTGAGTATACTATATTTGCAATTTATGTTGATTTATAGTACAATATAAAATGATATGGGTAAATCCTGTGTCATTTATTCCCTTTATTACTAATTAGTGTGAGGGATTATCCTCTGACTTTTTAGTTTAACATATATAGTAAAAGCAACAATAAAAGAATTTAAGGAGGATTACTATGGTAGTATCTTTTGACATTTATGAGCTTTTGAATATTATCGAGGTAATTGTTAGTTTGGTTTATTTGTTTTTCATCTTCTTTCGTAGAAGTGAAACTTGGAACAAAGTACTCCGGTTATGTTTTGCAAGTGCACTAATGTTAATCAATCTGTTCCAGATTTCTATGGAGGTTCAGCTTGGTAAATCATATGGTTTCACTATTTTCTTAGTCATTCTTTGTTTTATCAATGCTTTGATGCGAACAGTTGAACTGAGCAGAGATATGGATTAATCTACCAAAAAAAGAAATTATTTCTTTTCCTCGTAAGAGGTTTCTTTTTTTGTTTTATTAAAATTTTAACAGTGAAATTTTTAAATTTTATGTTGCATTTTTTTATAAATGTGATATGCTTTAATAAATTGATTGATATTTGTATCAATCGTTAAAAGTGTGAAAAAAGTTGTAGATATATACGTTGTTCGCACCAAAATGCATAATTGTTTTTATGAAGAATGATTAAGTCGGCTATATAAGTCGATTTTTATTATTTTATTTAGAAAATTTAACTATATATAAGATGTAATATCTTGATACATTATGTAAGATGGTGTATAATATAAAGACTTATGAAAAGGAGAGAAAATGGATATTTTAAATATAAATCTAGAAGAATATTTTGGAGAAATAATTGATGTATATACACAAATATTTGGAAATGAATATAGAGAAATAATAGAAGAAAAAATAAAAAATGCGGATTATGTTACATACAGTACAGCAAATGATGTAAGTAAATATATTATATTTCTAGAGGATTGTAAGGCAAGAGAATTATCAATAAAATTCTTAAAAGAAATAGGAATAGATGTAAGTAAATTAGAAGGGAAAAAATTAACAGAAGAAGTACCAAATAAAATAAGAAGATTAATAACAGAATATATAGGAGGATATAGCGGATTTACATATAAACCAGAGCAAAATATTATAGGAATTAGAGCATTTGATAAAAATGTTCAAAAAGAAAATAAAGAATATATGAAGGAAATTATAAAAAATCAAGTAGAGTTTATATATTTTTTAACTGGAGAAGATATATATTCAGAAGAAGAATTAAAAAAATTTTTAAATACACCTAGAGGAAAGGAAATTTATAAAAAAATACAAAAATATATAGAAATATATAATGAAATATTTAAAGAATATGAAGAATATTTAAAAAGTTTAGAGCCACTTAAAGAATTTGTAAGAGATAAAAGAAACTCAAAAGAAATAGAAGATGTAGAATTTTATGAAATCTTATCTAAACTAGGGGATACAGAAGAAAATAGAGAACTAGTAAACTCAATAAAAAAAGAAGGTAGGTTATTTGTAATTGTAAAAAATAGAGAAAGACCAATTATGTTTTATACAGCAAAAGAAGGTGGAATGCTAGATTATTCAATGTTACATGAATTTTGCCATGTGATAGAAACACAAATAGAAAATGGAAAATGTGTAGGTAGTGGATTTGACACTGAGGAAGAAAAAAATCCATATAGGTCAGATAAAAGAAAATATGAAAGATTAAACGAAAATATAACAGACATATTTAGTGTTCAAGGAACAAGAATTTTACATGGAAAAGGAAAGTATTTATTAGAGCAGGAGTTGTTAACAATAGATGATTTAATGGAGATTAATACTAGTAAAATTACAAAAAATATGCTCATGCCATTTTTAAAAAGATATAAAAAACAAATAATAAAAGCGAGAATTACAGGATGTACTAAAGATTTATTTGATTTAATTGGAGAAGATAATTTTGAAGAATTAAATGATTGTATAAATCAAGTCGATTATTTAGTAGCAGAAGAAAATTTAAGTAAAAATTTAAAAGGAAAAAGTAAAACAACAAAAAGATATGAAGAGGAATTAGCAAGATTAGAAAAAATTTATAGAGACATGGAAGTATTCTCTTCTAGAGAAGAAGAAACAAGATAAAAGCCCTTAAAAATGAGGGCTTTTAAGTTCTTAATTAGTATTTTTAAACTTTACGTTATCACCATAACGCTTAACTTTTTGAGTAGTAGTTTTTTCAAACTCTTTATCACGAATAACAAAGTTTTTAATATGTTTATAATTTGGAAGTTTCTTATTAACACTTGAAACCACATCAGAAACTAACTTTCTAATTTCTTCTTTAGTAGGAACAGAACCTTTTAAATACTCGGTAATAGCTTCAATGTTAGGATAAATTTGAGCATTGACATATGTCTCGTCATCACCTTCTTTTTGAATTCCAAGAACCAAAGATTCTGAGATAAGAGGATTATCATTCAAGTAATATTCAACTTCTTCAGGATAGATATTTTTGCCGTTTTTAGTAACAATAACAGACTTGCATCTACCAGTAATATATAAATAACCATTATCATCAACTCTACCAAGGTCACCTGTATGAAACCAACCATCAATAATTGTTTCTTTTGTCTTTTTCTCATCTTCATAATATCCAAGCATAACATTAGGGCCTTTTACAATAATTTCTCCTATGCCATCTTCACTTGGATTATCTATTTTATATTCTACATTAGGAATAGGAAGCCCTACACTATCATCTTTTTGAAAGAAATCATTATTTCCGAGCAACTAAAGGAGAACATTCAGTAAGTCCATATCCTTGAAGAGTATTTAATTTTAAATCCCTAAAATCAGAAATGATATTTGGGTTAGCAGAAGCAGCACCAACAATAAATACACGAAGTCTACCACCCAAAGTATTTTTAACTTTTGCTCTTACTATTTTTTTAAAAAATAGAGGTAAGTAAGGAAAAGGATTTTCATTGTTTTCTTTTTGGTATTTTTGCGGCAAACCACGGTTAACATTTTTTACAATATTTTTGTGTAAATTTTCTAAAAGTAAAGGGACACAAAGAATCACAGAAGGATGGAACTCTTGCATATTTTTTGCAATATAACGTAATCCCTCACAATGGCAAATAGAAGCTCCACTATATATAGGAAGTAGAAAGCCTAAAGTACATTCATAAGTATGGTGTAAAGGTAAAATTGAGAAAAATAAATCACTTCTTTTTACTTTTACAATACCATAAGTAGAAAGTAAATTAGAACAGATATTTCTTTGAGACAAGCACACACCTTTAGCAACACCAGTAGTTCCAGAAGTAAAAAGAAGAATGCGCAATTCATCTGGATTTATTGTTATATCATCAAAATCAGTAAATCCTGAAATATATAAATCTTTACCACTTTTTAAGAAAGTATCGAAATTTTCCTCAAAAGAAACAAAATAAGTATCTGGATTTTCAACTTTAGAAATATCATCTAAAATAACATCTAAATTTTTCTTATCACCTAATATACATACAGTTTGAGAAACATTCATGAAATTAATAACATCATCTGAATGTAACTCTTTGTCAATAGGCACAACAATACCAACAATAGCAGCAGCCATATAAGATACACACCACTTATATGAATTCTTACCAATAACGGCAATTCTTTTATTTAAAAAGCCATGTTTTATTAAATTTGTTCCAAGATAGATAACATCATTTTTAAAATCTTCATAAGTTATGGATATAATATTACCATTTTCATCTTTTAACTTAAATGCAGTTCTACTACGAAAAATCTTACCAGAACGGTATAACATATCTTTGAAATTATTTACCTCTTCAACTCTGTGATATTTTTTCTTTAATTTTTCTGCTATAGTTAACTCTTTTTTCATAATTTTTGCCTCCTATATTTATTTATAACGGTAAAATACAAAATTAGTATTTTCCTTTAAAATAACACTTCCATCATAAAGAGATTTATCATTATTTTCTAAAGGTATATCTAAATATACCTTTGTCTTAAACTCTTGATTTAAGTTATTTGTAATATAAATATCAAAAGAAATACTTGAGCTTATCCAATTTAATAATATGTCACATTTTTTTAGTAAAGTACCATCATATGTAATTGGTGAACTTGTATCTGTTATAGTATAATCAGTCTTAATATTGTTGTTTATGTAGCTTAAAACAATCGGGTTTGCTAAATTGTTATAAAGAGTAGGGGTATCTAAATTTGCCTCATCTTCTGATGTAATATTAAAATCTAGTCTATTATTTATTAAATTAGAAGATATTATATCACTTTTAGCAAAATTATTAATATTTTTATAATATAAACTTGGAGTTCCTAAAGTTGGAGTTTTTACAAAGTGAATATTATCTAAGTAAACACTTTTTAAAGTATTTTCTAATCCTTTTTCCTCTTTAGGGCTTGTTATAAAAAGTGCAATATCTGTATATTGATATAAATTTTCTATTGTAAAATTACTGCTAGATGCCGACTTATTTTCAGTATCACAACCACTAAAAAAAGTTACATTATCAATTTTAAAAATTGTTTCCTCATTTTTATTTGAAAAATCAACAACAGAAGTCTCAAAATTCTTTTTTAATATATATTTATAAAACAGAAAATAGCAAAGCATAAAAACAATTATAAGCAAAAAAGCTGTAATTATTGTTAATATTGTTTTTTTCTTATCAAACTTTTTAAAATTTAATTTTTTCATAATTAATCTTATTTTTTCCTCCTTTGTAAAACATCTATATCATATTATAAAAATCAGAGAAAATCAAGTGTTTTAAGGGATAAAAACTATTTTGACAGAATAAGTACCAGTATTAATATTATATTAAAAAGAAATCTAATTATTACAAAAATATTAAATAAATATTACAATTTAGTTTCTATAGGCTATTTCCAGTAATTTTAATTGACAAAAAACTACTTAAAATGTAGAATTATAATAGGTGATAATATGAAATCAAAAGATAAGGTGAGAAAACAAGGAATAACTATCAAGAAAATAATGATTTTTCTAGTAATTGCAATACTTTCAGTATATGTCTTGACCATATATAAACATTTTTTTAGTAATGGAGAAGTACTTGCAAAAGAAAGTGATGAAAAGGTATTAGAAAATAATGTTACAATCAGTAATGCAACTAAAATAGATTTAGATGAAGTAATAAACACAAATACATTTAAAAATTTAGGTGAGGAATACAAAACAGAAGAAATAGATTTAGAATATATAACTAAGTATAATGAAAACCCTGAAATACCAAAAGGTGTAATTCAAGTTATACAAGAGGGAAGAGAAGGAAAACAAGAAGTAACAACTAAAAGAATTATTGAAAATGGACAAGTAGTCTCAGAAGAACAAGTAAGTAGTAAAGTAATAAAAGCAGCGGTAAATAAAATAGTAGAAATAGGGACAGGTAATGGGAGAAGTACATATAAAGTAAAAATAGGAGATAGTGTTTACACAACTTCAGATAGGGCAGAAATCAGAGTAGAGCCAAGCGAAGATGCTGAAAAAGTAGCAACACTTGGAAAAGGTTCAGAACTAAAGATATTAGAAATAAATAGAAATTGGTATAAGATAGTCGGAGCAGGAGCAAGAGGCTTTGTAAAAATAGAAAATACTACATATATAAATCCAAATGAAAGTTATGAAGAAGAACAAGCATCATCTAGTTCTGGAAATAATATTGCAAAACCAAGTTTTGGAATGGCACTAAATAAGCCAAGTGGATTAAGTTTAGAACAATTTAAAAAAGTATTAACAGATGCAAAAGACAAGAATAAAGTAATGCAAAATAATGCTGAATATTTTTATTATATAGAAAAACAATATAATATAAATGGAATATTTGTTGCAGCTGTAGCAATACATGAAAGCGGATGGGGAACATCAAGAATATCAAAAGATAAACATAATTTATTTGGATATGGTGCATATGATGATAACCCATATAATGGTGCATATCAATTTTCTGAATATTCTGAAAGTATAGATTTAATTGCAAGAGTATTTGTAAAATATTATATAAATCCAAAAGGAACGGCAATTTATGGAGGTGAGAAGGCATCTGGAAAATATTATAATGGTTCAACTTTAACAGGTGTAAATACTAGATATGCAACAGATAAAAATTGGGCAAATGCAGTATATAAACAAATGGAATATTTATATAATAAATTGTAAAAATTCCTTGATATTTTTTATGATTTATTGTATGATATAAAAGTATAAGGTTAAAAGCCTTAAGACTTTAGAAAGGGGCTTAAATAAGTATGAAAAAAGCACTAATAATAATTTCTATATTTGTAATAGCAATTCGGAATATTTTTGGTAGCATCAAATACATACGCAGTAGAACAAGCAATAGATGAAGCAACTGAAAGTAAAATAGTTGAAATTAAAGATAATGCTGCTAAGTCTTTAGAAGATTATCAAGAAAAATATGGCTCTGATATATACGGACTAGTTGCATACATATTAAATTTAGTTAGAGTTTATAGTATACCGCTATGTTTTTTAGGAATTGCAATAGGAGCTATACATCAATATGTTATAGGTATTAGAAAATTAGATACATTAGAAAAAGGTATGGCTTTAATAGTCACGTTTGTAACAATATTAATCATATGCCAAATCTTACCACTAGCATTTGCAGTGTTTGTAAAATTTGGAAGGGGGTAACAAATGAAAGTCTTATTTGCTGTAAGTAATGAAGAAATCTCAGAATCTATTGTGAAGAGATATCAAAAAGAGTATAAACAGATTATATCTTATAAAAATGTATATTACTTTAACGCAATTTTAAAAGAATTACAAAAAGATAAATCTTATGATAGAGTAGTTATAAGTGAAGAGCTAGAAGCATTTACTCATACACAGTATGATCAAATAGATAAATTTATATTTGAAAAATTAGATGGTATTAGTGATGAAGCATCGGATTTAAAAGGAAACGACATTCCTATAATATTAATCTGCTCTGATAGAAGAGTAAAAGGCGAAGATATGCTTGTAAAACTATTTGGCATAGGAATATATAATGCAGTAATAGGAGCAGATAGAAGTGTAGAAGAGGTTTGTAAATTAATAAATAGACCTCGTGCTAAAAAAGATGCTAAAATTTACTATCAAATAGATACAGAAAATGTAAGTTACCAAAGTGAAAATGAAAATGATGTAAGTGAAATAGAAATACAAAATATACTTTCTCATTATAAAAGATTAGGAAAAAATGAAGATAAATATATAGAAAGTTTTGATAATATTGCCGCTCAATATAATGATACCCAACTAAGAATTATAAGCAAGTTTCTACCATTGAATGTAAGAGCAGTTTTAGAAGAAAGGTCACCAAGATATCAACAAATAATGGCATTTAACAGTAAAGTATCAAATAGTCTAAGAAAGGCAACAAAAGTTACAGAAGTAGAAGGTCCAAGCGAAAAATTGCTTATGCCAAAGAATAAAGAAAAAATAATGACAAAACCAGTTGTTATACCATCCTCAGTAAATATGGCAGGCGGTAAAAAATTAGCTAGAGTAAATAATAGTACAAAACAAGTACAGGAGCCTATACAAGATGAAAGTGAGCAAGAGGTTAATTTAGAGCAAGAACAATTCGAAGAAGTTAAAAATATAGAACAAATGCAAGAAGTACCAGTAAAGAAAAGAAGAGGGAGACCAAGAAAAAATCCAATTCCAGAAAATAAAGTAGAAGAAAGTAACGAAGTAGTGCCAGTAAAAAGAGGAAGAGGGAGACCAAAAAAAAATCCAATTCCGGTAAAACAAGAAATACCTAAGGAAGAGGTACAAGAAGATATATCAATATTACCAGGGTTAGACAAAATAGAAGAAATAGAAGAACCACAAGAAACAATATTACCAGGAGTTTCAGAAGAAAATCAACAATTTGACAATAATTATATGAATAGTTCTCCAAGATACAACAGTAGTGAAGAAACATATAAACCAGTTAATAACTATGTACAAAATAATATTGCTAGAGAAGGACCAAGAATTAATAATCCTATGCAAGGAACAGAAAAAATAGATTTATCAAACTTATTAACACCAGGCAAAAAAATTGTTACATTTGTGGGAACAGGAAAAAATGGAACTTCATTTATTGTAAATAATTTAGCAGAATTGTTATCAACATCTGGAGTTAATGTGGCAATACTTGATACAACCAAAAATAGAAATTCTTATTATATTTATACGAAAAACGAAGAAGAACTAAGAAGAATTGCATCACAATCTATACAGGGCTTGATAAGAGGCGTAGCAAGTGGAATACAGGTAAATAGAAATCTTACAGTATACACATCATTGCCAGAAGAAAGTGAAGATTTAATACACACTGATAAAATTTTAGAAACATTATTAAAAAGTCATTCATTGATTTTAATTGATACAGATTTTGATACACCTTTTAGATATTTTGAACAATCACAAGAAACATATTTAGTACAAACATTTGACGTGTTAACAATACAGCCATTAACAGCTTTTTTAAGAGAACTTAAGGCAAAAAATGTTCTTGACGATAAAAAATTGAGGATAGTATTAAATAAATCAGTAAAAATCAACGGAATAACAGAAAAAACAATTATAGGGGGAATGGCATATTATAATGACCCTTCAATGTCATTTATGACAGAACTATTTGATAGAAATTTAATTAGATATGTTTCAATACCATTTGAGGAAGAAACATATGTTAAATATTTAGAGGGGATTATAGAATGTACAGTTTCTTTAAAAGGATATTCAAAAGCATTTATGCAAACTTTAAGAGAATTAGGAAATATGGTATATCAAGTAAATAATGGAGGAGGATATAGACCACCTACAGCTAAAGGTTATACCACAGGAAATACTTTTTCACCAAATATAAACAATACATTAAATCAAATGAAAAATAGTTATTAATCAAAAGGAGGAAAAATAGAAGTGATTATAGCAGCAGCTCTAATATTATTTTGTATTGTAATTGTATTAATAGTCTACAATATTACATTACACAAAAAAATCCAGAAATTTAAGAATATGAACCAAAAAGTTACGAATTTATATGTAGTACAAGATTTTATGAATGCTATTGGTGAAACATCTTCGGTTGAAGATAAGATTAAAAAAATAAATGATGTTTTAATAGAAAGGTATGAAATTAAATATTCTACAATAGTGGTATTTAATGGAGCAGAGTATCAAATAAAAGCATCAAATGTAGACCAAAAACACTGGGATGCACTAAAATCTTTACATGAAATAGATATGTTTAAGGATAGCATAGAAACAGCTACACCTAAATATGTAACAGTGAATAATGAAAATGAAAGATTGCCATATCAGCAAATGGAATTCGGAAGAGCAAAATCTGCTATATTCTTTCCTCTATATATTGACAATGTCTATATAGGATATTGGATTATAGAAAGTGGAACACCACATGATTTTGATAATGTGGATACTACAGTTTTAGAAGTGATAAAAGAAAATATTGTATCAGTATTAAAAACTGTAGTACACCAAAAAACACTAGAATCTATTGTTAGAAAAGACTTGTTTACAGGGCTATATTCAGAAGAATATTTATATGGTGAAGGTAAAAAAACAATAGATCAATATACAATATCAACAATATGTATGTTTAAAATTATTAATATACAGGAAATAAACAAAAATTATTCTAGAGAATTAGGAAATAAAGTAATAACAGAGATAAGTGATTATGTAAGAGAAAATTTATCACAAGAATATGTATTTGTAAGATATATGGGACCTAAATTTGTTATTGCATTTTCAGGAGTAGAAGCAAATGCAGTTGCAGATTTCTTAAATGATATAAAAGAAAAGATTGAAACTATGCAGATAAGTTTGACAGAAGAAGAAATACAAAACTTGAATTTAGAGGTAAATTCTAAAAAGAAATTAACCAAAGAAGCTATTAAAGAAGTTGCAGTTCCAAGGTTAAACTTTGTTATATCATCTTATTATAAAGGAACAGGTCTAGAAGAAGTGTTAAAGAAACTTGAGGAATATTTAGATAATGCAGCTCCAAATGAGAGCAATATAACAAACATATAAAATGGGAGGATATCATTATGGAATTTGATAAAACAATGAGTTTTGAAGTAGAAAGAGAAGAAAATACAAAATGCCAAGAAATATTAAAAGAAGTATATGAGGCATTAGTAGAAAAAGGATATAATCCAATAAACCAAATAGTAGGGTATATTCTATCAGGAGATCCTACATATATTACAAGTCACAAAGATGCAAGAAATAAGATAAGAACTATAGAAAGAGATGAATTGTTAGAAAAAATGGTTAAAAAATATATAGGATTAGATAGTTAAGTTATGAGAATATTGGGAATAGATTATGGAGAAGCTAGAGTTGGAATAGCGATTACAGACGAACTAAATATAACAGCACAAGGACTAGAAACAATTCAAAGAAATAATTCTGATAGAATAATATTAAAGAGATTAGACGAATTGTTCGAAAAATACGAAGTAGGAACCATTGTAGTTGGTATGCCACTTAATATGAATGGAACAATTTCAGAAAGAGCAAAGATTACAGAAGAATTTGTTCACAAACTAAAATGTAAATATAATAAGAAAAAAATAGAAACTGTAGATGAAAGGTTAACAACAGTAGAGGCACAAAGAACAATGAATTTTTTAGAGGTTAAGAAGAATAAAAAAAGAAATATAGTTGATACTATATCTGCAGTATATATATTAGAAACTTATTTGAATAAAATGAAAAATACTATTTTAAAAGATAGTTAAAAATGTTATTATAATTTAAATTATATATAATAAAAATTGAAAGGAGAAAAATTATGGACGAAAATGAAGAATTAGATAATATTGTAATTCTAAATGATGAAGATGGAAATGAGGTGAAGTTTGAATTTTTAGACTTAGTAGAACTTGATGATGAAGAATATGTGGTATTATTACCAGTATCTGAAGAAGGAGAAGAAGAAGAGGGAGAAGTTGTTATTTTAAAAGTAGAAGATAATGATGATGAAAATTCAGATGAAGAATCTTATGTTTCGATTGAAGATGAAGATACATTAAATAAAGTATTTGAAATATTTAAAGAAAAATTCAAAGATGATTTTGATTTTGTAGATTAATTTAATAATAGTTAAGTAAGAAGGTGAAGGAAAGAATACAATGTTTTTACCTTTACCTTTGTTAATTATAAAGGAGATGTTAACAAATGAAAAATTTCTCAACATGGATATTAGTAATGTTTATGGTAATGTTTTGGATACTTAGAATAATTGTTGCAATATCTGCGCAATTTAATTGGGATATAGCAGGTATGGTACCTTTAAATCAACAAATGGAAATAATACTTTTATTTGTAGTATTAATATGTTTGATTTTAGTTGTAAAAAGAAAATTAGTAGGTGGCTTAATTTATTTATTAGCATATGGAATATATTTTGGAGTAGATGTAGCAAATAATATTCAAACTATTGTTGAAGCTATAGAAGGTGCAGATGTTGGTATATATATAAATCTATTTATGTCTATAGTTGGAATTATATTACCAATAGCTGTTTTACTTGATTTAATTGCAGATAAAAATAGAAAAAATCACCCAAAAGACAAGAAAACAGACTGGTTTTATACAAATGAACAGTTTGATAGACAATTAGATGAAAGAGCAGATAAAAATAATTATAGAACATTATAATGGTTAATTACTACTGTTATTATAAGAACAGTAGTAATTTTTGTTGGACTTTACTGGATGTTTATGGTAAAATAGTATAGTAAGAAATTGGAGGTATACATAAATGAGGTTAATTTTAGCTTCATCATCAAAACAAAGACAAGAAATATTTAAAATGATAGGTTTAAAATATGAAGTATTAACAAGTAAAGTAGAAGAAAAAAGTAACAAGAAAGAACCAGATAAATATGTAGAAGAATTATCATTAAATAAGGCAAAATCAGTGTGCAGTCAGGTTAAGGGAAAAGCAGTGATAATTGCGGCTGATACAATTATTTATTTTAATAATAAAAAATATGAAAAGCCAAAAACAAGAAAAGAGGCATTAAATAACATTAAAGAATTATCAGGGAATAAAAACACAGCATATACTGGAATAACTATCAAAGATTTATACAAAAATAAAACAATAACTTTTTCTTCTAAAGTAGATGTTTATTTTAAGAATATAACAGATGAAGAAGCAAGTTGGTATGTAAATAATGAAAGAAGAATTTTAAATTGTTGTGGATATGTGCCTTCTGGAAAAGCAGCATTGTTTATAGATAGAATTGATGGGGATTTTTATACTTTACTTGGAATATCTCCTAGTATTGTTTTAGAAAAATTAAAAGAATTAGGATATAGTATTAATGATTTTGAGTTAGAAGATAGCATCTAAAAAATATTTTTAAAGAAAATGATAATGTATTTTAAAATATATAAAGAAGGTGATAATGTTGAAAAAGAAAAATGAAATGGTAACTAATAATGAGCTTGAGTTGTTAAATGTTGAAGATATTTATCAAGATATACGAAAGAAGATAATAATGGCAAGAGAAAAAATGATTAAACATATTGATACTACAATGACAGAAGTATATTGGTATGTTGGAAAAATTACGTATGAATTATCTGAAAATAGTACAAAAGCTAGCTATGGAAAAAGAATAATAGATGCATTATCTATAAAATTAACTAAAGAGTTTGGCAGTGGATTTTCTTCTGTTAGTATTAGAAGAATGAGAAAATTTTATGAGTTATATCCAATATGGTCGGCGGTGCCGACCGAATTATCTTGGTCTCATTTTCAAGAACTAATTAGAATAGATCGAAAAGAAGAAAGAAAATTTTATGAGCAAGAAGCTATTAAATCTAATTGGGGATATAGGGAGTTAAACAGACAAATTAATACAAAATTGTATGATAGATATTTAATATCTCCTGATAAAAAATTCATTATTGAAAGTTCTAAAAAGGGATTAATTGAGAAACAGCCAGAAGAACTTTTAAAAAATCCATATATATTTGAGTTCGTGGGATTAAAAGAAAATAAAAATTATTTAGAAACAGATTTAGAAACAGCTCTATTATCTCATTTAACAGAATTTTTGTTAGAATTAGGTAGAGGATTTTCATTTGTTGCTAACCAACAACGTATAAAAATAGGAACAGAATATTATTATCCTGATTTAATATTTTATAATAGGTTAGCAAAATGCTTTGTAATAATTGATTTAAAAATTGGTAAACTTACTCATCAAGATATTGGTCAAATACAAATGTATGTAAATTATTATAAAAAGACACAAATGATTGAGGGAGAAAATGAACCTATTGGAATACTATTATGTGCAGATAAAGATGATGCGGTTGTAGAGATGACATTAGGGGATAGTGTAAAAAAATGTGTATGCTTCTAAATATTTAACATATTTGCCTACCAAAGAAGAATTAATAAAAATAATTAGAGACGAAAAAGAATTATATGAATTATCAAGAGAAGAAGGTGATGAAAATGAATGAAAATCGTAATAAGAGGGTGGAGAAAAGTATAATCAACTGGTATCCAGGTCATATGGCAAAAACTAGAAGAGAGATAATAGAGAACTTAAAAATAATAGATATAGTAATAGAATTATTAGATGCAAGAATACCAGTATCTAGTCAAAATCCAGATATAGCAGAAATTATAAAAAACAAGAAAAAAATCATAGTGTTAAATAAATGTGATTTAGCAGATGAAGAAGAAAATAAAAAATGGGTTTCATATTTTGAAAATAAAGGAATTCCAGCGGTTTTGGTAGATGCTAATTCTGGAAAAGGAATAGACAATGTAATAAAGAAAATAGAAAAAGCAATGGAAGAAAAAAAAGAACAAGAAATGCAAAAAGGAAGAATAGGAAAAAAGATAAGAGCAATGATACTTCGGGATACCAAATGTTGGAAAATCTTCTTTTATAAATAGAATAGCAAAAAGAACAACAGCAGAGGTTGGAAATAAACCAGGAGTAACAAAACAAAAGCAATGGATACGTCTTAACGAAAAAATAGAATTGTTAGATACGCCAGGTGTATTATGGCCAAAGTTTGAAAGTGAGAAAGTTGCATTAAACCTTGCATTTACTGGAACGATAAAAGAAGATGTATTGGAAAAAACAGAAGTTGCATATAATTTAGTAAAATATTTACTAGAAAATGATAAAGAAAAACTATGTAAAAGATATGGATTTACAAATGAATACATAGAAGAAATTTTAAATAGAGATAATCCAGAAAATTTTAACATCTACGAAATTATTTTAGAAATAGGAAGAAAAAGAGGATGTATAATATCTGGTGGAAATATAGACGAGGAAAAAACAGCAAAGATTATATTAGATGAATTTAAAAATGGTAAGTTAGGAAGAATAACCTTAGAACATTGTAATACGTAAAAAAGGAGCTATAAATGGTAGAATTAATAGAAAGAAAAAGAGAAGAAGAAGAAGTAAAAATGATGTCACCTCTTACTTGGGCGTATATTGGAGACTGTGTATATGAATTATATGTAAGAGAAGAATTAATAAATAGAACTAATTTAAAACCACATAAATTACATATAGATGCTATAAATTATGTTAAAGCAAAAAGACAAGCTGAAATTTTACAAGATATTATGCCAAAATTAACTGAAGAAGAACAAGACATAGTAAGACGTGGAAGAAATGCAGAAAATCATCATTTGCCTAAAAATGCTAGTGTACAAGAATATATGTATTCTACAGCATTTGAGGCTTTAATAGGATATTTATATTTAAGTAAGAAAGATGAAAGGCTAAAAGAAATTTTAAATTTAATTGAAATAAAACCTCTTGACTAACTAAGAAAAAAATGATATAAATAGAAAGTATCAATTTTGGCCCCTTGGTCAAGCGGTTAAGACGCCACCCTCTCAAGGTGGAATCATGGGTTCGATTCCCGTAGGGGTCACCAAACATACAAAAATTAAAAGGGAGTAGCTTTAAATTACTAATCAACATTCGCGATTTTAAATCTGGTTAGTAAGCTAAGTAAAATTAGTTAGCAAGACTTTTAAGAGGTATAAAATCCTTTTAAAAGTCTTTTTTCTTATGAAAAAACTTTTAAAAAATACAAAAAAGTGTAATAATATAAAAAAGGAGTGGTAAAAAATTGGAAAAAAATAATTGGTTTAGTAAAAGTAAAGAAGAAGTAGGAGAAGAATTGCAAACAGACCTAAATAATGGACTTTCTAGTGAAGAAGTAGAAAAAAGAAGAGAAAAATATGGATTAAATGAATTAAAAGCTAAAAAGAAAAAAAGTCTAATTCAAAAATTTTTAGATCAATTTAAAGATTTTTCTATAATAATATTAATAATTGCAGCTATAGTATCAGGAGTAGTTGGAGTAGCAGAAGGAGAAGGGATAACAGATACAATAATTATATTAATAGTAGTTATAGTAAATGCAATAATAGGAGTAACTCAAGAAGCAAAAGCAGAAAAATCATTAGAAGCTCTTCAAAAATTAACAGACCATGCATCAAAAGTTGTTAGAAATGGCGAAGTAACAGTAGTGCCAGCAAAAGAATTAGTTCCAGGAGATATTGTAGTTTTAGATACGGGAGATTACATACCAGCAGACTTAAGATTAATAGAAGCAGTAAATTTAAAATCACAAGAAGCATCATTAACAGGAGAATCTGTTCCAGTAGAAAAAAATACAGAAAAAATAGAAAATGAAGAAGTTGGAATTGGCGATAGATTAAATATGTTATTTTCATCAAGTTTAGTTACTTATGGAAGAGGAAAAGGTATAGTAGTAGAAACAGGAATGACAACAGAAGTAGGAAAGATTGCTGGAATGCTTGAAAATACAGAAGAACAAATAACACCACTTCAAGAAAAACTAAATAAATTAGGAAAGACTTTAGGAATTGCAGCGCTAGCAATATGTGTAGTAATTTTTATAATAGGATTATTACAGGGAAAAGAAGCAATCCATATGTTCATGACAGCGGTATCATTAGCTGTTGCAGCAATACCAGAAGGATTAGTTGCAGTATCAACAATAGTTTTAGCTATTGGGGTACAAAAAATGGTTAAGAAAAATGCAATAGTAAAGAGACTTCCAGCAGTAGAAACATTAGGTAGTAGCACAGTTATATGTTCTGACAAAACAGGAACATTGACACAAAACAAAATGACAGTAGAAAAAATATTTATAAATGAAGAAACGAAAAATATAGAAGAATACAAAGATAGTGATGACCTAGACCTAAAAACATTAGTATATGCAAATATGTTGTGTAATGATACAAAAATATCAAATGATGGCACATTAACAGGAGATCCAACAGAAACAGCATTAGTAGATATGGGATTTAAATTAGACTTTGAGCCAAGTATTTATGATGAAATGCCACGTATTAAAGAAATTCCATTTGATTCTGATAGAAAATTAATGACAACAGTAAACAAAATAAATGGTAAATATATAGTATATACCAAAGGTGGAGTTGATGAATTACTTGAGAAGTGTAATAGTTATTTATTAAGAGGAGAAATAAAACCAGATATAGAGAATTATTCAAAAATAGTTAGACAAAAAAATGAAGAAATGGCAAAAGAAGCACTAAGAGTTTTATCTTGTGGATACAAAGAATTAGACCATGAGCCTACGGATGAAGAAATGGAAAACCTTGAAAGTGACTTAATATTTGTAGGTATGGTAGGAATGATAGATCCGCCTAGAGAAGAAGCTAAAAAAGCAGTTGAAAAATGTAAAACAGCAGGAATAAAAACTGTAATGATTACAGGAGACCATAAAATCACAGCAGCAGCCATTGCAAAAAAACTTGGTATACTAGAAAATGAAGAAGAGGCAATTACAGGTGCAGAACTTGAGAAAATGTCTGATGAAGATTTAGAAAAAAATGTAAGAAAATATTCAGTATATGCAAGAGTATCACCAGAACACAAAGTTAGAATAGTAAGAGCATGGCAAAAAAATGGTGAAATAGTTGCAATGACAGGTGACGGAGTAAATGATAGTCCTGCATTAAAACAGGCAAATATTGGATGTGCTATGGGAATTGTAGGAACAGATGTGGCAAAAGAAGCAGCAGATGTAATACTTACAGACGATAACTTTGCAACAATAGTATCAGCAGTAGAAGAAGGAAGGCGTATTTATGATAATATATTAAAAGTAATACAATTCTTACTTTCAAGTAATGTGGGTGAAATAGTAGTATTATTTTTAGCTACACTATGTACACCATTATTTGCACATTTATTTGGAATAACAGATATTACACATCTAGAAATATTACTTCCTATTCATATATTATGGATTAACCTAGTAACAGACTCTCTTCCAGCATTAGCACTAGCATTCGATCCGGCAAATAAAGATATAATGAATAGAAAACCAACGAAACCAGGAAAAGGAGTATTTACAAAAGGAATGACATGGAGAGTTGTTTATCAAGGTGTTATGATAGGATTACTTACACTTGGTGCATTTATGATAGGATTAGCAACAACTACAGAACCTATAGATGGATTAACTCTTGATGAATCTAAAATAGAAGTAGGTCAAACAATGGCATTTGTTACTTTAGCACTTTCTGAATTAGTACATGTATTTAATGTAAGAAATAATAAAGTGTCTATATTTAAAACAGGAATTGCAAATAATAAAAAATTAATACTTGCAGTAGTAGCTTCAGCAGCATTAATGTTTATAATTTTAGGAGTGCCATTCTTAAGAGAAGTATTTAGTATACCACATTTACCAACACAAAATGTATTAGAGCTAATAGGTTTAATAATAGCACCATTAATAATTGTAGAATTATTTAAATTATTTAAAATAAATACAACAAAAGATGAATAAGAAAAAAAGCTTGTTAATTTAAAGGTTAACAGGCTTTTTGAATTTTAAAAATATTGAAAAATATCAAAAAAATGTTTGACATTTTTTTGTTTGTATGATATTATATTTTTAAATTAAAAATGGGAGTGATAACATATGCAAAGAAAGAAGAAACCAGAACTAAATAGAAGAGAAAAATCAATATTAAAGTTTATCGAAAAACAAATAATGACACAAGGATATCCACCATCAGTAAGAGAAATTGGAAAAGCTGTAGATTTAAGTTCAACAGCAACAGTTCATGGATATCTTAAGAAACTAGAGGAAAAAGGATATATTAAAAGACAAGATAAAAAAGGTAGAACAATGAGACTTCTAAAAGGAGGATCAGGAGAGCCAAAAATGACATCAAGTAAAGATTTTTATACACAAAAAGAATTAGTGGAAGTTCCTATAATTGGTAAAATAACAGCAGGAGAACCAATTTTAGCAGTAGAAAATGTAACAGATACATTCCCAATTCCGATTGACTTTGTTGGAAATTCAGAGAGTTTTATGCTAACTGTACGTGGAGAAAGTATGATTGAAGCTGGAATATTAGATGGGGATTATATTCTAGTTAAGAAACAAAATACAGCAAATAATGGAGAAATTGTAGTTGCTTTAATTGGAGATGAAGCAACAGTTAAAACATTCTATAAAGAAAAAGACCATATAAGATTACAACCAGAAAATAGTACAATGGATCCAATAATTGTACCTAATTGTGAAATACTTGGAAAAGTTGCAGGAGTATTTAGAAAAATGTAAATTTTTTGTGAATTATAAAAATAAACATTGACAAAATGACACCATGTCACATATAATGATATGGTGTTATTTTCGAGAAAGAGAGGGAAGAAACAATGCTAAAAGTATTAAAGAATTTAAAGAAATCTTTTTGGTCAGTTGTAGCGATTGTTATATTGTTATATATTCAAGCACAAGCAGATTTAAGATTACCAGACTTTACTTCTAGAATTGTAAATGTAGGTATTCAAGCTGGAGGAATAGAGACAGCAGTACCACAAGTAATCAGTAAAGAAGATATGGAAACTATTTTAATGTTTTCAAAAGAAGATGAAAAAATCCTAGAAAATTACAGTCTAGTGTCAGAAAACTTGAGTAATGAACAAGAAAAAGTAATTGATAACTATTTAGGTAAAGACTATGATGTAGAGCCAGGAACTATATATGTATTAAACGACATAGAAAAAGACAAAGAAGAAGAACTATCAAAAATCATGGCAACCCCATTAATGGAATTTGCGACAGTAACAAATGAAGATACAGAAGCTAAAATAAAAGAAACTTTTATCTCAAAAGTTACCCCTGAACAAAGACAAGTTTTAGAAAATATGAGTTTATTAGAAATATTAGAAACTATGCCAGAAGAACAAAGAGATAGTGTTTTAGAAGAATTTACAAAAGAAATAGAAAATATGGAAACCTCAATAAAAGAACAAGCAGCTGTTGTAGAAGTAAAAAATATTTATTCTAATTTAGGAGTAGATACAGAGAAACTTCAAAATAATTATATATTATTTCAAGGATTACAAATGCTAGGAGTTGCATTAATTAGTATGGTTTCAGCAATTTCTATTATGTTATTATCTGCAAGAGTTGCTGCAAAATTAGGTAAAACTTTAAGAGAAAAAGTATTTAAGAAAGTACTTAGTTTTTCAACAGGAGAATTAAATAAATTTTCTACAGCATCATTAATTACACGTAGTACAAATGACATCCAACAAATACAACAATTAATTGCAATTCTTTTTAGAGTTGTAGTATATGCACCAATTATTGGAATAGGTGGATTTACAAAAGTTTTAACAACAAGTGATAGCTCAATGGCATGGATTATTGGTGTTGCAATAATTGCAGTATTGTTCATTGTAGTTACATTATTCATTGTAGCAATGCCAAAATTTAGAAAGTTACAAGACTTAACAGATAAGCTAAATTTAGTATCTAGAGAAATATTAAGTGGACTTCAAGTAATAAGAGCATTTAATACAGAGAAAAAAGAAGAAAAGAGGTTTGATGTAGCAAATAAAGATTTAATGAAAACAAATGTGTTTGTAAACCGTGCTATGTCAATGATGATGCCACTTTTAATGTTTGTTATGAATTCAATTATGGTACTAATTATCTGGGTTGGAGGACATAATGTAGACCAAGGAATTATGCAAGTTGGAGATATGATGGCATTTATACAATATACAATGCAAATAGTTATGGCATCTTTAATGATATCAATGATATCAATAATGCTTCCAAGAGCATCAGTATCTGCAAGACGTATAAATGAAGTTTTAGAAACAGAACCTAGCATAAAAGATAAAAGTGAAACGAAGAAGTTTGATCAAAGCAAAAAGGGATTAGTAGAATTTAAAGATGTATCATTTAGGTATCCAGATGCAGATACAGAAATATTAGAAGATATAACATTTACAGCAGAGCCAGGAAAAACCACTGCAATCATAGGAAGTACGGGTAGTGGAAAATCTACAATAGTAAATCTTATTCCAAGATTTTATGATGTAACAGGAGGAGAGCTTTTAATAGATGGTGTAAATGTAAAAGATGTATCACAAAAAGATTTAAGAGATATTATAGGATTTGTACCACAAAAAGGTTTATTATTTTCTGGAACAATAGAAAGTAATATAAAGTATTCAGATGATAATATGTCAGATGAAAGAATGTATGAAGCAGCAAGAATAGCACAAGCAACGGAATTTATTGAAACTAAAGAGAAAAAATATCAAGATCCAATAGCCCAAGGTGGAGGTAATGTATCAGGAGGACAAAAGCAACGTATTTCTATAGCAAGAGCATTAGCTAAAAATCCAGAAATATTTGTTTTTGATGATAGTTTTTCAGCATTAGATTTAAAAACAGATGCAGCTTTAAGAGAAGCATTATCAGAAAAGACACAAGATAAAACAGTGATAATTGTAGCACAAAGAATTAGTACAATATTAAATGCAGATCAAATAATTGTATTGGAAGAAGGAAAAGTTGTAGGTATAGGAACACATGAGGAACTTATGAAAGATAATGAAACATACAGACAAATTGCATTGTCACAATTATCAGAAGAAGAATTAAATGGGAAAGGAGGTAATTAAAATGCCAGGACCAATGGGAGCAAGAAGGCAAGTTGTTGCACCACCTGTAAAAGATTTTAAGAAAACAACTAAAAAATTAATAAAAAATTATTTATCAAAATATAAAATAGCATTAATAATTGTAATGATTTTTGCAATCGGAAGTACGTTATTTACGATTATTGGACCTAAAATATTAGGAAATGCAACAACAGAAATATTTAATGGTATAGTTAGTAAAATATCTGGCGGACAAGGTGTAGACTTTGGAAAAGTAGGAACTATTTTACTAGGTCTACTTGGATTATATTTATTAAGTGCAATATTCTCTTTTGTACAAGGATTTACAATGACAGGAGTGTCACAAAAATTAACTTATAAACTAAGAAATGATATTGCTGTAAAAATAGATAAACTTCCAATGAGATATTTTGATACAAAGACACATGGAGAAGTGTTATCAATAATAACAAATGATATTGATATTTTGAGTATGAACTTAAATCAAAGTATTACGCAAATAATTACCTCTGTATGTACCATTATTGGAATATTAATAATGATGTTTTCAATAAGTTGGCAAATGACTTTAATTTCATTAGTAATACTTCCAATAGCAGGTGTATTAGTAAAAATAATTGTTAGTAAATCACA
>CALXZC010000016.1 GCA_944393135.1 uncultured Clostridia bacterium | reverse complement strand
ATTTCTTTATCTGGATACAATTTATCTTCTTCTTCATTTAATTCATCTATATCTTTCATTAATTCGTGTACTTGTTCTTGCAATTTTGCTCTATATTTTTCTACTGCTTTTTTCCATACAAATGTATATTTATTTGCGTTTGCTTCTATTTTTGTTCCATCTACAAAATACTCTTCTGTATTGATGTATCCTTTCTTTTCGAGTACTACAAGCAATTCTACAAATACATCTTCCATTATGATTTTCATTTTATCTTTTCTAAATGAATTTATTACATTTCTTGTTGGTTTATTTCCTCCTGCTAACCATATGAATTTTATATCGCATTGTACTGCTTCTGCTATTTGTCTTGATGAATATCTTTTTCTTATATATCCATACATTAATATTTTTAACATCATTTTTGGAGAGTATGAACTATTTCCTAGTGGGGAATATGTTTCTAACAATTTATCTATATTCATATTATCTATTAAATCATTTAATACGAATACTACATCATTTTTATCTATTAATGTTTTCCATTCCATTGGTATCATTAATTGGTTTTGCTCATAATATTTAAATCCCATTTTAAACCTCCAAAATCAATACTTTTTACACTTGAATTATATCATTAAAGTATTGATTTGTCAGCATTTTTCCTGCTTTTTATATCAAAAAATCCAACTCTTATCGAGCTGGATTTTTTGTTTCTTGGGCTCCTATTTCAGGACACCCTCTAATAAATCTTTTCAAATAATTTTTCTACATTATTTTTTATATAATTTCTAACTATTACTGTTAAAATAGAATATAAAACTATAATTAATCCTACAGTTATATAACTATTTAAACTCTTTCCTACTATTATTGTAAGAATAATTAGTATTGTAATATTTAATAGTGCTAATACAACTGGCCAAATTAAATTCATATTTTGTTTTACTACAGCATATTCAGAACTCCACTCTAATTTTGGTTTCTTTAAATCTACTATTATTGAAACATAGCTTTGAAGTATCCCCATAACAATACCTGCTATTGTAATTAATAATAAATATATAATTGGTAATTTAAATAAATATTGTACAATTATAATAGTAATAATATTCATAAATGTTGTCATAACAATATTTGGAATTACCTTATAATCTATTTGTTTCATTAATGGTACTGGTATATATTTCATAAACACTGCATTTTGTCCATCTCTAGATATAGCTGTAGCTGATATATATACAAACATTAAGAAAAATTGTATAGCACATAATATTCCTATTCCCAAATATATTGAAGTTTTATCTGTTATCATACCTGTAATATCAGCTATTTCTCCACCTTGCTCTTGTTTTATCCCCATAAATGAAAATACTATCATAAGTACTGGAAATAAAATTGCAGGTAACACACATTGCATAAAAAATATTGGATTTCTAATTAAAGTTTTAAACTCTTTTCCTATGTAAGTCCTTGTAAGCGAACTATTTCTAAAAGCTTTTTCTTCATTTAGTTTCTTCTTTGTTTTCTTACCAGAAGATAAGTTTCCAACTGCACCTTTTAAATAAAGTTTTTGTCCTATTAATATATAAATAAAATATATTACACCAGTTGTTAAAACTAGTAAAAATAAATTTAGTATTTGCTTTCCTATATTTGCTTCTGTTAGTCCATTTATTGCCATACCTAAAGTTGGAAACGCATGTCTTACCATCTCTACTAATCCATTTGCTTTTGTTACCATTTCAACTAATTCTTCAGGAGTTGCAGTTGTATTATTAAGTGCAAATGAAGCTGCAAGAACAACTATTAAAACAAATATTGTTGCAATTAATTGAAATCTATTTCTATTTTTAGTGAACTTTGCAAAACTCATAATAATTAAAACAAGTAAACTTGATATTAATGTTGGTATAATAGGAAAAGCTAAAATAACAATTAACATAGCAATATAGTATAAAACACTAGCTGACGTAAGTATTCCATATATTATTAATGGTATTAATCCTATAATCGCTACTATAAAATATTCAGTAATTAACAACACATTTGTTTTAGAAGCAACTATTTGGCTTGGTTTTATTGGTAATGGCAAAATATATTCATTATCTTTTGAATAATACAATATATTAATCGCTGAAAATATACTTTGTATTAATACAAACAGTGCTATTGCAAGTAATATTAACCCCAAAAACATTTGCTCTTGATTTATTGCCATCAATTCTTTAATTAAACCATTACTAAATACACCCATAATTCCTGCTAAATATATAAATACAAACACATATAAAACAACCATAGATTTTGATTTCTTATTCTCATTTGCTGATTTAGCAGTTTCCATATTCTGAAAAGAATTTTTTAAAATTACATTTGTTAATGATATTACTTTACTCTTCATTTTCTGTTATCTCCAAAAATAAATCTTCTAAGGATTTATTCTCCTTAAACCTTTCTTTCATTTCTTCAAACGTTCCAACAAAAACTAATTTTCCTCTATTTATAATACCTACTCTATCACAAAGTTTCTCAGCAACTTCTAGTACATGTGTTGAGAAAAATACTGTATTTCCATTTTTGCTATGTTCTCTCATCATCTCTTTTAAATCATGAGATGACTTTGGATCTAAACCTGTCATTGGTTCATCTAATATCCAATTCCTAGGGTTATTTAATAATACCCCACAAATAATTATTTTCTGTCTCATACCATGAGAATAGCTTTGCATTTCACTATTTAAATTATCATATATTTCAAACTTCTTTGTTAGTGTTTCTATTTTTTCTCTTCTTTCTGCATTTGGAATTTCATATATATCTGCTAAAAAATTCAAATATTCTATCCCTTTTAATTTTAGGAACATATCTGGATTATCTGGTACAAACCCAAACTCTTTTTTTGCTTCTAAAGGATTTTTTGTTATACTTTTTCCATCAATTAATATGTCCCCTTCATCTATATTTAATATTCCTGTTATCATTTTAATTGTCGTTGTTTTTCCTGCTCCATTAGGTCCTAAAAAGCCAAATATTTCACCATCTTTTATTTCTAAATTTAAATTGTCTATTGACTTTTTTCCCTTTACATATGATTTTGATACATTCTCTATTTTTATCATTGATATCTCCTTTACTTTTTAAACAATCTTCCAAATAAACCTCTTTCTTGTTTGTCTTCTTTTTTATTTTTACCTTTTCTACTATTTTCTATTAACTGCTCTATGTTTTCTTCTGTTATTTCATCTCCTTCATCTATTAAAATATCATCATCTTCATCGTCATATTCCTCATCATAGTCATCATAATATTCGTCATCATCATAGTCATAATCATCATCTTCATAATCTTCATCAAAGTCTGTTTCTTCTTCTATATACTCATCGTTGTCATCTTCTTCATTGGCATAATCATCTTCTTCATAATTCTCATCTTGAATTTCTTCATCAATATTATTATTTTCTTGTTCTACTGCTTCATCTACTATATCTTTTATTTCTTCCTTAGGTTCTTCAATAGCTTCATCTATTCTATATTCTGATAAGTCTTTATCAAATTTCTCACTTACTTCTTCTTGGAATGTGTTATACACATTTTTTATTCCTTCAATTCTCCAATAGTTAGAATTAATAAGTGTTCCCATATTTATTTTTATACTTACTGCTTCCTCTTCAAAATCTTTTTCTTTTTCTTCAATATCTCTTAAATAATTTTTATTATATAATTCTTTATAAGATTTTTTAGTTGCTCTTCCTGCCGCTTCTTTTAATATTAATTCATATAAATTATCTATTTGTTTAATATCTAAATCAAAATTTTCACATGCATCTAGCATCAATTTTTCATGTGCTTTCTTTCCATTCATCGCTGACATTCTTTCATTATCTAAAAACACTACTATATACTCTTTTTTCGCATGTAAAAACTGTAATTTTACACTTACATCTCTTAATAATTTTTCTGACTTTGCTAATTTTACTGTTCCATTATTAACTTCAGCAAGTAACTTTTTCATTCTCTCATATATGCTAATATATAACTCTGCTTCTTCTCTTGCAATTTTACTTCTTTCTTCCACTGCTTTTTTTATTACTTGCTCATTAAATGGCACTCTTTCACTCTTGCCATTTTTTAACATTATCTCTGTTACTTCTTCATTATTTTCTCTATAATTATCTAAAAATGATTTTGCTGATTGTATTTGCTTATAATCAAGCTTTTCAAAATCCGCATTTGTCTGTTTTAAAATGTCTAAATAGTTTGCTTCTTCTGTTCTATGTGTACGTGCATATTTATTTCTTTCTTTTTGTCTTTCTATAAAAATTATTAATGTCTTTACATATTGTTCTCTTAACTCTTTTAACGCCTCATTATTCTTATCCAATATTCCTTCTATTTTTTGGAGTTTTTGGTCAAGTGTACTTGTATTTTCACTTAAATCATTAAATAATTCATTTCTTTCTTCTTCTACTTTTACATTTTGTTCATGTATTTTAGTTTGTTTGTTTTGTATATCTTCTATCTCTGAAGCTGTTTCGTCAAATTTTTTAATAATTTTTTCTTCTTCCTCTATAACTCTTTGGTATTCTTTTATTTCTTCTATTAGTCTATTGTAATTTTCATAATTACTCCTTAAATTGTTTTCCTTATTTGTTCCTAAGATTTTCTCAAAATAATTTTCTAGAACTATTGCGCTTCTTTCATACATTTTAAAACCCTCCGACTTTTATTTCTTTTAAATTATATAGCTTATTGTATAGCTAAACACATACGATATGAATAATTTTGATTACTTTCTATATTTGTTTTGTTAAAATAAAATATTCCTGCTTGCTCTTTAACATCATATCCGCCTCCACGTAGAATATAAGGATTATCTATATCTATAAAACTACCTAAATCTCCATTCCATCCGTTTGTTTCATAAGTTGCATCTCCTAATTTATAATCTACTTCAAGACTTGTTCCTGTATATGCTGTTACATATTCTGTACTCTTCCTTCCTTTACCTGCAAAAAGATTTTGATTTAACAAAACATCACTTCCATTATAATATGCTGCTACATATTCATAACTTCCTCCTGATAAATCATATATTCCATATACATTTCCTGTACTACTTTGTTTTACATTTGCCTCAATATCTCCATTTGCTGTAATGCTTTTACTGTTTTCATTTACTTCTAATTCTACTCCATTTCTTCCATATTGACTATATGTTAAATATGCTACTGCTCCCCATTCGCTGTTTTTAAGCATATGACTATTTAAATCATCCAAATAGTTTCTTGCATATGTGTACATATCTCCTACTGATATATTTCTTAGGCTTGTTACTCCTGGTTGTACTTTTATTTTTGTACTACTTCCTTCAACTTCTCCTTCTGCATCACTTCTTGATGTTTCATATTTTCCTACCCATATTCCTGGTAATTCAGAGGTCCAGCCTCCTTTGTCTACATCATTTATAAATGCTGGATGAATTATATATCCATCATCCGCTTCTGTTTTATTTGTTGAAATAAATTTCACATCTATTTTATTGTTGTCTATTTTATATTCAAACCTTGGTATCCATACAAAATAACTATCTACTCCATCTACTGTTACCTTTGCATTTGCCCATTGGCTCTTACCATCACCTTCATTAGTATAATTTATACTTGAACCATCTATATCATTTATCCATGTTTTTGAACTTTCATCATATTTTACGATTTCCATATTTTCCTTTATAACTGGCATGTTTATTCCTTTTTCATCATTCCAATCTCCATCAAAAGTTACAAAACTTACAGTTACAGGCTCTGCCTCTACATCTCCATTTACTATTTTTACATTATAAATTCCTTTACTATCTACCTTAAAACTTAAATCTTGACTACTTGACCAATAATCTTCGCCCTCTTTTTGATACTTAACTTCCCACTTTTCTATATTTCCACTATATTGTATATTAGATACTGTAATAATAAACTCATCATCTTCATTTATACTTGTAGAAACATCAAATGTTGGCTTTTCTATTCCTCTAGTTTCTTTATCTTGGTAATTTACATTATACAATCCATTTGGTAATTGCTCTAATGTATAATAGGTTACCCCTTCATATTCTAAACCTTCATAACTTACAACACTTCTTTTTTCTATATTTACAAAAAATTCACTATCAACTCCGTTTATGTCTAACCCTTCTAATGTTTCCTTATCAAAATATCTATATCCTGTCTTATCTGTTATTCCAGAAGCTTCTTTTGTAAATACTTTATTTGCTTGTTCTTCTTGTTCATTTAAATCCTTTCCTAAATTTAATACATCTTCCCCATTTTTATATCTATTATATAAATCATTTACTTCTGTTTGCATTAATTTCATTTCTGTAGTGAACTTATTTAATTTAGCTTGTCTAAGTATATTTACTCCACTATAAGTTGCAACAGATGCTAATATCAATAAAACTGCAACTGTTATTGCTAAACTTACTAATGTTATACCTTTTCTTTCGTCTAATTTTATTTTCATTAAATTTCCTTCTTTCTAATAAAATACTTTTTATTATCTCACAGCCATATTTTATCTTTTTTTTCTATGTTTGTAAATAGTTTATCTTGTTTTTTTATATATAAATTTCCGTAAACCTTTAGAGAAAATATTTTAGTGTAAAAATTAAAAGAAACATATTCTATAATAAAACATGTTTCCTTAAATTCTTACTCAAAAATCCTACTTTCTTCTATATTATTTCCTCTTAAAAAATCTCCTATTTGCATCCTTTTTCCATTTTCTCCTTGTATTTCTAAAACTTTTAAAATTCCTTCTCTAGTTTTTATAAAAAGACCGTCTTTTGGATTTGATTTTATAACAGTACCATTTTTTAAATCGTCTTTATATCGTAATTCAAAACAATCCAATTTTTCTAATTTATCTACTTTATCTACCTTCCAAAATTTAATTTTCTTTCCATCTAAAAAAGCATATGCTCCCATAATAGGGTTTAACCCTCTTACTAAATTTTTAATTTCTGTTGCTGTTTTTGTCCAGTCAATTCTTGCTATAGTTTTATCTAACATAGGAGCTAAAGTGAAATCTTCTCCTTGTTTTATTCTTGGTGCTATTCCTTTTTCAACTTCATCTAAAGTTTTAACTAAAAGCTCTCCCCCTAACTTAGATAATCTATTCCATAATTCTCCTGTTGTCTCATCTTCACCAATTTCAACTTTTTCTTTTAAAATCATATCACCTGTATCCATTCCTTCATTCATATACATAGTAGTTATACCTGTTTCTTTGTCTCCGTTTAAAACTGCCCACTGTATAGGTGCTGCTCCTCTATATTTTGGAAGTAATGAACCATGTACATTGATACAACCGAATTTTGGAATTTCTAGTATTTCTCTTGGTAAGATTTTTCCATATGCTACAACACATATAACATCTGGTTTTAGATTTTTTATTTCATTAATAAATTCTTCATTTTTTCTTATTTTTTCAGGCTGTAAAATTTTTAAACCTTTCTCTTGGGCAAATTCTTTAACAGGAGATTGTTTTAGTTTCATTCCTCTTCCTTGTGGTCTATCTGGGTTTGTAACCACCAACAAAATTTCATGTTCTGAATTAAATACAGCCTCTAAACTCTCCTTTGCAAAATCAGGAGTTCCCATAAAAACTACTCTCATAATACTTTCTTCCTTTCGATGTCGCATTGGGGACTGTCCCTATGCGACATTTTTTAGGCATGGGGACTGTCCCCATGCGACATGTTATTGTTCTTGCTCTACATATTCTAATGTTCCTGGTAATATTTTATCTATAAAAAGTTCTCCATTTAAGTGGTCTACTTCATGTGCTATCGCTTGTGCTAATAATTCTTTTGCATGAACTCTCATTCTTTTTCCTTTTCTATCTGTATATTCTGCTGTTACTTCTGCAGGTCTTATAACTTTTGCAAATTGGTTTGGAAAGCTTAAGCATCCTTCTTCTACTTCTTGTTCTCCTTTTGTTTTTATTATAATTGGATTTATTAATACTATTGGTCCATTGTCATCATATAAATCTATTGTTATTATCCTTTTTAAAACTCCTACTTGCACTGCTGCTAGTCCAACTCCATTGTATTTATGCATTGTTTCTATCATATCATCTATCAAGTTTTGTATTTTTTCACTTAAAATATCTTCTTCTGGAACTTCTCTTGATTTCTTTTTTAATATTTCGTCTCCTTCATATCTTAGATTTCTTATTGCCATTATTTTTTACTCCTTTCCTTTATTTTAGTATATGTTTTTTTAAGCTTTTACTTCTTGTTTTTTCTATACCATATTGTTTGGATTTATATCAATAGATATTCTTATGTCTTTTAAATCTTTTTGATATATTTTTTCTAAATAATTATTTAATTCTTCGTTTATTTTCTGGTTCATTTTCCCTTTTATTATTATTCTATATCTATATCTATTCTGTATTTTATTGATTGGCGCTGGCATTGGTTTAAATATTTTTAATTCTTGATTTTCTTCTTTTACTTCATATAAACGTTTTTTTAAATAATTATATGTTTTATTACTTATGTCTATTATCGTTTTTTCATTTAAACTATTAAATCCAATTACTATTATATCGCAAAATGGCGGATATTTCAACTGTTTACGTATTAAGATTTCTGTGTCGTAAAACATTTTATAGTTTTGTTTTTTACTACATTGAATACTAAAGTTGTCTGGATTATATGTTTGTATTATTACTTTTCCTGGTAATTCTTTTTCTCTTCCTGCTCTGCCTGCTACTTGTGTTAGTATTTGAAATGTTCTTTCATTTGCTCTATAGTCATCTATATTTAAAGAGCTATCTGCTGCGATTACTCCAACTAGTGTTACATTTGGAAAATGATGCCCTTTTACTACCATTTGTGTTCCTATTAAAATATCTATATTTTTTTCTTTGAATTCTTTTAAAATTTCTTCATGTGAGTTTTTCTTTGTCACTGTATCTACATCCATCCTAATTGTGCTTGCTCCTAAAAATTCTTTATGTATTTCTTCTTCTAATTTTTGTGTTCCTGTTCCAAAGTACCTTATTTTATCGCTTTTACATTCTGGACAGATTTTGACTACTGGTTCTTCATATCCACAATAATGGCATTTTAATTTTTTTTCATAACTATGATATGTTAAGCTTATATTACAATTTTTACATTTTACTGTATATCCACAATTTCTACACATTACAAATGTTGAATATCCTCTTCTATTTAAGAATAATATTGTTTGTTTTTTTTGTTTTAGATTTTTTTCAATAGATTTATAAAGTTCTCTACTTAGCATTGACCTATTTCCACTTGCTAGTTCTTGTTTTAAATCTATTATTGTTACTTTTGGAAGGCTTGCTTCATTTGCTCTTTTTGTTAATTCTAATAATGTTATTTTTTCTAATTCTTTTGCTTTATAGAAATCACCTATGTCCGGTGTTGCACTTCCGAGTAATAGTGGACAATTATTTTGTTTTGCTATATAGTTTGCTACTTGTTTTGCATCATATTTTGGGTTTGCTTCTGATTTATATGAGCTATCATGTTCTTCATCTATTATTATTATTCCTAAGTTTTCTACTGGCGCAAATATTGCTGACCTGGCTCCTATTACTATTTTTGCTTTTCCTTCTCTTATTTTGTTCCATTCGTCATATCTTTCTCCTAAAGATAATTTACTATGTATTATTGCTATTTTTTCTTTTCCAAATCTTGATATAAATCTTTCTAGCATTTGTGGTGTTAATGATATTTCTGGTACTAATACTATTGCTGTTTTTTCTTTTTCTATAACTTTTTGTATTAATTGTAGATATACTTCTGTTTTTCCGTGAACCTGTTATTCCATATAATAAGAATT
Source organism: uncultured Clostridia bacterium (assembly GCA_944393135.1). Taxonomy (GTDB): domain Bacteria; phylum Bacillota; class Clostridia; order TANB77; family CAG-508; genus CAG-269. The sequence continues at coordinate 12,560 of CALXZC010000016.1, read as the reverse complement.
GTTTATATTTGTTTTCTTCTATTGTTTTTTTCACAGTTCTATATGCTTTTTCTTGTTCTTTTGTTAGTTTTAATGAGTTTGTTTTTTCTACTTGTTTATTTCTTAATGGATCTCTTTCTATTTTTTTATCTAATATTTCTAAATATTCGTTTTTTACTAATGTTTTTATGATTGCTCTTGAACAGTCTGTTAGCATTTCTATTTCTGGTATAGTAAATCCTTCATTGTTTTTTACAAAATTTAATATTCTTTTTTGTTTTTCTGATTTTATTTTACCAGTTTCTATATTGAATTCTATTTCTTCTATGCTTTTTTTTAAGTATACAACTTGAATTTTTTTGTCTTGTATCTTTTTTTCTCTATTTCTGGTTCCTGGTGTTAGCATTAATTTTATACAGTCTGATACATTACAAAAATATCTTTTTGCCATCCATTTTGCAAGTTCTATTTGTTTATCACTTATTGTATCTTCTAATTTTTTTATTTGTTTTACTTCATATTCTGTTTTTTCTTTTATTTTTACAACAAATGCTTCTTCTAGTTTTTCTCCTTTGCCAAACGGAACTAAGACCTTACTTCCAATAGTTATAAGGTCTTTTAATTCTTCTGGCACTTCATAGTCAAATGTTTTATTTAGTTTTTTTGCTGTTCTATTTATTATTACTTCTGCTACCATTTGGGCTCCTTTAGAAAAAAGTGAGCTTTTATCTCACTTTGTTTTATCCTAACCATTCTTTATATTTTTCTTCTATTTTGTCTGCAACTTGTTCTGGTGTAAGTGATGTTGTGTCTAAGACAAAGTCATAGTTTGCTTCATCTTCTTTTCTTACTCCATATAGTTCTAAATATCTTTCATTTTCTAATTTATATCTTTTTTCTATGTCTTGTTTTTGTTCTTCTATTGTATTAAATTTTCTCTCTGTTGTTCTTCTTGTTTCATCTTCAAATACTCTTTTTGCTGCAACATTAATATCCACTTTTAAGTACACTTTAAAAGATTGTGGTACAGCATACCAACCGAAGCCTTGCATCTATTATAAAGTTGTCATGTTCTTTTGCATATTCTGATGCACTATTTTCTATTTTCCTGTCTATTTCTGGATGTTCTTTTACATATTCATTAAATGTAGTTACATCCATTCCATTTTCTTTTGCTAGTTTTCTGAAATAGTCTCCATTTCTATACACTGAATAATTTAGTCTTTGCATTAATATTTTTGATACTGTACCTTTTCCGACTTGCTAATTCTCCTCCTAATGAGATAATATGTTTCTTTTCCATTATTTTCTCCGTTTCTATTTTACTTCTTCTTCATTCTCTTCTCTGACTTCTTCTGTTTTTCTTTCTTCTACTATTTTTACTTTACCTTCTGCTATTTCGTTTGCTGCGAGTGTTACTGGTGATGTTTCTTTTATTTCTGTTCTTACTTCATCTCCTGCTGCTATTTGTCTTGCTCTCCTTGCTGTTGCAATAACTAACTCATATCTGTTATCTGCTTTTTTTAATAATTCTGCTACTGTTGGTTTTACCATCATTTTAATCAACTCCTTTTTTAATTATCTATTTTCATACTTTCTGCTAGTTGCCTTCCTAGCTCTTCTGGTGATACTGTTTTATCAATTCTTCCTCCTACTGTTTCTGGCTGAACGGCTGATAATATGATATGACCAGAATCCATAATTAATACTGCTCTTGTTCTTCTTCCGTATGTAGCATCTATTGCTGTTTTGTTGTCTTTTGCTTCTTGTATTAGTCTTTTTATTGGCGCGGACTCTGGACTTACTATTGCTACAATTCTTTGAGCTGAAACAATATTACCAAATCCAATGTTTACTAATTGCATAAAATCAAATCCTTTCTATTCTATATTTTGTACTTGTTCTCTTATGTTTTCTATTTCTGTTTTCATATCAATCACACCATTAGTAATTTCTAAGCTATTTGATTTTGAACCTATTGTATTTGTTTCTCTATTCATCTCTTGTATTATAAAATCTAATTTTTTTCCGGACAGCTTCATTTGTATTTAATAACTCTTGAAATTGCGAAAGATGACTTTTTAATCTTGTTATTTCTTCTTCTATTGAACATTTATCCGCATATATTACAACTTCCTCAGCTAATCTTGCTTTATCTATTTCTTGTTCTTTTAAAAGTTTCTTTACTCTTTCCTCTAATTTTACTACATATTCTTCAATAAGTCCAGTAGAAAATTTAGATACCTCATTTACTTTTTGTTCTACTTGTTCTAATCTTATTTTTAAATCCTCTGAAATTCTTTTTCCTTCTATTTCTCTCATTGCTACTAAACTTTCTGTTGCTTTTTTTATGACTTCTAATATCTCTAGTTTAATTACTTCATCATCTTGATTATCTTGTATTGTAAGTACTTCCGGATATCTTGCTATATCATTTACATGTATATCTGATAGTAAATTTTCTTCTTCTGCTAATTTTCTTAATTCTTTAATATACTCTTTTGCTAATTCTGTGTTTATTTTTATTTGCCTTCCTTCAATAGAGTGATTTTCAAATGTTATTATCACATCTATTTTTCCTCTTTTTACTTTAGTAGATATTTCATTTTTTATTGCTTCTTCTAAATAACTTAATGCTCGTGGTATTTTTACTGATATATCTAAATATCTATGGTTTACACTTCTTATTTCTGCGTGATATATCCTAGAATTTTTTTCTAGACTTGCTTTTCCAAATCCTGTCATGCTTTTAATCATTATTTACTACCTCTTTTTTACTTTTCTTTTTATTTTTAGTATTTTTTGTTTTTTCTTTATCATTTTTCTTTGTTTCTTCTTTTGGTTTGTCATTTTTCTTTTCTTTTATTTCTTGTTTTTCTGTTTTTTCTTTTTTTGTAACCTTTTCTATTTTATTATTTTTTCTTCTCTTTTTTGCTTCTTTTTTTATTGGTTCTTCTTTTACTATTTCTGATATATCGCTTAAATCTTTTAAATATTTGCGTTTTTCTTTAGTATATATTACTATTGATTTTAACACATAATATATTGCAAAAATATATGATGAAGTTAATAAATAAAGTCTAAAGTCATATTTATAAAATGTGATTACATGGTTTATTGATAACGAATGCATAGATAGACATAATAGTTCTATCCCACTTATGGCTATTTTTCCATCATCATTTTTATATGCTCTTTCTAAAAAGACCAATCCTAGTACTAAGAATATTCCTGAAAATACTTCTATATCGTTTATTAGTCTATCCAAATTCATCCTTGTATAAGCAAAGTTTAATATTATGAAATAACACATTATTCCTATTGCTTTTAATAAATTTTTAAATATTACTTTCATTTGTTTATCTACCCCTCTAACTCATACATTATTATACTTAGTATATTTAATGCTACTGTTTCTGTTCTTAATATTCTTTTACCAAGTGTTACTGTAATTACATTACTATTTTCATTTATCATTTCTACTTCTTTAAGGCTTATTCCACCTTCTGGTCCTATTATAACAGCTATTTTTATTTCATTTTCTCCGTATTTTTCTTTTATCATCTTTAAAGCTTCTTTTAATTTTATTTTTTCTTCTTTTTCATAAGCTAGTATTACTATATCATATTCTGATAATAAATTACAAATATTTTTTAATTTCATTATGTTATTAACTTTAGGTATAAAGTTTCTATCACATTGCTTTGCTGCAACTTCAGATACTTTTTGCCATCTTTCTATCTTTTTTTTCTTATCTTTCTCATCATATTTAACAATACATCTTTCCATATCTACTGGTTGTATATCATAACAACCTAGTTCAACAGATTTTTGAATTACTAAATCCATTTTATCCTTTTTTGGCAATCCTTGCATTATTGTTACTTTTATATTAGATTTAAAATCTTCTAATCCTCTTACAATCTTACATTCAATTGATTCTTTTTCTATTTTAGTTATATCACATAAATAAGTATATTCTTTATCACTATTACAGATAATTATTTCATCTCCTACTTTTTTTCTTAATACATTTTTTATGTGATTTACATCTTGTCCTTGTATTTTTATTATATCATTTTTTATTTGCTCATCTCTTACAAAAAACTTTGACATTAATTTCTCTCCTTATACCAAAGTATTATAACATAATTTTTTTTATTTTGCCAGCAAATTAAGTATGAGAATAAATAATTATTTATTTTTTCTATAAAATTATAATTTTAAATATACTTTATACAAAGAAACAAGCTCGCATTTAGCGAACTTGTTTTGAAATTATGCCATTTTATTTAAATTAAGCAGGCATCATAAAAATCAATAAGTTCTCTAGCCTTCCTTCTGGCACGAATTGTAGAAAGTGTTCTGCTAAAAATAGCATCATAAGACCAATAATCTATTTGCTTCCACTTTCTACTTTTTTTAGAGAGTTTATATAGTATAACATCAGTTGTAATCCAAGCATCAAAACAGTTATAACCCTTCTCAATCGAAACAGCATACTTTTTCATGAATATATCCTTTCTTCTTGCTGTTAATAGGCATAATTTCTATTGCATAACTCTTTATAAGAAATACATTACATAATATATTATATAATAATATATTTTTAAATGCAAATTATACTATAAAAAAAAAGACTGCTAAACTAATTTAGCAATCTAATATAATATATTTATTTTTAATAATTTTCTGCTTTTATTTCAAAATATGCTTTTGGATGACTACATACTGGGCAAATTTCTGGAGCATATTTTCCAATTACTATATGTCCACAGTTTCTACATTTCCAAATTCTCTCATCATCACGGCTAAATACTAATCCACCTTCTACATTTTCAATTAATTTTTTATATCTTTCTTCATGTTCTTTTTCTATTTTAGCAACTTCTGAGAAAAGAAAAGCAATATGGTCAAATCCCTCTTCTTTAGCTTCTTTAGCCATTCTATCATACATATCTGTCCATTCATAGTTTTCTCCTTCTGCAGCTGCTTGTAAGTTTTCTAATGTTGATTTTATATCTCCACCTTGTAATAATTTAAACCACATTTTAGCATGTTCTTTTTCATTATCAGCTGTTTCTTGGAATATAGCAGCAATTTGCTCATATCCTTCTTTTTTTGCTTTACTTGCAAAATATGTATATTTATTTCTTGCTTGTGATTCTCCAGCAAAAGCTTCCATTAAATTTTTTTCTGTTTTTGTTCCTTTTAAATCCATTTTATATTCCTCCTTTAATTTTTTATCAGTTGTTATTTTATCTCAAAATAAAAAAAAAGTCAAGTTAAAAAATGGACTGCACTTACTTATTAATGCAGTCCACTAAAGCGGTATCTTAACATAAAAACTAAATTTAGCTCTTTCTATCCCTTGGAACTATTCCACTTCCAATTTCAAGCTTCAGCTTTCTAAAAGAACTTTCTTCATCTACTACTGCTGTTCCATAACTTGTTACGACTTGAAGGTTATACATTGTAGTTCTTGGTAGTGTCACTACCAGTTTCGAGGTTGTGTGAATAATACTTTGTGCACTACATGTTACAAAGATATAAAGTGTATCTTCACTTAGTCTAAACATGTCAAAGTAATACATGTCTTTACTAATATCTCCATACAATGTAGCAGTAGCTTTTTCCTCTCCTAGTACCAAAATTTCTACGTCTGCCAATGTTGAATAGATATATACATTTTCTATTCCTTTTGTCCGAATTTTCTTTGAGAGAAATTCACCTTCCTCACATTCCATAAAGTACCTATCATGCTCTACACTTTTCTCTGTATCGTGCTTTTTACCGTACTTCATTTTTTCTCCTAACTACTAGTCCTTCCCACTTTACTTATATACAAGAGGAATATCTCCTCTAATACACATATTATATCATTATTTATTTTCTTGTCAATTATTTAACAGAGTATTTATCTAGTAATTTAAAGAGTAAATTTTAAATTTTTTTATTTTTTTATAATTTTAAAAATATAAGGCATAGGAATTAATTTTTGTAATTTATTACAGTTCTATTTTTTTATTAAATGTTTTTCTATACCATTTATTAAGCTGTTTTCTATTCTTAAAAATAAACACTTTTTTCTGGTTAACTTTATTTATTTCTTCTAAAACATCTTTTCTTTTTTCTTTTCTCCATCTAACTACAAAACAGAAAAATTCCCAATTCATCTGTTCTTTACATCCTGGTATTTCTTCTTTTTCTTTTCCATGATTTTTAAAAAATCTTTTCATTACTCCAATTATTTGTGCTAAAGTAGAATAATCTAAATATATGATATAATCTGATTTTTTCAAACGCTGTTGTAATGTAGAACGATATGTGCCATCTATAATCCATTTGGCTTGATTGGTTTTCTCAATAATTATTTTATCACGTTCATTTTTATCTCGAATTTTCCAATTTTCTAGGTGGTGTATTCCATCTATATGGTAAACTGGTAATTTTAATTCTTTTCCTAAGTTATTTGCTAGTGTTGTCTTTCCTGTTCCACTTCCTCCTATTATGCATATTCTTTCCATAATTTACTCTCCTAAATTATTTTTTACTCTGCCATTTTATATTTTTTGTTTGGCGTATTATCAGTATTATCAACAATTTTAATAATTTTGTTGTCTACAATTTTTTTAATATTCTTCTAACAGTTCTATCTGCTATTCCAGTTTGATTTATAATATCTTTCGCACCTATAATAACATTCTTTTTCATTAAAATAAATATTCTAATATTTGCTCTGGATATAAAATTAGCTCTTTATTTTTAAATTTATTAATATCTAGCCATATTGCCTCTGTTTTTAAGTTATCATCTATTATATTATATTTTTCTTTGTAATCTTTATCTGTAATATAGGCATCATAAAATAATACTATTTCATGTGCATTTTTTCCTTTATAATTAAATATGTTTTCAGAAATGCCTAAAAATTTTCCAACTTTTATTTCTATATTTAATTCTTCTTTAAACTCCCTTTTTAATGCCTCGTCACTTTTTTCTAAAAATTCTATTCCTCCTCCTAAGCATCGATAAAATTCTTGTTTCTTTACCTCATCATATCCTTTACTAACTAAAATATTATTGCCTTTTCTAACTAAACCAAGTACTATTGGTCTAATTTCTTTAAATTTATCCATATTATCAATTTTTCCTTTCAATTTTTTAATATTCTTTCAACAATTCTATTTGCTATTTTAGTTTCTTGCAATCTCTAATCAAATTTATATTTATTTTTATAAAATATACTAACTAAAAATATTTTATTTTGGTGTTTCCCATTTTCTTTTTATATTATCTTTTTCCTTATTTATAACTGCATCATATAAATTAATACCTAACTCATTACAAATTGAGACTAAAACTATAAAAACATCTGCTATTTCCTCTTCTATATTAGTATAATTTTCTATTTTACTATAATCTATTGAAGCTTCTGATAATGTTTTTCTAATAGCTTTCGCAAGTTCCCCTGTTTCTTCAAGTAATAATACCATTTTGTCTTGAATTCTTTGACCTGTAAACCCTCTTAATGTAATTACTTTTCTTATATATTCTTGTACATCATTTAGAGAACTATGTTTATTTAATAATTCTAATAATTTTTTCTGTTCTTCCATTAATATTTTTTCCTTTACATTTTATTTCAAATATAAAATATCACATTTTTATTGCTATTTCAATAAATTACTAATTATTTTATTTGATTTTTTATCGTAATACTATATACAACAAAAAATACCGCTTCACTTTTGAAGCGGCTTTAATTTTTTATTTTGGTGCGGTTTTCTTACAGGTTACGAACTTTGTTCTCTTTCTAAAATTATTATATATTATTATTAAAATGATATCAATATAAAATATTTAAATTCAAATTATTTATTTATATTGCATACTCTAACTTTCGACCATTGTGGTAGCCGTTTAGTGCAATTTTAAAAATTTAATGACAATACATAGCAACAAAAACCTACTTTTTATAAGTTTTCATCACTATCTTTTTTATCTATATTTATTCTATTATTATTTACTAATAAACTATTTCATAATATTTTTGAAAAATACTATCTATTTGATTTTTTATTTCAATTACTATTTTTTCATAATTATTTTCTTAAAAGTCCCTTTCTCATATAGTAACGATATTTTATCGTATTTTATAAGTTCCATCTTCTTGTAAAATTAAATCTATATCTGAATTTAAGCAAACTATTGGTCTAAAGGCTATATCATCAGCATAATAAGAACTATAAGTTACACTACCACTATAATATACAGATAATATCGAAAAACCTGCATGCCCAATCCAATCATTATAATTTGATGGACTTGCTATCCAATATGATAAAGCATTATTTTGATTACTAATTGTATAAAGTTCATCATTTGTTTCAAGTAGCCCTGTTATTCGTGCTTCCCATTCTGAGTTAGCCGTTTTTCTTATAAGATATCCTTCTTTACTCGTAGCTTGACACTCATATTGTGTTCCATATTTTTTATTATATGAATCAAATAGCATTTCAAGTGTTGGACCTCCTATTGCATATGATGCTGTATCCTCTTTAAAAGTATTCCATACATTGGTGTCTAACATGTATGCTACTGCTTTCATATTATTATATTCACTTGTATATTGTTTTTCATAATATTTATTTAACCACTTATATGCTGAGTTATCACTTGTAATATCACTCGAACCATTATAGTCATCTAATATATTTGTAAAAAATGCAGCATCTTGGAAACTATCGCTTTGATTTAGTTTATTATTTTCTTTACTATTAGGTATTTTATCATAATTAATATAATCACCTGCTATTAAATATATATTTACTCCATCTGAATTAAATATTTTCCAATTTACTCCTGTACTGCCATCAATATCATAATTGCTAACTATTTTACCATAAGCTATACTAGCATTATCTAATATTTCTTTAGCATTTCCTGTAATTAAAATTATATTTCCATTTATATCTATAGTATATGTTCTATCACTATCTGAAAATGTTATTGCTAATGTACCATTCCCACTTGCTGTTGCTTCTGTTCCATTGGCTTTTAGCTCAGTATCTAGCTCTCCTGCTGTTACATCTCCACCTTCTTTTTTAGTTTTTATTCCATTATATGCAAGAGCTATTTGTTCTTTCTCTTTTCCTATATCTGTTTGTTCATTTGCATTTTGTGCTTGTGAAAGTATTCCATTATTTCCAGTTAACATCGCAATGCTTACTCCTGCAAGTATTAGAAGGACAATGATTGTAATCACTAAGGCAATTAAAGTAATACCTTTCTTACCTTTTAATATATTTTCTTCTTCATTTCTTTTGTTTCTTTCACTATACATATCTATACCTCCTCGTTTTTTACTTTAGTATTTTGTAATCATATATACGTCAATATTTCGACTACATTTAATATTATACAATGTTAGAATTTAAAATGTCAATATAATTACGTAAAAATATCGACATATTTATTGAAAGGATTTTAAATAATGAATTTAGAAGAAGCAATTAGAAAAAGAATAATAAATTTAGCTATTGAAAACAATATAACAATTAATAAAGTTTCTACTTTAGCTGGATTACCACATACAACTTTATTATCATTTATGAATAACAAAGCTCACGACCCAAGAATTTCTACTTTATTACATATATGTGAAGCTTTTAATATAACTTTAACTGAATTTTTTAATGACCCTATTTTTGATAATGTTGTAGATGAAGAAGAAAATGATGATAAAGATACATAAAAAGCATAATTACTAATAATTAATTTAAGTAATTATGCTTTTTTATTTGTAATTTCTTATAAACTTTTAAATTCAAAATTTATTTTATTAAACAAATATAAAGTAATTTGATTTTGTTCTTCTTTAGTCATCTCCATAATTTTTGCCATTGTAAAAATTATATAAGGATAATTTGCAAAATTTACTAAAGTTGTTCTATATTCTATATCAATTTCTTTTAGTAACTTATCAAAATGTTTATACATTTTTTTCTTATCATATTCAATATGAGTTGTAGTGCTATCTGTCATACATATTGCTAATCTTAATTTATTTGTTATATCCATATCTTTTATTATATCTATTAAATAATTTACTTTGTCATTATTCATAACTTTCTTCCTTCCTTATTTTAAAATTTTATATTTTCATATTTTGGGGTTTGGGGATAAATTCCCCATATTTGAATTTGTGCGGGAGTACAAATTCATTGCTTGCTAGGACATAAATTCTTTATTTTTTTAAACCCCATATTTTTTAATGTAATTTTTTATATTAATTTTTCTTAAATTTTTTCTATACTTTTAGGTATTAATACTAAATTATCAGTTATATTTCCGTTCTCAATATATGGGCAATTTATAACACCATCTAAATAAAAATGTTGTTTTATTAATTCCATATATATTATTAAATCTGCTTTTGAATATTCGCCATTTTCAATTTTTATATTAGAAAAAACAAAATAATTTTCTTGTAATTTTTCTAACTTTTCTTTATCAATTGCTTCTTTGTAAATAAATCCTATGTTATTATCTTCTAAAATTTCATACAAATATTTTATATATTCTTTATTATTTTTTGATATAAATTCTTCTGTAAATTTAATATTTGTTATCTCAATATTGTATTTTTCATCTCTTTTTATTTCAATTGTATCAATCAATTTTTTTATTAATTCTTTCTTAGCTTTTCTATTTAAACTATTAAAAATAAAAGTAAAATTAAGTTTATTTTTAAAAATAATTTCATCATTTTCTACATTGTAATTTAACTTTTTTAATAACTCTATTGTGTACTCTTTAAAGTCATCATTAGGATCAATTTTTTTCTTTTTCCTATTTAAATTTTCAATTTCTTTCTTAATTACTTCGTTTTTATGATTAATTATTTCAACATTTAATGTAGAACTCAAATATAAATCTACTAATCTTTTTTCTTGTAATTTTAGCTTTTCAATTGCTTTATCAATACTTTCAATATCTTTAGATTTTGTGGAATTACAAACAATAATTTCATTATCAATATCATACATATATCTTGTTAATTCATTTAAAACTCGTGATAATTTTTCTTCAATTTTATCGCAACTATAATGTATCCCTTTTGATTTACAATTAGGATTTTTACAAGTAACGTGATAGTAAACCTTTTCATTAGGTTTACCACTATTTTTATATGAATTGGTAGATGACATTATTTTTCCACAATTAGGACATTTAACAATACCTGTAAACAAATGAATATGCTCTCCATAATTTGGATGTTTATTTTTTTCCAAACTTATTCTTGTATTTTTCCAAGTTTCTTTGTCTATTATTGACTCACAATAATCTTTAACATATAAAATATCTTTTTCTTTTCTCTTAGTTCTTCCATAAGCTAAAAGTCCAATATAAATAGGGTTAGCTAATATTTTATAAATTCTATCATTATGCCATTTTCCTTGTTTTAAATATCTATTTTCTTCTTTTAATTTAGAGGTAATCGCTCTTATAGAATAACCTTCTTCACATAGTTTAAATATCTCTTTTACAATTTCTGCTTCAATAGGCTCTACTTCTAAATGTCCTGTTTCCTTATTTCTAATATAACCATAAGGTGCTTTACCAGGATGTACTTTTTCTAGTGCCATTTCTTCCATTGCTCTTTTGGTTCTTGCTCCAATTTCTTTTCTTTCTCTTTGACCAAATACTAAGTTCATACCAAATATCATTTCACCATTAGCTGTAGATACATCATAAGGCTCAAGTATTAGTTCAATTTTCACATCATTTTGTTCACAATAATTTAAAAGCCAAAATCCATCATAATTATTTCTAGTTAATCTATCTACCTTAATTGCTACTAATTTTTCAATTTTATGTGATTTAATATCTTTCAATAGCCTTTGCATCTCTGTTCTCATTAAATCTTTGCCAGAATGTCCTGCATCATTATAAACATCTACAATATCATATCCATTTTTCTTACAATATTCTTTTAACATTCTAAGTTGTGAATCAATAGAATATCCATTATCTCTTTGTTCATCTGTACTAACTCTTACATAAATTCCACATCTCATAAAATCAACTCCTTCTATATGTTTCCTCATTTAAACTACTAAAAAGGAAATAAAATCAAGGATTTACTAATTTTATTAGTATTTGCTTAATTTCTTTTAAATTGTACTTTTGATTATGCTCTTTAATATAAAAGTCTTTACTACTAATTTCATTTACTTTATATTCAAGTATTGTAAGAGTTATAGGATATGTAATTATATATTCAGTAGGTTCAATGAATTTTAAGTTTGTTTTTAGTAAATGTTTTATTTTGCCATTTTTAATTGTGTAAACACAATTCTTAATAATCTCTAATATTTCAGTATTTGGATTAATTTCTTCTATTTCTTTAAATTCAAGCATAAAAAATTGTTCTCCTTTCCAGAAAGAGAACAACAAAAAAACTTACGAACTTTTTACAGTTCGTAAGCTGTTAGAATGTGGTGCCTTGAACTGGAATCGAACCAGTGACACAAGGATTTTCAGTCCTTTGCTCTACCAACTGAGCTATCAAGGCT
>CALXZC010000015.1 GCA_944393135.1 uncultured Clostridia bacterium | reverse complement strand
TCTCTTGCTCTTTTCCCACTCTCTCCGTTCGTGGGGATTGAGCTTACCTCCGATAACGGTAAAGCTGGGCGAGCCCCACCATCGCGTTTGTCAACAAGTTTGTAATTTCTATAACCAGTAGCGTCAACCACGCGCGCATCATTATCTACGTCATCTGATTTTGTCCAATAATATCCTGTTCTTCCCTCCAAAGAACTATCATTATCTATATGATAATCATCAGAAACATACGCACCTAAAAGAATAGAAAAATCTGTTATTACTGCTTTATTTCCTCTCTTATTTAATATATCTAATTTATCACTTCCAAAACATTGTTCTTGTGTTAAAAAAGTAAAATCACTCATATATATTACTCCTCTATGTTTATAAGTATTGTTTCATTATATTTTTTTATAAAAATGTCACTTCTTCTATTATTGTAGCATAACAACTTTTTTTTTGCAATTTTTTTTGCCTTTATTCAGTAATAACGAATAAAAAAATTTTTGTTAGAAAATCATACATTTTTTAATTATTTTTATAACATTTTTCTCTTTCCAGTATTCTCAGTACTTTCAGAATTTATATTTTCTTAAAAAAGCTCGAAAGTTCCCTATTTGTGCGACCTCGAAATTTGACATTTCTTTTTTTCTTACCTTTCTTTTCTCATAAATACCACTTTCTTTCGTATATTTTACATCTTTATTTTATCATATTTTTGTGAGAAAAAGTTATTTTTTCCAAATAAACACAGCAAAATCTTATTAATTTTACTGTGTTTATTACTTTAACTTTTTTTATTCGTCATTACTGTATTTTCTTCTGTTTTTTTATAGAAATTATACAAAATTTATTTACATTTTTCTTTAACTAATATAAAATAATCCTAAATTGGATATAATAAGAAAAAAATTATGGAGGAAACAAATGAAAAATAAACAAGAACTAAGTTATAAAGATTTAAAAATGACTTGTAATCCTGATGTATTTAGCTTTGATACAACTGCAGACTTAGAACCAATACAAGAAGGAATTGGACAAGAACGTGGTATTAAAGCATTAGAATTCGGTTTACAAGTAGATGTAAAAGGTTATAATCTATACCTAGAAGGACCAAGTGGAGTTGGTAAAACTCTATATACAAAAAACTATTTAAATAAAATAGCTCTAAAAAAGAAAGTTCCTTCTGATTGGTGTTATATATATAACTTTGAAAATCCTAACCAACCAATAGCAGTAGAATTACCTGCCGGTCAAGGTAAAGAATTTAAAGAAGCTATGGATGGCTTTATAAAAGAAATAAGAAAAGATATTAGAAAAACTTTTAATAATGATGATTTTGAAAAAGAAAAAGCCTTAATAAAACAAGAGTTTGAAGCAAAACGTTCTGCTCTTCTTGATAAATTAAATGAAGATGCATCAAAACATAATTTCCAAGTAAAAACTGCACAAAACGGAATTTACATGATGCCAATAGTAAATGGTAAAGTAATAGAAGAAGAAGAGTTTGAAAAATTAGATGATGAAACAAAAAAAGAATATGAAGAAAAATCTGTAGTAGTACAAGAACAAATTATGAATGTTATAAGCCAGATAAAAGAAATTGAACGTCAATCAGACAAGAAAATTTCAGAATGGCAATCAAATGTTGCTCTTCTTACAGTAAATGTTCATATTAATTATTTAAAATCTAAATACAAGAGAAATAAAAAGATAAATCATTTCTTAAATGATGTTAAACAAGATGTTTTAAAAAATATACCTACATTTTTAGAGGACCCAGCAAAACAACAAATAAATCAATTACCAAACCCTGCAATGAGAAAGCCTGACCCTTGTTTAAATTATAGAGTTAACCTATTTATTGACAACTCAAATAGAAATGGTGCACCTGTTATTATGGATTCCAACTATTCATATAATAATATTTTTGGTGCCATCGAATATGAAAACTTTTACGGTTCACTAAAAACTGACCATACCATGTTAAAACCTGGACTTATGCAACAAGCAAATGGTGGATATATTATTTTCCAAGCAAAAGACTTATTAGCAAATGGTCCTTGTTATGAGGCTTTGAAAAAAGCTTTAAGAATAAAAGAACTAGGAATTGAAAATCAAGCAGAGCAACGTTCTTCTATGGTCTTGATTTCATTGAAGCCTGAACCAATTCCTCTTAACCTTAAGGTTATTTTAATTGGTAATAGCAGTATTTATCAAACATTGCTTGCAATGGACTCTGATTTTAGAAAATTATTTAAAATAAAAGTAGAGTTTGAAGAAACTGCAAAAATAACAGACGAAAACTTAAATAAACTTGCTCAGATAATACATGGATTTTGTGAACACCAAGAACTACCTGAATTAGATAAAAGTGCTATGGCTCGTTTAGTAGAATATTCTTCAAAACTTGCTGGTAGTCACAGTAAAGTTTCTACTAGGTTTGATGACTTGATGCAAGTAGTTGGAGAAGCTGCTACTTGGGCTAAAATCTCAAAGTCAAAAATAGTAACTGATAAATATATTGACAAAGCTCTGGAAGAAAGAGTAGAAAGAATTAAAAAATATGATGAAAGATATCTAGAAATGATAAAAGAAAACACACTTTTAATAGATACCTCTGGATATAAAGTAGGTCAATTAAATGGTCTTACTGTAATGTCTGTTGGAGATTACACATTTGGTAAACCTGCAAAAATTACAGTAAATACTTACACAGGCAAAAGCGGTATTGTAAATATAGAAAGAGAAGTCGAAATATCTGGTCCATCTCATTCAAAAGGTGTTCTTATACTTACAGGATACTTAGGAGAAATGTTTGCACAAGATATGCCTCTATGTTTGACCGCAAGTATTTGTTTTGAACAATTATATAATGGTGTTGATGGAGATAGTGCATCTAGTACTGAATTATATGGATTACTTTCTAGTCTATCTGGAATACCTATTAATCAGTCAATCGCTGTTACTGGCTCTGTTAACCAAAAAGGTCAAATACAACCAATAGGCGGAGTAAATGAAAAAATAGAAGGATATTTCCAAGTATGTAAATCACGTACCTTAGATGGTTCTCATGGTGTTATGATACCTGTACAAAATATTGATAATCTACAATTATCAGATGAAATTATTGGAGCAGTTAAAAACAAGAAATTCCATATTTATGCAGTTTCTACTATTGAGGAAGGTATAGAAGTACTAACAGGTGTTCCTGCTGGTAAAAAAGATAAAGATGGACATTTCCCTGCTGGAACAATTAATCGTCTTGTTTATGAAAAACTTAAAAAATATGCAGAAATAAGCAAAAACAAATAATTAAAGGCAAAGCAAGAAAGCTTTGTCTTTTAAAATATATTTTGTAAATTAAATGCATACTTTTCTTCAATATGCCTTAATATAAAAGCACATTTATCTAATTCTTTAATTGCATCTGAATATTCTTTTGTGTTAACTAGACTAGTTAATCCAGTTAAGTTATCTTCTACTTTCTCTAATTCATTATGTTCTATATAATAAGCAAGTTTATCATGACGCAAAGACCAATTCTCTTCTATTATTCCTAATTCTTCTAATAATTTTTCATTATCCCCATTATCATTATCCATTTCCGTTCTTATACTTTTCTTTAATTCTTCTAACTCTCCAGATAGACTTTGAACTGATTGCTTTGTATATTTTTGAGTTACTATATTTCCGAATACAAATAGCAATAAAAATTATAATACAAATAACTAATTCTTTTTTCATTTAGTACCATTCTCCTTTTTTTGGCAAAATATTTGTCCTTTTCCATCTAATGTAACTACCAATGCTTCTTCTGGCTTCATATTAAATTTTTCTACTTGTTTTTTTAACCAATTATAATTTTTCCCTATTGCTCGTAAATTTTCTTTCATAACTTTTCCATCTACTACTAAATCATAAGGTATTCCCTCATAATCTGGCATTATATTAAAATCTTGTGGGATTGTATTTCTCTTATCTGGCTTTTGAATTACTGTTACTTGCCCACTTGTTTCTAATATCGCATATTCAACATCTCCTAAGTTAATTACATTATTTCCTCTTAACCTTTCTTCTAATTCATTTATAGTAAATCTCTCTTTTTTTAAATTTTTTTCATTAATTTTTCCACGGTATATTAAAATACTCGGTCTACCACAAATTATCTCCCTTGCTTTTGAACTTTTTAAATTTATTATTGAAATAAGCAAATGCATAATTAAAAGACCAAGTATTGGTATTATTCCATTAAATATTGGTATTCCTGTATCTGTCATTGGAATTGATGCTAAATCTGCTATCATAATTGATATTGCAAGTTCAAATGGTTGAAGTTGTCCTATTTCCCTTTTTCCCATTAACCTCATAACAACTAAAACTATTATATATAGAGCAATCGACCTAAAAAAAGTTATTAACATTAATAAACACCACTTTTAAATTTTATTTTTTATTATTTTTAACAAATTTTTACTCTTCTATACAATATTTTTTGGTATAAATAAAATATTTTTGTGAATAATAAAATTATAACCTTAAAAAATATACATTACAAATTAAATAACTAAGGAGGTTGTTAAAATGTCAGAAGTTGACACAAATCGAACAGAAAGCGGAGCATCTACTGTTTGGCAAATAATTGGTAGACTAGTTGCTTCAGCTGTAGTTTTAGCAATTACTGCATTTTTTACACCTGGTTTTTCTATTAATAATATTTGGACTTTAGCAATAGCTGCTATTGTTTTAACAGCTATTGACTATTTAGTAGCTAAATTCACAGGACTTCATGCAAGTCCATTTGGTAAAGGCTTTGTTGGTTTTGCTTTAGCTGCTATTACTTTATATGTAACTCAATTCTTTGTTGCTGGTTATTCTATTTCTTGGGTAGCTGCAATAATTGGTGCATTAATCTATGGTGTAGTTGATTACTTCATCCCTGGAAATCAACAAATGTAGTGTGAAAAAAGTAGCAGAAAAATCTTTCTGCTACTTTTTCATGTTAAGATTTAGTTTTTACAAGACCTGTTTTACCAATTTCACCGCAAAAGTTGCAAACTCTCCTAAATCTGGATATTCTGGTATTTTAGCACCTTTGATTGTTTTCCCATTGCCATAATAATCCATTTTTTCTACATTTACCATAATACTAATTGTAACTTTTGGAAGTTCTCCAATCATATCTGAACTAGTAAATTTAAAAGCATACAAAGGATGGTTCATCGCAGTACATGTCCAGAAAAAGTCTTTTTCTACACTTAACACTTCTAATCATTTCTACTCCACTTGTAGTTAGAAACTACCTTACAACTGCATATTAATAGATTACCAAAAATTTACATAAAAGTCAATTTTAAATCTTTTTATTTCTTAAAATTTTTTAACTATCTCATTTTTATTTTTATAAATACTATCTTCTTTAATAACGCCTCTTACTGAAGATAATGGATAAATATTAGTATTTCTTCCAATTACTGTTCCTGGGTTTAATACTGAATTACAACCAACTTCTACATTATCTCCAAGCATTGCTCCGAATTTTTTTAAACCTGTTTCTATCTTTTCTGTTCCGTTTTTAACAACAACAAGTTTCTTATCTGACTTCACATTAGAAGTAATTGAACCTGCTCCCATATGTGCTTTATAACCTAAGATTGCATCACCTACATAATTATAATGTGGTACTTGTACTTTATTAAACAAAATAACATTTTTTAGTTCTGTAGAATTTCCAACAACTGCTCCGTTTCCTACTATTGCTTTACCTCTAATGAAAGCACAATGTCTTATTTCTGCATCTTCTCCAATAATTACAGGTCCATTAATATATGCTGTAGGTGCAACTTTTGCAGATTTTGCAATCCAAATATTTTCTCCTTTTTTTTCATAAATATTAGTATCTAATTTTTTCCCAAGTTCTATTATAAATTCTTCAATCTTTGGTAATGCTTCCCATGGATATGTAACACTTTCTAACAATTCCTTTGCTATTGTCTCATCTAAATTATATAGATTTTTTATTTTACACTCTTCCATATTCTCTTCTCCTTAACTATTTTTAATTCTATTCCAATATTTTTCATATAATTCTTTTGCAGTTTTTGGACTATCTACTCCTTCTTTATTTTTAACAGGAGCAAAGTCATCTTCTCTTTTTCCTCTTAATATTGCTATATCATCAAAAAATTCAAAGGCATCAAAAATAAAAGATTCAAATTTATAAGAATTAGGTTCATCAGGAATTACTTCTTTTCCTTCTTCATCTATATATGAATTCTTCTTAAATGCACTATGATATATAAGTGGCTCTTTACTTACTTTTTCGATAGCATCAATCGTAAATAGATTGCACATTATATGAGATTCTCCATATCTTAATTCTCCATCACTATCTACTTCTTCTGCCATTTTTTCAGGTAATTCCGTATATTCAATTACCTTTGGATGTCCATTCATTTTACAAAATACACCAACTTTTTCATGTGGGTTTGCTTTTACTACTGATTTTGATGCAATCTGTACATTTTTATCTATTGCTATACCAAGTAAAGTTACATCTGCCATCTTAAGCAATGCATTATCTACACTTCCAATAAAAATCCACTGAATTCCTCTATCTTTCATATCAGCTAAAGAACCACTAGCTCTTAGTGATGAATATGTACCACCATTTCCGTCAGATGCTTCTTTTATTTTCATTTCTTTACTGATTAGTAGCTTTCCTTCTGTATCTACTAAAGGAAGTTCACTTTGAGTAAATATATTTACTTCTTCTTTAGGATATCCAAAATAATTATTTTTCTCTAAAAATTCTATAGTTTGTTTATTATTTTCTTTACTTGTCATTATATACCAAGGAATAATTGTGTCATATTTAGTATTTGCTTCTTTTAAATTATCAGCTAATATTTCAAATAAATACTTACCTTTTCCATAAACATCTAATTTAAAAGTACCTTTTGGACCATCATGACCGAAGTCTTGTTCCTTGCCCTCCTGCCATAGTTACAACTGCATATTTTCCGCTTCTTATAATCTCTTCTCCTAATCTATCAAACTTTTCTTTCTGTTCTTCTGATAATTTTGATTTATCTAAATAGTTAATTGCTTCTATTTTATTTTCTTTTATTTCAATCTCTTTTTTAGTATTATCATATAATTCCATTATTTGTGCAAAATCAATTTTAGATATCTGTTCCAATAAATCTTGTTTTTTATCTTCGTCTAATTTTCCTAATAAATTTACAATATGATTTTGATTGTAAGTTTTAAGTAGTTCGATTACCTCTTCTTCCTTATCCATGTTAATTCCATCCCTTCATATATATATTAATTTATTATATGATATCTCACCTAATATTGCCATTCTATCACAATCACTTACATTTATCAAGTTTTTTAGAAAACTTGTCATATTCTAAAGATTTCCCCAATATATATTAACTAAAAGTATTTAAAGTAGTACAAACATTTTCTAATACAAGGAGGTATATAATGGAAAATACAAGATTATATCAAGATATTGCCAAAAGAACTGATGGTGATATTTATGTAGGAGTTGTTGGTCCTGTTAGAACCGGTAAATCCACATTTATTAAACGATTTATGGATTTACTTGTTATCCCTAACATAGATAATGAATACAAAAAGGAAAGGGCAAAAGATGAATTGCCACAAAGTGCTGGTGGAAAAACAATAATGACAACAGAACCTAAATTCGTTCCAAATGAAGCTATTGAAATAACTTTAGATAATAATTTAAAATTTAAAACAAGGTTAGTTGACTGCGTAGGATACTTAGTTTCAAATAGCATTGGATATTTAGAAGATGATATGCCAAGAATGGTAAAAACCCCTTGGTCTGATGAAGAAATGCCTTTTGAAACAGCCGCTGAAATTGGAACTAAAAAAGTTATTGAAGAACATTCAACTATTGGTATATTAGTTACAACAGATGGAACTATAACAGATATTCCAAGGGAAGATTATATTAAAGCAGAAGAAAGAGTTGTTTCTGAACTAAAAGCATTAAATAAGCCATTTATTATTTTACTAAATTCTGCTGAGCCAAACTCTACATTTACAAGAGACCTTGCTAAAAATTTAAGTGAAAAATATGAAAATACAGTTATTCCAATTAATTGTGAATACTTGGGAATTGAGGATATTAATAATATATTTTCTAGTGTCTTATACGAATTTCCAACTGACCAAATAAGAATTAAATTTCCTAAATGGATGGACGGTTTAGATTTTTCTCATCCTTTAAAAACTGAATTGTTTAAAGAAATTAAAGATGCTTTTGAAAATGTAAATGTACTAAAAGATGTATCTACATGTAGTGATAAAATAAAACAGACAGAAATAATTTCAAACACAACAATTACAGATATGCAACTAGGGTCTGGTAGTGTAACTATTGAAATCACATTAAAAGAAGAACTATTCTACAATGTATTAACAGAAATTACTGGTGTTACAATTACTAATGAAGGGGATTTATTTAGAATTATTTCAAGTTTGTCTGCTACCAAGAAAAAATATGATAAAATCTCTTATGCTTTGGATGAAGTTGAACGTAAAGGTTACGGAATTGTTACTCCTTCTATGGATGAATTAATACTAGAAGAGCCTGAAATGGTAAAACAAGGTTCAAGGTTTGGTGTTAAACTAAAAGCCACTGCTCCTTCTATACATCTTATAAAAACTAATGTAAAAACAGAAGTTTCTCCTATTGTTGGCTCTGAAAAGCAATCAGAAGAACTTGTTAATTACTTACTTTCTGGGTTTGAAAATGACCCTAAAAAAATCTGGGAATCTAACATTTTTGGTAAGAGTTTACATGAACTTGTTAATGAAGGTCTACAAGCAAAACTTGCTAAGATGCCAGAAGATGCTCAAATAAAATTACAGGAAACTTTGGAAAGAATTGTAAACGAAGGAAGTGGCGGACTTATCTGCATAATTCTTTAAAAGAAGAGTGACCCCTCACTCTTCTTTTAATCTGAAAATGAATTAGTACTTAAAGTTGGATATGAGAACTCTTTTCCTCCTGGAGTAAATTGCCCACTAGGTGTGTGGTCGGAATAAAACTCACTTGAGCCTTTTAAGAAATATTTATATTTTGAACTTTTACTTACACTTCCACTACCAACTATAATTGGATCATCCCATGTGCAATCAACCGCAAACCAATTTCCTTGAAATTCTACGTAATTCCATGCATGTCTTTCTATTTCTCCTCTTGAATTCGTTCCTGTTCCAATAACAAGAACACAAGGTATTCCCATTTCATCTAAAATATATTTAAAAGACCTAGCATATCCCTCACAAACAGCAACACGATTTACTAATGCTCCATATACATCATATATATTATCTGCTGAAATACTTGTATCATATTCTATATTATCTACTAGATAATCATGAACCATTTTAATATCTTCATAATCATCTCCTGTTCTTTTACCCAATAAAATATCTTTTACATATTCGACTTTTTCTATTGCATTTTCAACCTGTTCTTGGCTTGTAAATTCGTCTGCAAAATAATTGTTTTCATTTCCACAATTAATATATACATTATATGTTATGTTACTTGCAGATGTTGTTGTTTCAACATTTAAATACATTTTATTTGGGCTTAAATAAAACACATCTGGATTATCATATGTATAAGCTTCTATTGCTGATTGATAGCAATCTCCTAACTCGTCTTGTCCATTTTCACCATTTAATATATCTGAAAAACTATCTCCAAAATCTATTCTATATGTTCCACTTTTCATATTTTCTTTATTACTTTCTAATGCTTTATATATAGTTTTAGATGTTTCATCTAATTGATTATAAAAATATTTATTAACATTTACATTACTATAATCAACATTATTTTCTTCATGACTACTTTGTATATTATCAAATGGATTATTCTCAATTACTTGTGGTGTTGTTATTGTATCTACTGTATTTGCAGGACTTATATAATTTCCTATAAAATTTTCTGCAGATGCTGTTTTAACATTAGAAAACTCTTGATAAAATATCATACCTAATAATATTAAAGCTGCAATAATTAACATTATTACAATAGACATTATAAAACTAGCTAATCTACTTTTCATATCTTTCTCCTAAATTTTTAACTTACTATTTAATTATAACATTTTTTTGTTTCCAAAACTAGTATATTTTTTACTTTTTATAGTTATAATATTAAAAATATTGATTTTTATGTTTTTATAAACATTTAACAATTTAAGGAAAAATATTAGGAGTAATGTCATGAATTTTAAAAATATATGGGAAAAATTATTTTCTTATAATCCTCCACTAGAATATAATTTCAATATTCCAGAAAATCCTATAGATGAAGGACAAACAAATTCAGAGGAGAATTCTAAACCTGTTCAAATATTTCCTAGTATAGATGTTAATAAAGAATTTATACAAACAAAATATAATACTCTAATTAATAGTGATATTGTACTTCGTGAATTTATATTAAATGCTAGAGGAAAACAATATCATGCTTTTATTGTATATATTGATGGAATGGTTGACAGTCAAATAATGGATGATTTTATTCTAAAACCTTTAATGCTAAGAAATAGAAATAATTTATTTGATGGTCCTCAAAATCGAGTTGTTTCAGAAGCTGTTGCAAATAACATTACAGTTAGAAAAGTTAGGAAATTCGATTTACCAAACTACTTAATGAATTCTTTAATTCCTCAGAATTCTGTAAAACAAGTAACAACTTTTGATGAGGCTGCAAATGGGATTAATTCAGGAAACTGTGCTCTTTTTGTTGATACTTTGCCACTTGCTTTTGACATAGAGCTTAAAGGATTTAAACAAAGAAGTGTTGATAAGCCTAACAATGAAATTGTTATAAAAGGCCCTCATGAAGCTTTTGTTGAAAATATTCGTACAAATACTTCTTTAATTAGAAGAATTATTAATAATGAGAATTTAATAATTGAAAACATTGAAGTTGGGAAAATTACTAAAACTAAATGTGCTGTGTGTTATATGAAAAACATTACTAATGATGATTTAGTAAATGAAGTTAAGTACAGATTAAATAATTTAGAAGTAGATGCCTTGCTCTCTGCTGGTGAACTTGAACAATTAATTGTTGACAGTAATATTTTAGGTATACCTGAAGTTCTATCTACTGAAAGACCGGATAAAGCAACAAAATATTTACTAAATGGCAGAGTTATCGTTATTGTTAATGGTACTCCTTATGGCATCATTATGCCTGCTGTTCTAGTAGATTTTCTTACTTCTTCTGAAGATAGTAATCTAAAAGTTAATTTTGGTAATTTTTTACGAGTTTTAAGGATTATTGCAACTTGCATTACACTCTTGCTACCAGGTTTTTACGTCGCAATAACTAGTTTTCACCAAGAGATACTTCCAACTAGCTTACTATATTCTATTTTAGCCTCACGTGCTAGCGTTCCTTTTCCTATTATTGTAGAAATTCTAATTATGGAAATTTCTTTTGAGTTAATTCGTGAAGCTGGTTTAAGAGTTCCTTCTCCTATTGGTCCTACTATTCGGAATTGTTGGTGCATTAGTATTAGGTCAAGCTGCTGTAAGTGCTCGGTATTGTAAGTCCTATTTTAATTATTATTGTTGCAATAACTGGTATTGCATCTTTTGCAATCCCTGATTTTTCTTTTGGATTTCACTTAAGATATTTTCGTTTTCTTTTTATATTACTACGGATTTATGGCAGGTTTCTTAGGAATTGGAATTGGATTATTTATATATATTTCAATACTTTGTAGCTTACAATCATTTGGAGTTTCTTTCACTTCTCCATTTGCTCCAACTTCTGAGAGTAAAGGTAATGGATATTTATTGCCACCTATTTGGAAACGTGAAAATCGCCCTCCATATATGGCTACTAAAAAAGATAAAACACAAGAAGATATTTCTATGAAATGGAAGTATAACCCTAAATTGCATCAAAAGAAATAAAATGAGGTGATATTATGTTAAAATCAAAGATTGGAACAGTAGAAGCTATAATGTTAATACTAACTATTATAGTAGCTCATAGTGTTCTTTCTATGCCTACAAATATTTTAAGTTCATATAAGTCTGCAAGCATTTTAAATATAATATATGTAGGAATTATTGCAATCTGTATTTCTTTCTTGATTTATAAATTATTTAAGAATTTTCCTAATATGGATATTATTGATATTTCAGAAGTTATTGGTGGAAAGTTTTTTAAAAATATAATTGGTATTGTATTTATTATTTATTTTATAGTTACTAGTAGTTTGATGTTACGTAATTTTTGTGAGAGTATACAAATACTATATTTTCCCATGACAGATATTACATTTATAATTGCACTTATTGTAATTGCTATTGCAATATCTAATAGATTAGATTTTATTGGTACAATTAAAACTAATGTAATTATTATCCCTATTGCATTAATTGGTGTTTTATTTTTATTTTTTACAAATATAAATAAGTTTGTACCTGAAAGAATATTCCCCATCTTAGGAGAAGGTGCTTTTAATACTTTTGTTATAGGTCTTACAAATATTGCTTCTTTTGGTGGCATTGCATATCTTTATTTTTTGCCTCCTCTTTTAAAAGATGGAACTAATTTTAAGAAAATAACTTTAATATCAATTTCTTCAACTGCTATTTATTTAGCATTTACAATAGCTGTGCTTCTTTTTATTTTCACTTTTTTTGTTGATGTTAGTGAAATATCTCCACTTTATACTGCCACTAGATATATTGAGTTTGGCACATTTTTCCAAAGGCTAGAATCCATATTCTTACTTATTTGGATTTTAGTATTTGAGTGTTATTTAAGCATTGTTTGTAAATTCTCTATGAATATTTTTCAAAAAATCACAGGAATTAGTAATAAAAAGGCTTTGTTAGATGTATTCTTACTTTTAATTTTCTCTATTTCTCTAATTCCTAAAAATTTAGCAATATCACAGAGTTTTGAAAGTAAAATTTATCCCTATTTAATGATTGGTATTGTATTAGTTTTAGGTATAGGCATTTTAATTTTTGCAAATATTGCAAAAATTAAACATTTCCAAAGTAATATAAACAGAAAGGAGCTTACAAATGAACAAATGGGTTAGGAATTTTATAATTTTTATAATTATATTAGTCTTTATTTCAGCTTTTTCTAGCTCCTATTCTTCTTTAAATATTGATAATCTAACATATGTTTTAGCAATAGGAATCGATAAGTCAGATGATAATAAATTAGAAGTTAGTTTTCACTTTTCTAATCCAATTCCTGCTGAATCTAGTGCTAGTGAAAAAGTAAGCCCTATTATTAATACTGTTACCGCTTCTTCCCTTAGTAATGCTATTAATTTAGTGAATGGTTATCAAGGTAGGCAGTTAAATCTTTCACACTGTAAGGTTATTATTTTCTCAGAGAAAATTGCATCAGAAGGTATTTCAGATGAAATTTACACATTGATAAATGATACTCAAATAAGACCATCTGCAAATATTATTGTTAGTAAATGTAATGCAAAATATTATATGCAACAGATTAAACCAGAAATTGAAAACTTACTTTCTAGATATTATGAGATTTTTGCAGAGTCTAGTAAATATGTTGGTCACATCCCTAATGCTACTATTGGTGATTTTTTTAATAGTTTAATATGTAAAACTTGTGAACCTTATGCTATTTTAGGTGGTATTAATAAAGATAACTCAAAAACTAATAGTTCTACATCTTCTGATTTTGGAGATAACAATAATATCAATTCTCAAAAAGATTACAATATAAAAGCTAATGATTCTTCTGTTGAAGGTGAAAATAAAGTTGAAAATATTGGTGTTGCTGTTTTTAAAGATGATAAATTGGTAGGAGAGTTAAATGCTTTAGAAACAATGGCTTTCTTAAGTATTAGAAATAAAGTAGATAGATTTCTTGTATCTGTTCCAGACCCTTTAAATGATAATCAATATTTAGATATATATATAACTCCTCATGGCTCTACTTCTGTTTCTGTTAATACTTCTACTTCTTCTCCTTATATAAAACTAAGTTGTAATTTTACGGCTCAGATTTACTCTATGTCTGAAAATTCAAAATATTTATCAGCTGATGTGTTAGAGAGTATTTCTAATTCTTGTAATACTTATTTAAAAGCTATGTTTTTAGATTATTTATATAAATCATCAAAAGATTTTGAAGCTGATATAAATGGCTTAGGAATTTTTGCTGCTAAAAATTTTACTAATACTCATGAGTTTGAAGAATATGATTGGGAAACTTCCTACAAAGATGCATTTTTTGATGTTAATATAGAAACTTCTGTAAAGTCTGGTATGTTAATTAATGAAACTTAAGTGAGGTGTTTAAATGCAAGCATTTATTTATGATTTATTGTTTATAGTTGCAAGTATTCTTATATTATTTAAAGCCATTGGATATGGTATTTATGAAATAAAAGAAATGAAAAATAAATCTGGTGGTATTTCTATTATTAGTCTTTCCATACTTATTACCATTTTCTTTAATTTTGTTATTTTTATAAAATAAGAAGAGAGCAAAATTTTGCTCTCTTCTTCCCCTTTCTTACAATCGAGATGCCAGGCAGTAGTTAATCTGTTCGTCGAGCTCCCTGTTTCTGGCTTCGAGCTCTTGAATTCTTGCCTTGGCCCTTTCAATCTGCTCCTTGCTGTGCCAATGCACACCAATAAAAGACTTTCTCTCTTCCTCGGAAATCTGCTCCTCGAAGACGATGTCCTGGAGGTCCAGGATTTTTTCGTTGTTGAGATAGATCTCGTTCTGCAGCTGGTCGATAGTCATTTTTAGTCCTTTCTTTTGTGACTTTTATTTGTATGTAGACTATCAAAATGCGATAGTGAAAAAAGGGAATATATAAGGATTTACCCTATACACAAATATTATAACATATTTTATTAAAATAATCAAATTTAGAAGAGAGCTAATTAGCTCCCTTCTATTTTTCCTCAAATTCTCTTAAGAGTTCTACAAGTATTATCTTATCTTCCAAATCTGCTATTTTTCTTTCTAGTTCTTCTATAACATATTTAGCACACTCGATTTCTTCTTCTGTATGCCTATTAACACCTAAGTAAAATTCCTTATCCTCTTCTAGAATATCTCCTTCTATAGCAATATTTTGAAGTTTGTATACCTTCCTCTTAAGCTCTTTTACCTTTTTTTGCATCTTAGTAATCTGCATTTTAGTCCTTTCTTACGGAAAATATGCATTTATTTTCTATATTTTATTCCATACTTTTGAAAAATTCAAGTTATTTTGCTAACTCAAAATCTATTTCTCTTAATTCCTTACTTGCTCGTAATACTCTTATTCTTATTTTATCTCCTATTTTATAGGTTTTATTAGTAACCTCTCCTATTAATATTTTTCTTTCTTCATCATAAATAAAATATTCATCACCTAAGGCTTCAAATCTAATTAAACCTTCTACCGTATTTTCTAATTCTGCAAACACTCCAAAAGATGTAATTGAAGAAATTATAGCATCATACTCTTCTCCTACTTTATTCTCCATATATTCTGCCATTTTCATCTTATCTGCTTCTCTTTCTACTTCTGTTGCAACTTTCTCTCTTTCAGATGATTTTATACTTCTATCCTTCGCTTGTTCTTCTAATATTTCATATTCTTCATCATCTATTACATAATTATTTTCTAAATATTTTGATATTACCCTATGTATGAATAAATCTGGATATCTTCTAATTGGAGATGTAAAGTGACAATAATATTTACTTGCAATTCCAAAATGCCCTTTATTTTCTGGTTCATATTTTGCAAGTTTTAGAGTTCTTAGTATTAATGTAGATATTACTCTTTCTTCTTCTTTTCCTTTTATTTGTTCTAATACTTTTGCAAATTCTTTTGGATAGATATTATCTTTAGAAGCTTTTATTTTTAATCCATAATTATACAAAAATTTATTTAACTCTTTTACTTTTTCTAAATCTGGTTCTTCATGTACACGATATATAAATGGTGCTTGAAGCCAATAAAATTTTTCTGCCACTGTTTCATTTGCAGTAAGCATAAATTGTTCTATTATTTCATTTGCAAAACTTGTTTCATATTTTCCTACACCTACAGCTTTTCCATCTATATCTAATTCTATTTTTGTTTCTGGAATATCTAGATTTAAATATCCATTTTCAATTCTTCTTTTCTTTAAAATATTTGCTAGTTCTTCCATTATTTTGAATTCGTCTATATATGGCTCATATTTTTCTAAAATACTTTCGTCTTTTCCATCTAATATTTTTTGTACGTCTGTATAGTTCATTCTTTTAGTAACACAAATTACACTTTTACAAATATCTGATGATATTACATTTCCTTTTTGGTCTATTTCCATTATACAAGATAATGTAAATCTATCTTCTCCCTGATTTAAACTACATATTCCATTTGATAGTTCTCTTGGTAGCATTGGTATAACTCTTCCTAACATATAAATACTTGTTCCTCTTAAAATAGCTTCATTATCTAAAAGACTATTTTCTTTAACATAGTAACTTACATCTGCAATATGTACTTCTAATCTATAATTATCATTTTCTAATTTTTCTACTCTTACTGCATCATCTAAGTCTTTTGCATCTTCTCCATCTATTGTAAATATATTTTTATTTCTAAAATCTCTCCTATTTCTTATATCTTTTTCATCTATCTTATCACCAAATTTTTTGGCTTCTTCTACAACTAATTCTGGAAATTTTGCAGGTAAATTATGTTCTTTTATTATTGAAAGCATGTCAACTCCCGCTTCATTTACATTTCCTAATACTTCTATTATTTTTCCTTCTGCTTTTTTATTTTTCTCAGGATATTTTATAATTTTCACTAATACTTTATGATTATTTCTTGCTTTCCCAAAATTTTTCTTTGAGATAAATATATCTGTTCCAAAATTTTTATCATCTGGTATTACAAATCCAAAGTTCTTATTATACTGAAATGTTCCAACAACTGTATCTTTTTCATGTTTTAATATTCTTACAATTCTTCCTTCTGCTCTTTTTATTTTGTTTTCTTCTTCTAATATTTCTGTTAATACATGGTCTCCATTTAATGCATTTAAAGAATTCTCTTTTGCTATATAGATTTCGTCCTCTCTATCTTCTATTCTAACAAATCCAAATCCTTTTTGATTTTTTCTATAATAACCATCATAATATGTTTTTTCACTTATTCTATAACGATTTTTTCTATTTTTTTCTATTTTTAACTCTAATTCTAATTCTCCTATAACTTCTAAAAAGTCATGATATTCATTTTTTGGTACCCTCATAAGCATTGCAATTTCTTTTGCTTTCATCGGGACATAATCATCATCACTCATAAAATCCAAAATCTTCTGTTTTCGTTCTTCCATTATTACTATTTATTCCCTCTTTCTTTTTATACTACTAAAGGGGCTTGTTTTTCTAAAACCGCCCCTTAATTTATGCCATATACCAAATTCCTAAAACTATTGTAAGTATAGCAAATATGATTGATAAAATAACTGTCCATCTTTTTTGTCTTCCTTCCTTTGTTCTTCCTTTATTTTTTTCAAAGAAGTTATTTGTTGATGAACCTGTTATTGTAGATGATAATCCTGCATCATCTTTTGCTTGTATTAATGTTAATATTATTAGTACTAATGCTACTATTAAATATATTCCTATTAATATTCCTCTTGCAATCTCCATTTTATTTGTTCCTCCTAACGGTCTTTCTATAATACTTAGGTATTGTAACACATTTTTATTTAAAATGCAAATATTTCCAAATATTTTTATTTAAATATTTCCATTTTTACTTCTTTTCCTTTAAATTTCTATATCATTTTTGTTATATTCGTAAATCATCTTTCTCATAAGTTATCTTCATATCCTTTTTCTTCCATATCTTCAAAGTTCTGTTTCTCTATTTAAATTTACATAGTACCTATCTTTTAGCCTTCCTAGTACAAATGCATGACTAAAAGTAATTGTCTCTTGAACTTAACATTTTAAAATCACTAATACCAATTTCTATTCCTTTTTCCAAGATTTCTCACTTCCTATTTGTATAACTACATCTATTTTATTATACTTATTCATATAAATCAACAATAAATTAAATTTCAATCTAATATTTTCCATATACCTATTTTTCTTGGCATATCTTTGAATTCCATCTTTTCTTTTTTTGTTGGATGTTCTATTATTAATTTATATGCCCACAAAGCTATTTGCTTATTTTTTCCTCTTGTCCCATATCTTTGGTCTCCATATATACTATGACCAATATTTGCTAGCTGTACTCTTATTTGATGATGCCTTCCTGTATGTAAATCTATTTTTAATAAGCTAAGATTATTTTCTTTATCATATTTTAAAACCTCATAATCTAGTTTTGCAAATTTAGCTTCTTTTTTATCTTTACTCACAACATAACTTGTATTACTTTTTCTATCTTTGTACAAATAATTTTCTAAAGTTCCACTATTTTTTCCAAAACTTCCGTCTACTACTGCTAAATATTCTTTTTTAAATACTTTATCTCTTACTTGTTTACTTAGTCTTGATGCCGCTTTTGAAGTTTTTGCAAATACCATAACTCCACCTACTGGTCTATCTAATCTATGCACTAATCCTAAATATACATTTGCTGGTTTATTATATTTTTCTTTAATATATTTTTTTACTAATGTCATCATACTAGTATCACCGGTTTTATCTTCTTGAGTAGGTATATTAGGTATTTTTTCTACTACAATTATATGATTATCTTCATAAATAACTTTTAGTTCCATTTTTTATCATTTCTCCCATCTTGCATAAATTCCACATGGTAATACTAATTTTGAGTTTTCCATTGGAAGCCCTATTTCTCCACATTCTTGTTTTCCTTTATATTTTTTCCCAACAGTAAGACTTATTATATTTTGCAAAACTGTACTTGATATTCCTGTTGTATATGAATTTATCAAGAAAAATAAGGGGGCATTTGATAATACTTTTGTACATAGTTCTACTAAATCATATATATTACTTTCAAATTGCCATACTTCTCCTTTTGTTCCTCTTCCATATGATGGTGGGTCCATTATTATCGCATCATATTTATTTCCACGTCTTATTTCTCTATTTACAAATTTTACAACATCATCTACTATATATCTTATAGGTCTATCTTCTAATCCTGATGCTGCAACATTTTCTTTTGCCCACATTGTCATTCCTTTTGAACTATCCACATGACAAACAGATGCTCCTGCAGATAAGCAACTAACTGTAGCTCCTCCCGTATATGCAAATAAATTTAATACTTTTATTTCTTTTTTATTTTTTTGTTTTTCTTCTTTTATTTTATTTATCATCCAATCCCAATTAATAGCCTGTTCTGGAAATAATCCTGTATGTTTAAATCCCATTGGTTTTATATTAAATGTTAAATTTTTATAATGTACTTGCCATGCTTTTGGCATTTTTTTGTTAAATTCCCATGAACCTCCTCCTGTTTTGCTTCTATGATATGTAGCATTTATTTCTTCCCACTTTTTGGGAAAGCTTTTATTTTTCCATATTATTTGTGGATCTGGTCTTGATAAAATAACTTCTCCCCATTTTTCTAGTTTCTGCCCATCTGCCATATCTAGTATTTTATATTCTCTCCATTCACTTGCTATTTTCATTTATACTATTCCTCCCGAATTAGAATAGTAATATTTTACCATATTTTTATATATTTTGCAAAATTTTAAAAAAGCTAAATATCATTGCTACATTCAAAAATGAAAACAATATAGCTGTGAATAAAATTGTTACAAATATTTTATTCTTTCTTATTTTTCTAAATATTTTTCCTCTAATTTTGGACTTTTTTAACATTAACTTGTCCAGTTTTGTGTCATATATAACCTCATACCATTTTTCTTTTGTTTCTTCCATAATACACCCTCTTTCTAAATACTTTCTTTATAATATATTCATAACGTTTTTAATTATTCATATATTTCTATAAAATTTTATGGTATTTAAAATAGAAGTTACATAAAATTGATTTTTTGCTTGTTTTATGGTATAATTATAGTATTGAAGGATAGCCTTCAATAGACCAAACGCACAAAAAATGCAACAAGGAGGTTACTATGAAAAAGGTTCTTGCAACACTGCTCATTTCTGTGTTCTTTGGTTTTATTATCATTTTGGGCTATGCCATTGCACTTAATGCAACTGGCATTACGGAAGCATTTTTTGGCTTCCCACTTCCATATCTATTCTGGTTCATTCTGGGCATCTTGGTGGGCGGAGTTTTTGCACCATTTATTTATAGCCGCATTAAACTCTTTGCAGAAGCCAGAAAAGCTCTCAGAAATGAAGTGAACCTTGAATAGAGAATAGGCCCAAAAGTGGCATAGCTAATTGCTATGCCATTCTTTATATTTCCTTTATTTTTTTTGCTAAATTTTCCGTAATTCCTTTAACAGAAGTAAGCTCTTCTATACTTGCTTCTTTTACCTTTTTTATACTTCCAAAATGTTTTAACAATGCTGTCTTTTTTACTTCTCCTATTCCTTCTATATCATCTAATTCTGATTTTGTTATCTCTTTATCACGCAATTTTCTGTGATAAGTAATTGCCGTATCATGTACCGTATCTTGGAATTTTGTTATTAAGTTCATTAAATTATCAGAAATTTTTAGCTCATTTCTATTTTCATCCATTAAAGCTCTTGTTTGGTGTTTATCATTTTTTACCATACCAAATACTGGTATGTCTAATTTATATTTTGAAATTGCGTTTTTTGTTGCTCTTATTTGTGTAATTCCTCCATCTGCAAATATAACATCTGGAAGTTCACCAAATCCACCTTTTGGATTTTCTATTGAGTGTTTTAGTCTCCTAGTTATTACTTCTTCCATACATTGGGGATCATCTTGCCCTATTACTCCTTTTATTCTAAACCTTCTAGATAAGTTCTTTTTAATAACTCCATCTTGCATAACACACATTCCTGCTACCATATATTCTCCTGATATATTTGATATATCATATGTTTCTATCTTTCTTGGTAATTTATTTAGGTTTAATACATTTTTCAGTTCGAATAAAATTTCACTCTTATCTTTTTCTTTATTTTCAAGTGTTACTTTTGCGTTATTTTCTGCCATCTCTACAAAACGAAGCTTTTCTCCTCGTTTTGGTGATTTTATTTCCACTTTTTTTCCAAGTATTGTGGATAACCATTCTTCTACTACTTCTCTATCTTCTATTTCTTCTCTTACCATTATTTTATTTGGAATATTAGGATTATCTAAATAATATTGTTTAATAAATCCTGATAATATTTCTTTATCTTCCATATCTTTTAGGTCAGTATAAAAATAATGTTCCCTTCCTATCATTTTACTTCCACGTACAAAGAATATTTCTATACAAACCTGTAATTCTGATTTTGCAATTCCTATTACATCTATACTATTTTCTGATATATTAGATACTTTCTGCTTTTCTGAAACTCTCTCTATTGCTACTATTTTATCTCTTAACATTGCTGCTTTTTCATAATCTAAATTTTTTGATGCTTTTTCCATTTCTTGTTTTAATTCTTTTACTACTTTATCTGTTTTTCCTTCTAAAAGCTCCATTATTTCTTTTATTTGCTTTCCATATTCTTCTTTATCTACATATCCAACACAAGGTGCTAAACATCTTCCTATATGATAATTTAAACATGGTC
The DNA here is from genome assembly GCA_944393135.1 of uncultured Clostridia bacterium. Classification (GTDB taxonomy): domain Bacteria; phylum Bacillota; class Clostridia; order TANB77; family CAG-508; genus CAG-269. The sequence goes on along the minus strand of CALXZC010000015.1, from coordinate 1,131 downwards.
TTGTTCTTTCTTTTAATACTCTACATTGACGTATTTTATATTTTCCTTTTATAAAGTCTATCATTTCCTTCGCACTTCCTGGATTAGCATATGGTCCAAAATATTTTGAGCCATCATTTACTACTCTTCTTGTCATAAATACCCCTGGATAGTCTGATTTTAAATCTATTTTTATATATGGGTATGTTTTATCATCTTTAAGTAAAACGTTGAATTTTGGTCTATTTTTCTTTATTAGATTACATTCAAGTATTAATGCTTCTGCTTCATTGTCTACTACTATGTATTCAAAATGGTCTATTAGACTTACCATTTTTTTTATTCTTTCTGTTTTATTTGTCTTTCTAAAATATTGTCTTACTCTATTTTTTAATGATACTGCCTTTCCTACATATATAATCTTATCTTCTTTATCTTTCATAATATAGACCCCTGGTCTATTTGGAAGTTTTCTTAATTCTTCTTCTATATTAAACATTACTTATCTCCTAAAATTAAAAATTCCTTTACTATTATATCAAAAATGATAAAAAAAATATACTTTTTTATAATTTTTACATTTATTTTGCTGTTTTATTACAAAATTGTTACATTTTTATTACAGGATTGTTGACAAATGATTTTTTTTGTCATATAATCAAATTATAGTTAGAAATTTTTACACTGAGGTTAAACATTTTAAGTTACGCGAGATTAAGGAGTTGATAAACATGAATACACAAGAGGACTATATACCAGTTGCAAGCTGTATGGCTTTAACTGTAAGAAAAGAACATAGGTTAACAGTAATTAAAAGAGTTACAAGAACTACTCTTCGTATTTCTTGGAAAACTTTATTGTATGCCTTATTTTTAACATTTGCAAATATTTTAGTTTAGTTTATAATTTAATATAATATAAAGCTCCATCTTCAACTGTCTGGAGCTTTACATTTCTATATTTAAGATATATCATTATTTAACTTTTAAATTATCATTTATACCATATATGGAAATAGACATGAATGGTAGACGTTTTGATGAAAATAAAAAAGAAGCTATTTCTAGCTTCTTTTATATGATATCATATATTTATACATTATAAATAATTTTATTTTTTGTTTACTAAATCTTTTAATGCTTTACCAGCTTT
>CALXZC010000014.1 GCA_944393135.1 uncultured Clostridia bacterium | reverse complement strand
CTTATATTGTTTTGAATATATTATATTGTATGGCTCAGTTTGTCTTTTCGACATTATTCGACACAAAACGACACAATTCAGTCATAGAGGGGGTTTCAAAAGAAAAAAATATAGATAAAACTTACACTTTTCTATTGAATTTACATAAATTGTATGCTATAATGTTGGCAAAAATAGTAAAAACATTTGTGAGGCTAATTATGGTTAATGTACTTATCGGTAGTAAGAATACAACTGAACTTGATATTCTTTACCAAAAACTTGCAAATGATAAAAATTATAGAGTGGAAAATGTTAATACTGGTAAAGATACAATAACTAAGTATCTTAAAATAAATCCAGATATACTAATTTTGGATAATAGTTTACCAGATATGTCTATTGAAGAAGTTGTAGGGCGATTATCTTCTAATCCCTTAGAACGAAAAAAATGTAATACTGTTTTGACATTACCACTAGATTATAATATTAAAATGAATAGATATGAAAAAGTTAGTCAAGTTGTCTATAAACCTTTTGTAGAAAAACAGTTGAGTAATGTAGTCAAAGAAATGGCAGTAGACTTTAATACTCCAGATTTAGAGGTTGGCGAGGTTGATGAATTATTACAATCTTTAAACTTTAATTGTCTTTCTGGGGGTTATAGATACATAAGAAAGGCTATTACATATTGTTATTATAGACCTGAAGAATTAGAATACCTTAAAAATATATTGAATTATCTTTCATACGAATTTAATACTACATATTCACAAGTTAGAGATTCTATGTATGCTTGTATTAGACCATTTAAAAATGCTAGTGATTATAATTGTCCAAAAGAACTATTTGATGCTTTGCATAATCATGGTTATAGACTTTCATTAAAGGATTTCCTTGAGGTAGTAGTCTTGTATTTAATACGCACAAAGAAAAAAGGCAGATTGTTCTAAATTTTAGAATAATCTGCCCTTTTTTTATACATTCATTTTTTTGTAATCTTTATAATCATTAATAATGCCATCATATCTAACTTGTGTTTGTTCTCTAATAATTGTATTCATCTTATCCCCAATCATTCTTCTTGCTTCTAAGAAATCTTCTTTTGGTATTTCTTTCGCAATAAAATTAAATGCTGGTACATTTTCATTTAAAGTTTCCTTTGATTTTTTAATAATATCAAGTCCGTTCATATTATCATTTTCAAAATTAAACTTTGTGAATACCATTTCTGGAACATATTTTATAATTTTATTATATGTATCTTCTGGTGTATCAGCTGTTGCTACAACATCGACACCATTAATTTTATCTAATATTCCTGTTACTTGATTTCTTGTTTCTTCGTTATCATCTGCGACAATAACTCTTATTTTATCTTCTATTCTTTTATTTTCCCAATTTAATTCTTTCCATATCATCTCCTGTTGTTTAGGTTTGAATGAAACACATACTGGTACAAATTCTCCATACTTATTATTTTTACTTTGGTTTGTGCAAGGAGTGTTTTCGTCCATTTTATGAGCTCTTAATTCATTCGTTGGTGAATCATCCCATACAATTTTTCCATCATAGTACCTGGCAATGGCGTATGGTGTACCAATCATTAAAGAACATACTCTTAACATTCCGTTTGGGTGTATTAATATTCTTGAACCAGTTTTACAAGAGCAATAACCATAATATGCTGGGTTTTCATCAAATTTTTCTTTCGTAGTAAATGATTGTGGTATTCTAACTGGTATTTTATATTCTTTATTATCTACTTTATCTTCAATTTCATTCCATACCCTAAACCAGTCTTTTATACTTATGTCAAGATTTCCACTAAAGCAATCTCTTGGAACTCCTGTTTTAAATAAGTTATGAAAATTTATTCTTTCTATTCCTAAATCCTCTGCAAATTTTATCATTCTATCAAGATATAGATTACCATCTTCATCTCTTTCTATTAAGAATTTGCTAATGCAAGCAGTTATATCAATATTATATCCAAGCTCTTTTGCTCTTTTAATATTTTTAACACACTTGTCAAATGATCCATAACCTCTGATTGGATCATTAATTTCTTTGTTGGGTCCATCTATACTAAAAGTTATTTCGTCTAACATTTTAAATTCAGGTTGCTCTAATAAACTACTATTGAATTGTCCATTTGTATCAATACGAACATACTCGTATCCTAGTTCTTTTGCCTTTTTTATTAGTTCCAACAATGGTCTGTTTTGTTGTTTAATTCCATATAATGTTGGTTCTCCACCCATTAAAGTTAACTTAACAGCACCCATTTCTCTAAAATCACTTAATAGTTTAATTGCATCATCAAAATCTACTTCTTTTTTCTCTATTTGAAATGCTATTTCAGTTTTATACAAACATTGTTCACATCTCAAATTACAATCATCAATTATATAAAAGAATATTTGTCTTAGGTTTGTTTTAAAATAATCTTTAAATTTCTGATCCATTTTAAAATACATAGTCTTCACCTCATTTTATATAATATAGTGTTTAAATTATATAATAGGTTATGGACCATGTAAATTGAAACTTTTGGGAGTAATCCCCTTCATTTTTAGGGGTAAAAAAAGAATACCCCCTATGGATATTCTAAAAAATATAATTAATTTTTCTTTTTTAAATAATCTTTTATAAATGCTTTGTCTACTTTTGTTAATCTATTTTTTAAATATACTATATTAATGCTATTTGATGGTAACTTTATAGGCATTTTAACCTCATATAATTCGCCATTCTCTATTGCTTGTTTAGCAGCATTTTTCATTACATAGGCTATACCTACCCCACCCTTTGCTGCACTTATTCTTTGTTCTGTTGTTGGACATTTTAAAGTTACTTTCATGTCTGTTTTTAATTCTTTTAATGTGCTTAATAACCTGTTTGTTGAAACTCTATCGTCATAACTCAAAACATATTTATAATTTTTCATATCATCGACTTTTTTAATATCTATTGGTCTGTTTGATACAAATATATTTTCTATTTTCTCTATTTCATCAATTTCGATTTCGTCTTTATATTCATCTGGAATTGTATCTAAAATAATAAATTCCATTTCATTATTTTTTAATTCTTCTATCATCTTTCTGCTATCAGATTCTGTATCTAACTTTATTTCAATATTAGGAAAGTCTTGTGTTAGTTTAATAAGTTTAGGCATTAAAAAAAATTCAGTTATATGTGATGGACATCCTATAGATAACTTACCATTTTCTAAACTGTTACCACACTCAATAATATTTGGAATAAAATCACATAATGAAACTATCTTTTTAGCTTCTGGGTATATTTCTTCTCCCTTTTCTGTTATTTTTAGTCCATTATTTGAACCCTTATGTTTTCTATAAAATAACTGTATTCCTAATTGTCTTTCTAATGAATTAATATCATTACTTATAGCTTTGTCTGTTGTATCCATTTTTTCAGCAGCTTCTGCAAAAGTTTTTGATTCTGCAACTATTACAAAAGTTCTGTATAAATTTATATTTATTTGATTCAACATAACATATCTCCTAATATCTGTTTACTTTATTTTTTATAAAGTCGTCATTATTATAACATATTATGGTAACAAAGTAAATAGATATAACGAATATTTACTCATTTCAAGCTATTTTGGTTCAATTTATTATACAATAATTCTGCTTTTCTGATATTGAATTCTGTTCCAGCTTGCAAATCCATAGTTTTTATGAATTTAATTAAACCATCAATTGTCTTATTATTTTGATTTTTTGCTTCTAATTCTATAAATACCCCTAAGTCTTTTACTTCTTGAATATATACTATATATTCCTCATTTTCGTACATATAGTTTTTATATTTAAGTGTAAGCATTTTTTCAAATCCTAACAGAAGTAAATGTTTTTCTGCTTCTTGTATATCCTCTACTCTTAATACTGACTTTTCAATTCCAGTGGAATCATATTTTTTACAAATTATCTTCTTATCATTTTCATTTACATATCTCACAACTAATGAATCTGTTAATTTTCCTTCTTTTACTGAAAATTTTTTTGTTTGTTTATTATAAAAATATGTATCATCTATCCAAAATTCCTTTTTGTATGAAAAGCCTCTTCTTTCTAATTCTTCTTTAATTTTAAGAATATCTTTAAACACCTGACAAGTTATTTCTAATTCGCTCATAAGTATCTCCTTTGTAAATATAATAACACATTTATTGAAATAGAAAAAGAGCCTATTGACCCTTTTTCATATTTCTTATCTTAATGACTTAAATAATTTAATCAAAAACATTTCTTTTTTCTTGTTTCCCAAATCTTTTTGATTATCTTCTTTTTCTTCTTTTAAGTCTGTAAAATTATCTATATATTCATTTATTCTTTCAGCACTAATTGGTTTGTATTCAATATAAAAACCTAATTCACTTGACCTTATAATTAATGAACTATCTCTATCAGCTGTTACGAGTATAAATTGTGGCTTCTTTTCAATAGAATTATTTGTCATTATTTCCTCTATAACTTCTAATCCAGTCTTTTTAGGCATTTGCATATCTGTGAATACAATATCTGGTCTTAAATTTAATATTGCATTTATCTCATCTTCGCCATTAAATGCACTATCAACTCTTTCTACTTTTGGATTTTTCTCTATTACTGATTTCATATTTCTTACTATTATTTCCATATCATCAGCAACTAATACTTTAATTTTACTTTTCAATATTCTCCATCCCTTCTTTACAATCATCAACAATTTCCTTGATTTTTAAAAATTCTTCATTGCTTGAATAATTAATTATTTTTCTCCTCATACTAGAAATAGAATTTCTTATAGCATTATAACTGCAGCCGTACAATTCAGCAATTTGCTTAAATCCCATATTTTTTCTGTCATTTACATTAAGTCCATAATACAAACAAAATCTTTCTCTTTGATTTTCTGTTGCTCTTTCTTGCTCATCTACTATTTGCATAATTGATATTTTTTGATTTTTATTCAGTTTTGAATTTTTCATTAGTTCTAATAATTCATCTACTAATACACTTTTTTCATCTTCGCTCATATCATTTTCTCCTTTTCTTTTTATTTCTGTTTTGGCGAACCCAGTTTGTCGAATAGGCTAAAAAAATATTATAAAATAATGAATAGAAAAATTGTGAAAGGAGTTAGCATTTGTGGGAACAATTAGAAAATTAGATGAAAATGTTAACATAGTTGGCACAAATCTTAAACGAATACGAGAAAATTGTGGACTTTCCCAATATGATTTATGCTGTAAATTAGAATTGCTTGGTGTAACAATGTATAAAGCTGACATCTATGAAATTGAAAATAACAAAAGATTAGTGAAAGATTTTGAATCTAAAGCACTTTGTCTTGCATTAGGTATTAGCCTTGACGAACTTTATGCTGATACCGATAAATATTTTGAACACTAATTATATATTAGTGTTTTTTGTTATCTTCAAATTATATATCTTCTCTAAATATTCCCTATTTATTATTCTTTATTAAAATGATCTTATTATCTTTTACACATATTTTTAATGCATCATTTTCATTTATTTTCAATTCTTTTCGTATTTCTATTAGAATTACACAATTTCCTAATTCATCTACTACTCTCAATTTTCCATTACTATTTTCTAATATAGAATCTTTTATCCTACTAATCTGAATATGAATTTCCGTACCGTTGTCTATAATCTTTTTTTCACTATAAATTATTTCTTCTTCAACTTTAATGTCTGATTTTTATAAAATTATATTTATACCACTTCTATAAATATATAATTTATCTCTTTGCTGTATATTTAACATCTTTCGCACTTGAATAGGTATATGTATTCTCCCTAATTCATCCATTTTAATAATAAATTTTGTTTGTTCTTTAGTTTCTAAAATTTGTTCCATAATTTTTACCCTTTCTTTCTTTATTTGTTATTTGCTTTCTAAAAATTATGGCTCATAGTTCGTATTTTGTTATTTCATAGTACATTTATTGTTGCTTTTAAGCCTATTTATTATATAAACCTCCTTCCTGTTAGATTTATCATATCTACTTATCGTTTACTATTTCCTATATATTCCAACTATTTCTCCTTCTTTTCTATAAAATATGACATTTTATATTATTATAATTCATTTTCAACTTTTGTCAATCTGTTTTACCGTCAATTTTGTTTCCATTTAGGTGTATGTAGTCAAGAAAACTTTTCGACATTTTTCTACAAACTACTATATAAAACAAAAAAACTGGATTTTACTCCAGTTTAAGTTTTTATTATTTAACTATTTAAAGCATTGTATATAGCAATATTTACAAGTTTATAAATAGATAAATGATGTTTTGCACTTAATCGTTCCAATTCTCTATACGCTGATTCTCTTATGTTAAAATTATGAGATTCTGAAATCTCGTTTTCTGGTCTATCATAAAGATTCACATTATTTTTTTCTACCATTTCCATAATAGCTACATTTACTAGCTTATTTATAGAGGCTTCATAAATGTTTGATAATTCTTTTAATTTCTCATACAAACTTGCATCTATTTCAATTCTTCTTTTTAAGATATTATCTCTCTTATAAAAATACTTATCAAAAACCACCTTTTTCACTCCTTTTTGCAACATTATAATTATTATATTTTACAAAAAAGAGTATTTTAATTCCTTTACAGATACATATTTTGACTGTTTTTTGGAACTTTTTGTAAATTAATATTTATTTTCCTATAATTCAAGTATAATCAGTATAATTTTTCATTTTTATATAGTTTTCACTTTATACTTTTAATAGCTTCTTTTGTAATTTTATCTCTGTCAAATTTATTTATTATAAGAATAATTATAGCTACAATAACTAATATTATTGCATATAGAATAATTCCCATCTTCCAATCTCCTACAGCCAATCTTTCTCCAGCAAGTGTAGAGGTTATAATAGAAGGAAACCTTGCAAATGTTGAAATTAATATAAATCTTAAAGGTTTTATAGGCAATAATCCTGCTACATATACCAATAAATCTTTTGGAGTTCCTGGTATTAAAAATAAAACTAGCATTATAAATTCAATTCTTTTGGGGTTCTGAAATAGTTTATTATTTTCTATTTTAGCAATTTTCTTTTCATTACAAAAATCATATACAAATTTTCTTCCAAATTTTCTAACTGTTATAAAAATTGTTGCAGAGATAATACAAGCTGAAATCATAATAAATATTGTTCCCAATAAACTTCCGTAACACATTCCTGCTAATATTTCTATTGGCTCTCCTGGTACTATAATTAAAAATATTTGTGCAACTTGAAGTCCAAATAATGAAAGTAGCCCTAACAATCCTGAATTGGAAACTTTCTCTTTAAATTCAATCTGTCCTTCTAATGTAGATAAATCTTTCATTATAGGAAATAAATATATTATTATTCCTATAAATATGATTAAAACAGATATTGTTAAAATACTCTTAAAAATCATTATCTTCTTTTTTCTGCCCATATTATCCCTTCTCTTTGTGAATATGTTAATATTGTTTCGTTTATCTTTTCAACTATGCTATTTTTTGTTGTTTGATATTTTCTTAATGGTCCTTCATATATTTCATTTAATCCTTGCATTTTTTTAAAATCTTCTGGTTTAATCATTTCTGGTAAATTATTTTCTATTTCCGACTTATCAAGAACATATTTTACAAATTCAGCACAATAAAATGAATTTTCAAAACTAATTCTTTTATTAAAACCAACTGCAAATAACCCTATTACATTAAATTTATGTAATTGTTTTGAAGATTTTATATATTCTATCATTCCTCTAACATTGTTATATTGTTCTTCTGTAATTTTTAAAGAATAGATTTTACATACTGTTTTCCTAAATCTTTTAAAAGTTCCAAAATTAATTCCTTCTTGCACAAATCCACCCCAAAAAGGATTATATGGATTTAATCTTCCAAAACTATACATTTCTTTTAATTCTTTATCTAAAGAAATTGAAACATGCGAAAATTCATCTTGAGTATAATTTTTTATAATTCTTGATAAAACAGTTCCTGTATGTGTTAGCACAATATATATTGCTTTCATTTTTTTCACCTAGTTTCATTTATATTTCTATTAAATTGCACATCTGTAGCAATAAAATAAATGCCATAAACTAAAATTAACATTCCAAATACAATTAACATATTTCTTAAAATTTCTTCCCATGTTACTGCAATAGTAAATATACTTGCAACACTTAATGTTGCTGGAATACTAATAATTATTGGTAATATTATAGGAGTAACAAAATAGAAAAATAATTGTTTAAATATTGTTCTATTCATTTGAGATTCGTCCATTCCAAGTTTTTTTAGTAATTCATATCTATATTTGTATTTTTCTGAATCGCTTAATTGTTGTATCGCAAGTAATGTTGCTGTTGCCATCACAAATACTAAAGCTATATAAAATGCTAAAAATGATATAATTGCATAAAATGATTTTGCTTGGCTCATTCTTTCTCCCTTAGTTTGAACATTTCCAAGAGATATTTTCATAGTATATTCTTTTTCTTCTCCATTCAAATCACCTGTTATTTGTTTTTCTTCTGTTAAAATAAAATTGCACAATTCATCATAAAATTTTTCATCTGTCATTTCTTCTGTTGTAGCAACTAGATTATATGGAAAGTCAAGATAATAAGAATCTCCTACTTCATTTCTTAAATTACTATCTTCTTGCTCAACTTTAGGAATTAGACTATCTGGAACAATGATAAGATAATAGTAACCGTTAAATCCTACTTGTGCTAAATTATCACCTCTTATTTCTTTAATTGTTACATCATTTCCTACAACTTTAATGTTGTTGTTTTCTTTTATGTAATTATCTAATGGTGCTTTTACTGTTTTTAAGCAATTAATTATAATCTCATCATCTTGCATACTTACTTTTTCATATCCTAAAATTTCTCTTAATTTATTATAATCTGTAAGACTAATTACAGTATCTGTTTCTTCTACGCCTGCTCCTTCAAATTTTGTTCCATCAAATGCTTTTGATATTCCTGTTTTCTTGATATTATATATTCTATATTCATATAAATCTTTTACTTCTGCATTTGCTTCTATATATTCCTTATATTTTGAAAAATCGCCATCTGCTGAACTTACCATAATTTCAAATGGGTAACCCATTTCTATTTCATTGCTTAACATATTATTCATAAGTAAAGCTACATTTCCACCAATTATAATAATTGTAAACATTAAAGCTATTGTTCCTATACTCACACTCATAGTATTAATTTTTGATGTAAGATTTCTATATAAGAACATATTATCTTTTTTATATTTTCGAGATTTATTGTTTAAATATCTTTTTACAATAAAACTTGATAAACTTATATAGAATAAATAAATCCCAACAATTAGCATTATAATTGCAATTAATATGTTTCTTCCTCCCATATTACTTGCGTTTGAAAATTCTTTATGAGTTATAATTAATGCTCCTACTAATAACAAAATAGATAATATAAAAATAATAATATTTCCTTTTGAATTTCTTATAATGTTATTTTCGTTTTTCTTGTCTGCATATAATAAATCATATACTTTTGTTTTCTTTATTTTTCTTCTACAATTTAATAAAACTAATCCAAATATTCCGAAAAAGTAAATTGCTGTCATTCCTACTGCTTTTAAATCAAAGATTATTTCTATTCTGTATGCTCTACTAAATAAATTCATAATAATTGATGTAAATATTTGATATAAAAAAGTTCCTACTATTATTCCTATTATAAAGGCTATTGCTCCTATAATAAGATTTTCTAATGTAAACATATTACTAATTGATTTCTTCTCTATTCCTAGTATTTGATATGTTCCAAATTCTTTACTTCTTTTTTCTAACATAAATCTCATACAATAATTAATAAGCCAAGCCATAACTAAAATAATAATTATACTTATTACTGTTATTGCTTTTGAAAAATCTTCCATATAGGTTGATAACTCTTTTATGTCATTTGAAACAGCAATAGAATTAAAGCTAAACATAAGTGCTACTGATATAATAACAGTTATAAAATATATAATATAATCTCTTGCTTGTCTTTTTGCATTTCTAAAAGATAATTTACCTAACATCTCTTGTATCACCTCCAAGAAGTGCTAAAACATCTAGTATTTCATTATAAAAATCATTTCTCTTTTTTTCACCCTTTTCTATTTTATTAAAGATTTTTCCATCTTTTAAAAAGAGTATTTTACTACAGTAACTTGCTGATAATGGATCATGTGTAACCATTAAAATAGTTGCTTTCATACTTTTGTTCATATCTTCCATTATTTCTAGTAATTGTCTTGCTGATTTAGAATCTAATGCTCCTGTTGGCTCATCTGCTAATATTATTTTAGGATTATTAACTATGGCTCGACAAGATGCACATCTTTGCTTTTGCCCACCAGATATTTGATATGGATATTTATTTAAAATATCATCTATGCCTAATTTTTTTGCAATTTCAATTACTTTTTTGTCAATTTCTTTTTCTGGTATTTTATTTATTGTTAGAATTAGTGCTATATTTTCTTCGACTGTTAATGTGTCTAATAAGTTAAAATCTTGAAATATAAATCCTAAATTTTCCCTTCTAAATTTTGCTATATCTTCTTCTTTTATTTCTGTAATGTCTTGATTTTCCAAGTAAATATGACCTGCACTTACATTGTCAATAGTTGAAATACAGTTTAGAAGTGTAGTTTTACCACTACCACTTGCTCCCATAATTCCAATAAATTCGCCTTCTTCTACATCAAAACTAATTCCATCTATAGCCTTTGTAATATTGTCTTTATTTCCATAGTATTTTTGTATTTTATCTACTCTTAATATTTTTTTCAAAATAATCACTCCTCCTTTTTATTTTATTATAAAGTGAATTTTAGTTTTGTTGTATAGAATTACCTTGCATTTATCTTACAATTTTGTAAGATAAAAATTTCCTCTATTTTAGAGGGCTACTTTTCATCTATTTTCTTATTTCTTGGAATTATAATTTTGATTTCTGTAAATTCGTTTTCTTTACTATTTGCTTCTATCTCCATTCCTATTTCTTGACACAGCCTCTTGCATAGATATAATCCGATTCCAGTTGATTTCTTTTGATTTCTTCCATTTGTTCCAGTAAATCCTTTGTCAAAAATTCTATCTATTTCACTTGTCTTTATACCTATTCCATTATCTTTAATATTTAAAATAACATTTTCTTTATTTTCAGAAATTGTTATTATAATGTTAGCATTTTTTTCTTTTCTATATTTAATTGCATTTTGTATAATTTGATTTATAATAAATTCTAACCATTTTTCATCAGTATAACAATTTGTATTAACATTATTTAATTCCACTTTCATGTTATTTTGTATCATTATTTTCTTATTTCTAGCTAACACATTTTTTATTACATTATTCAAATTTATATTTTTTATCATAAAATCATTTGAAACTTGATCCATTCTTGCATAAAATAATGCTTGTTCAACAAAATTGTTTATTTCTTCTATTTCTTCATCTATTTTAGTAGTAATATCTGATTTATTATTTTCACATAGTAATTTTACTGATGTAATTGGTATTTTTATTTCGTGTACCCAACTTTCTATATATTCTTTGTAATCTTTCTGTTGCTGTTTTATAATTGATATATTCTCTAGCATTGATTTATTTGCCTTTTTTAAAATTCTATAATAAGCAAGTCTTTCTGCTCTGCTTGGCTTTGGCATAATTTCAGTTATCAAATATTTCTCTGTTAAATTGTCCATCATTTTATCAATGTCTTTCAAATATTTATTTGATTTTAGATAACTAATAATAAAACCTGCACAAAAGAAAATTGTTGATATGGCAATAACTATAATAATGGCTGGTATTTCTGTTTCCATTGCTTTTAAATATATTGAAATTAAAATAATATATATACTAAAAGTTAATATATAGTATATTTTGTCTTTTATATATTTCGTGAACTTCATAGTTTATATCCTTGTCCTCTCTTTGTTTCTATGAAATTTTCTATTCCCAATTCTTTTAATTTTTCTCTAATTCTTGTTATAATAACACTCAAACTGTTGTCATCTGCATAAACTTCATTATCCCAAAGATAATTAATTATATCCGCTCTTGGAACTATAATATCTTTATTTTTTAATAAATAATATAATGTCTTAACCTCTGTTTTAGTTAATTCTATTTCTTTATCTTGATATTTTATTGTTGATTTTAATATATCTAATATAACACCCTTATATTCAATTTTACTTTCTTTTTGTTCATTTTGATATGTTCTATTTAATATATTTTGTATTCTCGCTAACAATATTGGCACATTATATGGCTTTTCTATATAATCATCTCCACCCAACATTATTCCTTTAAGTTCATCCATAGAATTATTCCTACTTGTTACAAATATTATTGGAATCTTTGATACTACTCTTACTTTACTACAAATTTCATATCCACTTTTATTTGGCAAATTTATATCTAATAATACAAGATGAGCATTTTCTTTTATTATCTTATCTGCAACATTATCAAAATCTTCTATTAATTTAACTTTATGCCCACTATTTTCTAATAATATTTTTAATTCTTCCCTTATTTCTTTATCATCTTCAACAATAATAATCTTAAACATTTCGTACACTCCCATAGCATTATAGCATGTTTATATTTATTTTAAAATACATATTTTTTATTATTAAAAATTCTATCTATATATTCGTCTGGATAATATTCGTCAAAAAATAAATCCATTTTATTTTCTGGCTCAACATTACTTTTCCTTTCAATTTGTCTTTCTGCTGCCATCCAAGAAATAGTTATATCAAAAATCATAAATATTGCAAGTATAATAGTAATTATTCTTATAATATTTTTATTTATCTTTTCTCGCATTTTTTCAATTAAAGGCTCTATATATGTAACATATAAAATTCCACCTATTCCCCAATAAATGCAATGTAACAAACTTGTTCTACCTTGAATATTAAATGGTAAATATGAATAATCCCAAGATATCGTTCCAAATAATTTTTCTTGCATAAAAGAACATAAGTATTCTGTTAGTCCACCTAACAACATTGTTATTAAAAAAATCTGTAGTTTATTTTTCAACTTGAACTTATCTAAAACCACATAATAAAGCATTGCACCTATTCCATAAACAGGTATAAAGGGTCCATATATTAAACCTTGTCTTAATTCAAAATGTCCTTTTTGAAAAAGCACTACTGCTATTTCAAATATAAATCCTGCAATACTTCCTATTATAAATATCCAAAAAAATATTATTAATTCTTCTCTTAATTTATTTTTATTCATTTTTTACTCCATTTTTTTGAATATTATATAATATGTTTTTTCATTTTCATATTTATTTAACTTGCATTAATATTACAATTTTGTAAGATAAGTGTGGGAGCAATTATTTCATCAATAATTACTCCCACGCATACTTATTCATGTAGCAACATATACAACCTTAATTAGCTATATATTGAACTATAATTATCTTCTGTTTATTTCATTTTGTATTTCGTGATTATTTTGTAATAACCAATATCTCGTAATCAATAGTATTGCTATTGGAATAACTGCTAAAACTGGATGCACAAACGCCAGTACCAAAGCTCCTAAAAGGAAACATATAGCTCTTTCTTTTAGTCTTAATTGATTGATTTTTAGTTGTGCTTTTAATTCGTCAACTGACATTTGATACAGTTCTTTACCATTGTAAGATAACTTTCTGTTCATATTAGTTCCTCCTTAAAATTATTTAACAAAACCTTGTTGCTACATCTATATATAAACTGCCTTTGGCAGGTTATAGGCTATTCTTCTTTGTTTTTATATATTTTATATGCAATTTTATAAGATATATAATACATAATTACTGTACTTATAATTAGTATCCACACTCCGAATTTATTTATAAAATTCTTTATCATTTCCATATCAATATTGATATTAGTTTTGTTAATTAAAAAGTATATTCCACCAAGTATAGCAACTATAATAAGCACTAGAATAAACATTTGTATTCTTCCTTTTTCAGCTCCCCATTTATAAATGCTTGGAATCTGAACTGATTGTAAAAAAGATATTGCAAAAATTCCTCCCAATGTTGATATAACTAAACTCTTATAATCAAGAGTTATTATGTTTTCAGGTCTTAAATAATTCATAATATTTACAACTATTATAGTTAGTACCATTCCTAATATTCCACCTAATACAGTTGCTACTATTGCTAATATATATTTTTCTTTTACTAATTCTTTTCTGTCAGTCGGTAGTGTTAAAATATATTTATTTGATTTTGATATTTCATCATAACTAAATGTTGATAGTGAAATCATTCCTACTATTCCACAAATTATAGCTGGTGCAATAGTAATAGACTCTGTTCCTATTATTGCAATACTGCAAAATAAAATTATTATAATTAACGATGTCTTATATGTAGCTAAATTATATAAATCTTTTTTCAATAATCCTTTTATCATAACTATTTTTCCCCCTTAATATAAAATAACATTATATCTTCAATAGATGGCTTATCAATAGTTGTAATATTATATTTATTCCTAATAGTATTCCTATTACTTGTTAATACTTCATACTGATATTGTCCTTTTTGA
This sequence comes from uncultured Clostridia bacterium, assembly GCA_944393135.1. Taxonomy (GTDB): domain Bacteria; phylum Bacillota; class Clostridia; order TANB77; family CAG-508; genus CAG-269. The sequence continues at coordinate 8,724 of CALXZC010000014.1, read as the reverse complement.
TAAGAAATATAATCATTTTCATCTAATTTTAGAAAGTCATTTTTACTACATTTAATTATTCCATAATTTTCTAATAGTTCATTTGTTGGTAAATTAAATATTATTTTTCCTTTTTCAATAAATACAATATAATCTGATATATGTTCTAAATCTGTTGTAATGTGTGTTGATAATAATATTGACCTTGTTTCATCTTCTTCTATATATTTTCTAAATATATCTAATATTTCATTCCTTACAACTGGATCAAGACCACTTGTTGGTTCATCTAATATTAACAGTTTTGGATTATGAGATATTGCTGTTGCAATTTTTAATTTCATTTTCATTCCACTTGAAAAATCCTTTATCAATTTATCTGTTGGTATATTAAATTGTTTTAATAAATTTATATATTTATTCTCGTTCCAAGTTTTATAGAATTCTCTCATAATTAGATTAACTTGTTTTGCTGTTAGATAATCTGATAAAAAACTATCATCTAACACAACACCTGTTTCTTCTTTAATCTCTTTTTCATATTTTATATTATCTTTTCCAAATATCTTTACAATTCCCTCACATTTGCTTATATTTAAGATAGACTTAATTGTAGTTGTTTTCCCTGCTCCATTTTCTCCTATTAGTCCTACTATACAACCTTGTGGAACATTAAAACTAATATTTTTAAGTTCAAAACCTTTATATTTTTTTGAAACATTTTGCAATTCAATGTTATTATCCATTTTAAATTTCCTCCTCAAATATCATTCTAAATATTTCCTTTACTTCATCTTCTGATATATTTGCTATTTTTGAAATGTTATACACTTTCTCTATATAATCCTGAATCTCTTTTAGTTTTTCCTCTTTGATTAGGTCTAAATTTTTAGGAGCAACAAAACTTCCTTTTCCTTGTACTGTTTTTATAAATCCAGCCTTTTCTAATTCATCATAAGCTCTTTTTACTGTTAAAAAACTAATTTTCAAATCATTTGCTAAATTTCTTACAGATGGTAACATATCTTCTTCTTTCAATTCATTGGAAAATATAGCTTCTTTAATAGCATTTTCTATTTGTTCAAAAATTGGTATTCCACTACTATTACTTAATATTATATTCATATTTTCCCTCCTTACTGTTTTATTTGTTATATCTGTTATATTTATATTATAACACTTTTAAATATATGTCAATACTTTTTTGTAAAATTATTAAAAAGAGAACCACATCTGAAGTGATTCTCTCTCGAAAATAAAAGGGGATGTTTTGTGTGCTAATTGCTTCATCTACAATTAGCACTATACTAATTTACGGTTTTTGCATTTGAATATATTTGCTCTAACTTTTCATCTGGATAATATTCATCAAAAAAATTATCTATATATCCATTAGCTGCAATATTATTTTTTCTTTCTAATTGTCTTGATCCAGCCATACCTGACATTACTATATCAAAAGTTATGAATAATACTAAAAAAGCTGTTATATATCTAAAATTTGTATTTTTACACCATTCATTTAAGTTACGGACAAGTGGTAATATAAATCTTACAAATAGAACTCCACCTATTCCCCAATATAAACAATGTAATAAACTTGTTCTTCCATGTATATTGAATAATAAATTGCTATAATCCCAAGATATTGTTCCAAACCAAGTTTCTTGTAAATAAGAAAATAGATATTCTACTATTCCTCCTAGCAACATTGTTATAAAAAATATTTTTATATAGCTTTTCTTTCTTATATTTGAGATAACTAAATAATAAGCAACAAGTCCTACTCCATATACTTGTATGAACGGTCCAAATAATAAACCTTGTCTTGATACAAAATGTCCGTTTTGTACTAAACCAACAACCATTTCTATACCATAACCTAATATACTACCTATTAAAAATATCCAAAATATTTTTGTTAGCTTTTGTATTATTTTTTCTTTATCTATTATCATAATTGAATTGCTTGTTTCTTCCATACTCCAATTTTTTCTCCTCTTTATCTATTATAAATTACAATTCTTATGATTCTTTTTATTAATTCTTAATTTTTTATAAATTTTACTAGATTATTTCTGTTCCTACTGGATATACAATATCGTTGTATTGGTATATTGCTACTTCCTTACTTTCTGCTTGTTTATCTCCTTTTGTAGTCAAAGCATATATTCCTAAACCTATTATTGCAATTACAGCAAGTATTATAAAAGCAATAAATATTTTTAATAATTTCAAAATCAATCCTGACAATTTTTCTACATTACTTTCTTGTTTCATATTTTTCCTCCATTTAGCACAGTTATTTATTCTGCTTGTTTTAAAATTTCTTTTGCTTCATCTTCTGTTAAAAATTTGTTTTCTATCATTTTTTTCATTACTTGTCTTTGCCTTTGTTTAGCAAGTTCTGGATTTTTAGTTGGTGCATAAACTGATGGTGCATTTGGAATACCTGCAAGTAATATACATTCGTAATCTGTCATTTCATTTAATTCTTTATTAAAGTATCCTCCGCAAGCCTCTTTTACTGTATAATAGCCATCTCCAAAGAAAATGTTATTTACATACAATTCAAATATATCTTCTTTTGAGTAATGCGATTCTATATTCCAAGCCATAAATACTTCAGCAATCTTTCTTTCTATTTTCTTTTCTTGTGTAAAGTACATATTTTTTGCTAATTGTTGTGTTATTGTACTTCCACCTTCTACATAAGCCATTGCTTTTATATCATTTATTGCTGCTCTACCTATTGCGATTATATCTATTCCATTATGCTTATAAAATCTTTTATCTTCTACACTTATTACTGCATTTACATACATTTGTGGTAATTCTGAAAACTCTGCATAATTTTCTTTTGACCTAATTTCTTCTACTTTTTCTTCAAGAGGCATACTTTCTATTGCTTCTTTATACATATTATAGCCATTACCAATGAATAATAGTGCTATACTCATTCCAATTAGTAACAAGAAAATTAATACTTTAAATATTTTTTTCATCTTTTACCACCTCGTTTCTTTTTCCATTTATTTTTCTAATTATTCTACATTCATTGCTGTTTTAACATCTTCTGGTAATTCACTTTCTTGTACTTCTTTCCAATTTACAACTCCACGAATTTGCATTACTTCTAATTCCAAATAAGCATCTTCTCTTAATTCTCTACTTGTTTTAAATTTAATTTCTTTATCTTTTCCATTTTTGTTATATGCTGTTAATGTATATTCGTACTTCATACCTCCTGATTCGGTAATTTCCTGTATTTTTGTATTATCTATCTGTGTATAATATAAGTCTTTATGTATTACTAAAAAGTAGTATGCTCCAACCATTAAAGCTATCACTATAATTACTGCTATTATCATTGGCAATTTTTCTTTAAAACTTTCCATTTTCAATACCTCCTACTCTGATAATATATCGACATTTCCAGTAAAGTTATTTGTTTTAATTATTAAATAATAACTTTTTTCTTTGACATCAATAGTTTTCTCTATTTCTCCAGTATCATTTATTAAAATTTCATTTTCAGTTCCTAGTTTGTTTATAATTTCTATATCTCCATTTTGTTTATCTACTTTTATTTTAAGTTTTATGGTATTTCCATTTTCTCTATCTAAAGCAGTACCACCAAATATAGTTTCTTCCTTTGTTGTATTATTGTAGTTTGCTTTGTATGTTCCAACATATTCATCAATTCCAAATGTTCTTTCTCCTTGTATTTTGTTATCACTTGTAATTCCTAAACTCGAAACATCTTGTAAAAAGTTATTATAAGTATTCATAGCACTATCTTTTGAAACTGCACTATTCGTAAAAATGCTTGTAAAAAAACTAGCTCCTAAAATTATTAGTCCAACTATAAATACTATAATTAATTTAAAGAAACCGAACATTACTCTATTCCTCCTCTTTAATTATGTTTTTACTTCCGAAATATGTTGCTAGGAAATATAATCCATAAATTGCTCCAATAATTACTGCCGTTACAATAATTGATGGTAATAATTCGTCTGGTGATGCAAGTGCTGCAAGCATTGATAAGATAAATTTAATTCCAAATATTGAATGTACTATTGCTAAAGTAAGTGGCATCATAAAGAATATGAATATTTGTCTAAATAGTGCTTGATTTATCATTTTTTCATCACAACCAATTTTTCTTAATATTGTATATCTTTGTTTGTTGTCAGAACTTTCAGTTAATTGTTTTAATGCTAAAATAGCTGAACTTGCAATAAGGAATACAATACCTAAATAAATTGCTATAAATATGATAATTGTTGATAAACCTTTACTAGCTTCTGTTAAGCTAATTTTTGTCATTCCTTCAAGATTTATTTCTTTTTCTGATAAATTGTCAAATAATTCACTATCAACTTCACCTGCAAGAACATTATTTAACTCAATTTTTTCTTCTTCAGTTTCTGCATTATAGTTAGCTGCTAAAAAGTATTGTTCTGTATTTTCTTCTTTTATCTCAAAACTATCTGGAACTAATATAATACCTGCATTCATATTGCTAGTACTCATAAGTACAAAACCATCTTTACATTCTTTGTATTTTGCATGATATGTTTTTCCGTTTATTTCTATATTGGAATTTTGCTTTAATGCTTCATTTCTTAAATCTATCATTTGTTCAAAATCACAAAGAACTATATATTCATCATCGTTTAGCGAATACTCTTCTTCTCCATATAATTTTGCAATTTTGTTATAGTCTGATATTTTAATTACTGATTCTGGTGTATCATAAGTTAGCATTGAAAATTGTGATTTAGCCTTTTCATAGTAATTTCCTAGACTATACTTTAAAGTCCATTCTGGTATTGCATAGATTGGTATTTCTACAATATCTTTTAAATTATTCATATCATATCCATTTGTTTCAAGTGTATAACTTACTGGATGTTTTGAATCTTCTATTTGTTCTTCTGTATTATATATTGTTTTTCCACTATATGAGCTTACATAACTTTCTGGTAGATATGCTGTTTTATATAGATTAACATCTACAGGTGTAAATTTTTCTAATTGTGAATCCAATGCTGATTGTATTGATAAACTACTTGATAATGCACTAATTGTCATAAATAACATTAAACAAATAACTGTCATACTAACTATATTAGTATTTATTTTGTTATTTAATTGTCTTAACACAAACATATTTGTTCCTTTTAAATAAACACTTTTCCTTGTTTGTATAAGTCTTAATATAAATCCTGATAATGACCAGAATACTCCAACTGTTCCTATTACTCCCATTAGAATTGGCTTTAATAATTGTTCACCTGTTTTTAATTCATAAACTCCTCCAGTTACTAGATAATAGGCATATCCAAGTAATACACTTGATGCAATAAATATAAGTATAGAAATAATTGGATTTTTTAATTTAACTTTTTCATTTTTCTTTACTGCTGTTAGTAAATTAATTAGTTTATATCTTGAAATAGTTAATGTGTTAAATATTATTACTGCAATATACATTACTGCAAAATATATACAAGTCTTTATACAAGCATCTTTTGAAAATACAAATGTAAATTCACTCATATCTGCTTCAAATAATTTTGCAACTAATATAGACATAAACTGTGATGCAAATATTCCTATAAATAGTCCAACTGCTAATGATAAAATTCCAATTAGTATTGTTTCAAGTAAAATAATTCCAGATATTTGCCTTCTGCCCATACCAAGCGACATATATATACCAAATTCTCTTTTTCTTCTATTTATTAAAAAGTTATTTGCATATACAATTAGAAATCCTAGAACTATAGCAATAAATACTGAAACCATCCCAAGCATTTGAATTAATAATTGTATCATTTCTCTGGTTGACTGCGATACTTCTATCATTGCTTGTTGACTGTCTATACTATTGAACATATAGAATATCGCTACACCTAATACTAAAGTTAAAAAGTATATTGCATAATCTTTAAAACTCTTTTTCATATTTCTAAAAGATAACTTAAATAACATCGTTCAAATCACCTCCAAGAAGTGTTTGTACCTCAATTATTTTTTCAAAAAATTGTTTTCTTGTATCTTCACCTTTTACTAATTCATTGAATATCTTTCCATCTTTAATAAATATAATTCTTTCTGCATAACTAGCTGTAAAAGCATCATGCGTTACCATTAAAATTGTAGCACCTAATTTTTGATTTAAGTGTTCAAATGTTTCTAATAGTTGTCTTGCTGACTTTGAATCTAATGCTCCAGTTGGCTCGTCTGCAAGTACCATTTTAGGGTTTGTTATAATTGCTCTTGCACTTGCAACTCTTTGTTTTTGCCCTCCAGAAATTTGATAAGGATATTTATTTAGTATTTCTGATATTTCAAGTTTTTGTGCTATTTCTTTAACTTTCTTATCTATTTCGTGTGAATTTACTTTTTGAATTGTTAAAGCAAGTGCAATATTTTCATAAGCTGTTAGAGTATCTAACAAGTTAAAATCTTGAAATATAAATCCTAATTCTTCCCTTCTAAATTTGTTTAGCTTATTTCCTTTTAATTTTGTAATGTCTTGATTATTTATAATAATCTTTCCTGCTGTTACTCTGTCTATTGTTGAAATACAATTTAATAATGTTGTTTTACCTGATCCTGATGCTCCCATTATTCCAACAAATTCTCCCTCTCCAACATTAAAACTAATACCATCTATCGCCTTTGTTAAATTTGATTTATTTCCATAGTATTTTTCAATGTTTTTTACCTCTAATACATTACTCATTATAAAATCTCCTTTCCTATGTTCTAACTATATTATAAAACTTTAAATATTTCCTTGCCATTTTTTAATCTTACATTTGTCTTACATTTTTGTAAGATAAGAAAAAATAGCCCCTATAAAAAGAGCTATTAAAAATTCGTATAACTATTCTTTGGAAAGATTATTCTAACTTCTGTTCCCTTATCTTTTTCTGAATTTAATTCTATTCCTAATCCTAGTCTATCACATAATTTTTTACATAGATATAGTCCAATTCCAGTTGATTTTTGACCTATAATTCTTCCATTTTCACCAGTAAATCCTCTTTCAAATACTCTTGTTATTTCTCCCTTTTTAATTCCTATTCCATTATCTTTAATATATAAAATTACTTTATCATTTTTTTCTTGTGAGGAAATTTCTATTTTTTTATTTTCCTTTTTAGAGTATTTTATAGCATTTTGTATAATTTGATTTACTATAAATACTGCCCATTTGCTATCTGTATATACTTCTTCTTCTTTTAAATTTGAAAGTTCTATTGATACTTTTTCATTTAAAAGTGTAGTTTTATTCTTTAAAATTGCTCCATTTACTATTTCTTTTAAGTTTGTTTTATTTATAATATAATCTTTTTCTACTGCATTACTTCTGGCATAGAATAAGGCTTGTTCTGTATAGTTTTCTACTTTATCTAATTCTTCATCTATGCTTTTTGTTACTTCATTTTTATTATTTTCTATAATCATTTTACTTGCTGCAATAGGTATTTTAACTTCGTGAATCCATAATTCAATATATTCTTTATAATCTTCTTGAATGTTTTTATAATAGTTCACATTTTCAAGCATTGATTTCCCTGTATCTTGCAGTATATCTTTTAATATTTTGCCTTCTATAAAATTAGGTGTTTTTATTATTTCTGAAATTAAATACTTTTCTTTTAAATCTTCCATATTTTTTATTAATTCATTATAGTAATCTTTTTTCTTTTTATATTCAATTAATATTGCAAGTACCAATATAAAAATAATAATAAATGCACAATATACTCTTATTAAAATACTAATATTGTAAGCAAGTAATAAAATTTCTACACTCACTAAAGCAAGTATTGTACCAATAATTAAAACCATTTTTTCTTTTATATAATCTCTAAATCTCATTTTAATATATAACCTTGTCCTCTCCTTGTTTCAATTCTATCTACAAGTCCTAATTCCTCTAATTTTCCTCTTAATCTTTTTACATTTACACTTAAAGTGTTATCATCAATAAATTCTTCACTTTCCCACAAATAGTCCATTATCTCATCTCTTGATACAATTCTTCCTCTATTGATACATAAGTAATATAAAATAGTGTATTCATTTTTAGTAAGTTCAATTTTTCTATCATCTTTTTTAATTACTCTTTCTGCAATGTTTAGTTTAAAACCATCACATTCAATTTCTTGCATTTCTTTATCTGATTTTTTATTTCTTTTTAGTAAACCATTTATTTTAGCAAGTAATATTTGTATGTTATATGGTTTTGTTACATACTGATCTGCTCCGTAATTTAAGCTCATTAATTCATCTATTTCATTATCTCTGCTTGTTACCATTATTATTGGAACATCTGATGTTTTTCTAACTTCCTTACATACAAATTCACCGTCTGTATATGGTAAATTTATATCTAATAATATTAAATCAGCATTTTCATTTAAAATATCTTGAATTGTATTATCAAATTTTTCTAATCCTTTTGCAATAAAACCATGTTTAGTCAAAAATGTTTCTAATTCTTTTCTTAATTTTTTATCATCTTCTACTATCAATATTTTTTGCATATTTTTGTCCTCCTAAAAGCATTATACCATACTTTTGAAAATTAAAAATGACATTTTTGTAAGATAAATCAAAACGAGAGCTACTATTTCTAGCAACTCTCTATAAAATAAAAGGGGATGTTTTGTGCTTTGAGGCACTTTTATTGTGGTATTATAATATCGTTTTTACATT